>NZ_JBIWPA010000044.1:0-73141 GCF_044768035.1 Kitasatospora sp. NPDC101176
TTACATTCCGAACCCGGAAGCTAAGCCTCACAGCGCCGATGGTACTGCAGGGGGGACCCTGTGGGAGAGTAGGACGCCGCCGAACAATCATTCACAAAGAACCCCCGATCCGTTCCGGATCGGGGGTTCTTTGCATTTCCGGTGACGTATCGTCAGGGCATGGACGATCAGACGACGGTCATGGCGAACAGTGTGCTCCGGCCCGAGCAGCGCGAGGGTGCCCTGCGGGTCCTGGCGGACGCCCAGGTGGTGGACGGTCGGGCCGCGGTGTCCGAGCAGGGCCGGCTCCGGCTCCGTTCCTCGGACACGCCGCGCGGGTCGGTCACCCACTTCGTCGAGAGCGAGGGCGCCGGCGGGCCCGCTGCGGCGGGGACCGGTGGCGCGGGGGCCGTCGTCGGCTACGGCCAGCTGGAGATCCAGGAGCGCCCGGCCGCCGAGCTGGTGGTCGACCCGGCGGCCCGTGGCCGGGGCTTGGCCCGTCCGCTGGTGGACGCGGTGCTGGCGGAGGCCCACCGGGCGGGGCGCGACGCGGTGGACTTCTGGGTGCACGGCGGTCATCCGGCGGCCCGGCACCTGGCCGGGGCGTACGGCGCCGAGCTGGTCCGCGAGCTGAGGCAGATGCGCCGCACCGGGCCGCAGACCGAGGCCGTCGCCGTCCCCGGGGGCGTCGAGCTCCGCACCTTCCGTCCGGGGGAGGACGACGCGGAGTGGCTGCGGCTGAACGCGCTGGCCTTCGCCCACCACCCGGAGCAGGGTGCCTGGACGGAGCAGGACCTCGCCGAGCGGCTGGCGGAGCCGTGGTTCGACCCGGCGGGCTTCTTCCTGGCCACCCGGAACGGCAGGGTGGTCGGCTTCCACTGGACGAAGGTGCACCCCGCCACCGCCACCGAGCCCGCCCTGGGCGAGGTGTACGTGGTCGGGGTGGACCCGGCCGAGCAGGGCAGCGGGCTGGGCCGTGCGCTCACCGCGGCCGGCCTCCGTCACCTGACCGGCTCAGGCGGGGGCGAGCGCGGGCTGAAGACCGTGCTGCTCTACGTCGACGCTGACAATCCGGCCGCCGTGCGGGTATATGAACGACTGGGGTTCACCATCCACGAGGTGGACCTCATGTACCGCGTGCACCACCAGGCCGGCCCGTCCGGCCAGGTCGGTGCGTCCGACTAGGCCGACGAGGCCGAATCGGCCGGGACACCCAGGACAGCCAGGACAGCCCCGACGGTCCGGACGGCCGGGACGGCCCGGCGGGCCCGGCGGGAAGCGGAGCGGTGGCCGGTCCCGGCGGGCCCACTAGCCCGACCGGGCGGCCCGGGGCAAGGGGTCGGACGACACCGGCCCTTGCCCCGACCGACTCAGCTTTCCTCCTGGCCATGCGGTGTTTACCGTGGATTCAATTGCTGCCGCGAAGATCACAGGATGAAGTCCGTAGTGTCTCGCTCGTGCAGAGTCGACCGCCACGCGTCGGCCGGCCCTGTACGGACCGCGCCCGGCGGGTGGGCGCTGGCCACGGGTGAGGACGACGGCCCGCAGAGCCATTCGCGTCCGGACGCCGTCCTGCTGCTGGAGGAGCTGGAGCCCATGAGCATTCCTCGCCCCGTCTCTGCCGCGCTGTCCCCGCCGGCCCGGATGTCCAGTGCGCTGGGGATACCGCCCGAGCTGCCGGCCGAGGACGAGCAGGAGTTCGACGCCCTGCCCCAGGGCCGCTTCCTCGATCGCGAGCGCAGTTGGCTCGCCTTCAACGAGCGGGTCCTGGAGCTCGCCGAGGACCCGGGGATCCCGTTGCTGGAGCGGGCCAAGTTCCTCGCCATCTTCGCGAGCAACCTGGACGAGTTCTTCATGGTCCGGGTGGCCGGGCTGAAGCGCCGCATCGCCACCGGCGTCGCCCAGCGCAGCGCCTCGGGCCTGCAGCCGCGCGAGGTGCTGGACCTGATCTGGACCCGCTCGCGGGAGCTGATGGCCAGGCACGCCGCGGCCTTCCAGCAGGAGGTGCTGCCGGACCTCGCCGCCGAGGGCATCGAGGTGGTCCGCTGGCCGGAGCTGGCGGAGAAGGAGCAGGCCCGGCTGCACACGCTGTTCCGGCAGAAGATCTTCCCCGTGCTGACCCCGCTGGCGGTCGACCCGGCGCACCCCTTCCCGTACATATCGGGACTCTCGCTCAACCTGGCCGTCGTGGTGCGCAACCCGGTGTCCGGGCACAAGCACTTCGCCAGGGTGAAGGTGCCGCAGTCGCTGGCCCGCTTCCTGGAGGCCTCGCCGCAGCGCTACGTCCCGCTCGAGGACGTGATGGGAGCGCACCTGGAGGAGCTCTTCCCCGGCATGGAGGTGCTGGCCCACCACGCGTTCCGGGTCACCCGCAACGAGGACCTCGAGGTGGAGGAGGACGACACCGAGAACATCCTCAAGGCCCTGGAGAAGGAGCTGATGCGGCGGCGCTTCGGCCCGCCGGTGCGGCTGGAGGTCGAGGAGTCCATCGACCCCTACATCCTGGACCTGCTGGTGCGGGAGCTGAACATCACCGAGGCGGAGGTCTTCCCGCTGCCCGGGCCGCTGGACCTGACCGGTCTGTTCGGCATCGCCGAGCTGGACCGCCCGGAGCTGAAGTACCCGAAGTTCGTGGCGGGCACCGCGCGCGGGCTGACCGACGTCGAGTCGGCCTCGCAGCCGGACATCTTCGCCGCGATGCGCGAGCGGGACGTCCTGCTGCACCACCCGTACGACAGCTTCTCCACCTCGGTCCAGGCCTTCCTGGAGCAGGCCGCCGCCGACCCGGACGTGCTCGCGATCAAGCAGACGCTGTACCGCACCTCGGGCGACTCGCCGATCGTGGACGCGCTGATCGACGCGGCGGAGTCCGGCAAGCAGGTGCTGGTGCTGGTCGAGATCAAGGCGCGCTTCGACGAGCAGGCCAACATCAAGTGGGCCCGCAAGCTCGAGGAGGCCGGCTGCCACGTGGTGTACGGCCTGGTCGGGCTGAAGACGCACTGCAAGCTGTCGCTGGTCGTCCGCCAGGAGGGCGACACCCTGCGCCGCTACTCGCACGTGGGCACCGGCAACTACCACCCGAAGACCGCCCGGCTCTACGAGGACCTGGGGCTGCTGACCTCGGACCCGCAGGTCGGGGCGGACCTCTCGGACCTGTTCAACCGGCTCTCCGGGTACTCGCGCCGGGAGTCCTACCGCCGCCTGCTGACCGCCCCGCGCGGTCTGCGCGACGGCCTGGTGTCGCGGATCCACAACGAGATCGCCCACCACCGGGCCGGCCGCCCGGCCCACGTGAAGCTCAAGGTCAACTCGATCGTCGACGAGGCCGTGATCGACGCGCTGTACCGGGCCTCGCAGGCCGGGGTGCCGGTGGACGTCTGGGTGCGCGGGATCTGTGCGATCCGGCCGGGGGTGCCCGGGCTGAGCGAGAACATCCGGGTGCGCAGCATCCTGGGGCGCTTCCTGGAGCACTCCCGGATCTTCGTGTTCGGCAACAACGGCGACCCGGAGGTCTGGATCGGCAGCGCCGACATGATGCACCGCAACCTGGACCGCCGGATCGAGGCGCTGCTGCGGATCACCGATCCCGCGCACCGCGCCGAACTGTCCGGGCTGATCGACCTCGGGGTGTCGGACGAGACCGAGTCCTGGCACCTGGGCCCGGACGGCGCGTGGACCCGCCACTCGCAGGACGCCGAGGGCCGGTCGCTGCGGCACGTCCAGGACCTGCTCATCGACTCGCGCCAGCGCCGCCGGGCCGCCACCTCGCGCTGACGCGACCACTGATGCGAGCCGCTGGAGCCACCGGCCCCGATGCCCGCGGGCCGGAGCTCCAGCGGTCGGCCACCAGCCCCGGGGGGACGAACCCGGGGGAACGGGGATCTACCACGCCATGACCGATGCGCCGATGACGGCCCAGGCGGCCTCCACCGCGACCGCCGGGGACATCCTCTCCAGCCATCTCACCGCCCAGGCGGGCGCGTTCCTGCGCGCCCTGCCGCTGGCGGTGGGCGAGGTCGGCGCCAGACCGGGGACGGCCGCGGTCGTCCCGGCGGCCGGCACCGCGGACCTGCTGCGGTCGGTGCGGCGGGTCGGCGGGCTGCTGCACACCTTCGGCACGCTGTTCGAGCAGGGCTGGGCCCAGGAGTCGCGCACCGAGCTGCGCTGGCTGCTCAACCTGCTGGCCCTGGAGCCCGGCTACGTCCGCCGCTCGGCCCGCCTGCTGGGCGCGCTGGACTCGCTGAGCGGCAGCGACCCGGAGGGGACGGGCATGCTGGCCGGGCACGCCGGGGCGCCCAAGGCGCGGGCGCTGCTGGACCGGCAGCTGACCCTGGCCCGCACCCGGGCGCACTCCTCGGTGCTCCAGGAGCTCCGCTCGGCCCGGCTGCACGCGCTGGCGGACCGGATGACCCTGCTGGTCGGCGAGGCCCCGCTGCTGGAGGCGGCGGGCGGACGGGCGGCGGCGGTGCTGCTGCCGCAGGCGGCCGCCGCGTTCGCGGCCCTGTCGGCCAGCGCCCAGCAGCTCCCGCTGCAGCGGGCCGCCACGCCGTACGGCGGGGACGGCATGCGCCGGCTGGGCGCGGTGCCCGCGGCGCGGGGCCCGGCGGACGCGGACGCGGCGCTGGCGGCCGACGACGCCCCGTGGGCGCGGACGCGGATCCTGGTGAAGCGGGCCCGGTACGCGTCGGAGGTGTGCGGCCGGGGTGCGGCGGAGCTGGACGAGCTGGACGCGGTGCTGGGCCGGCACCAGGAGGCGGCGGACGCGGCGGTGACCGCGGCCACGGCGGCGCGGACGCCGCGGATCACCCCGGCGACCGCGTACGTGCTGGGCGTGGTGCATGCTGATCAGCGACTGGAGGTGGAGGCGGCGCGGTACGCCTTCTGCCGCCGGTGGCCCGACCTGTCGCCCGGCCCGGACGGCTGGCCGGACCTCCCCCCTGCCGAGGGCTGGGGGCATTCCCCCGCACCACGGACGGCCTGAATTGCGTGATCGCCTGAGCACCGGGCGGGCAGAGGACAGCCCCACGACGAGGGCGGCGCACGCCCCGGTGATCCTGGCGGCCGGCGCGGTGCTGTGGCTGCCCGGCCGGCCGAAGAAGAGCGGCCGGCTGGGGCGGCCGCGGATCGCGGTGATCCACCGGCCCAAGTACGACGACTGGAGCCTGCCGAAGGGCAAGCTCGACCCGGGGGAGGGGATGGTCGCGGCGGCGCTGCGCGAGGTGCGGGAGGAGACCGGCTACTCCTGCGTGCTGGGACCGGAGCTGCCGTCCCAGCACTACCTGGTGCAGGGCCGGCCGAAGGAGGTCCGGTACTGGGCGGCGGTGCCGTCGGGCGGGGCCTTCCGGCCGAACCGCGAGGTGGACCGGCTGGAGTGGCTGCCGGCGGGCAAGGCCCGCGCGCGGCTGACGCACGGGCGCGACCGGCTGCTGGTCGACGCCCTGCTGCTGGTCCTGGGGGCGCGGCCGGTGCGGGCGGGCGGGGTGCCGCCGGCGGAGGAACGGCGGAAGTGATCTCGTCGCGCCCTTGCCGTGACGCAACCGTTACTACCTGACGTAGTTTCCTGTCATCCGTTCGAGGTTCACTCCCCGTTCACTTGCGACCGGCTGTCGTGTCACTTACCCGGCCTAACTTCGGGTCTACCGGAGGGCCGCACGGGCCCCGGACCACAGCAAAACCCGCGCTCCGCCGTCCTCGCACGGCCCGCGCGACGGGCAATGCCACAGAAAGGGACACCCCAGTGAAGCTCCAGCGGAACGGCCGCTCCAAGGCCCTCGCCATCGGTGCCATGGCGCTCGTCAGCTCGCTGTCGCTCGCCGCCTGCGGCTCGGACGATAACAACAACACCACGGCGTCCAACGGCTCCAGCGGTTCGGCCTCGGCCGCCGCGGCGATCAACTGTGGCAAGCCCGGTGCGCTGATCGCCGCCGGCTCGACCGCCCAGGGCAACGCGATCGACGTGTGGAAGACCACCTTCGGTGCGGCCTGCTCCGGCACCACGGTCAACTACGGCGGCGTGGGCTCCGGCGCGGGCGTCCAGCAGTTCACCCAGGGCAAGGTCCAGTTCGCGGGCTCCGACTCGGCCCTGAAGCCGGCCGAGGTCGACGCGACCAAGGCGGTCTGCACCGGCGGCCAGGGCATCGACCTCCCGATGGTCGGCGGTCTGATCTCGCTCGTCTACAACGTGGACAACGTCGACAACCTGGTCCTGGACGGCCCCACCGCCGCCAAGATCTTCGACTCGCAGATCACCAAGTGGAACGACCCGGCGATCGCCGCCCTCAACCCGGGCGCCAAGCTGCCGGACGCCGACATCCAGTCGTTCCACCGCTCGGACGACTCCGGCACCACCGACAACCTGACCAAGTACTTCTCCAAGGCCTCGGGCGGCGCCTGGACCTACCCGTCCAGCAAGACCTGGGCGGCCAAGGGCGGCCAGTCGGCCAACGGCAGCGCCGGCGTCGCGGCCCAGGTGAAGCAGGTCAAGAACTCGATCAGCTACGTCGAGCTCTCCTTCGCCCAGACCAACAACCTGAAGAGCGCCGCCATCAACACCGGCGCCTCCAAGCCGGTCGCGGCCACCGCCGAGAACGCCGCCAACACCTTCGCCAAGGCCAAGGTCGCCGGCACCGGCAGCGACCTGGCGCTGACGCTCGACTACGCGACCAAGGACGAGGGCTCCTACCCGCTGGTCCTGGTCACCTACGAGATCGTCTGCGACAAGGGCAACAAGGCCGACACGCTGGACACCCTGAAGGCCTTCCTGAGCTACACCATCAGCGACGCGGGCCAGAAGGCGATCGGCGAGAAGGGCTACGTCCCGCTGCCGAAGGAGCTGACGGACAAGGTCAACGCGGTCGTCCCGACCCTGGCCTGACCGTACGGCACGACCGGTGGGGCGGCCCCGTGAGCGAGGGGGGCCGCGGCCGCCCCACCGGAACGCACTGACCCAGCACCACGTCCGGGGCACCGCCGCCATGGTGCCGTCCCCCTTCCGGGGCGGCACCACCAGACCGGAGTAGACAATGACTTCATCCTCCCCTGCCGCCCCGCGAGGCAGGGAACGCCGGAAGCGCGACAGCCGCGTCGGCGACAAGATCTTCATGAACCTCGCCCGGGGTTCGGGCATCTTCCTGCTGGTCATCATGGCCGCCATCGCCGGCTTCCTGACCTGGCGGACGGGCCTGGCGCTCAGCAAGGACCAGGGCAACTTCCTCACCACCTTCGAATGGGCGCCGGACGCCCCGAAGCCGGTCTTCGGCATCGCCGTCCTGGTCTTCGGCACGATCGTCAGCGCCATCATCGCGATGGTGATCGCCGTCCCGGTGGCGATCGGGATCGCGCTGTTCATCTCGCACTACGCGCCGCGCCGGATCGCCCAGCCCTTCGCCTACCTGGTGGACCTGCTGGCCGCCGTGCCCAGCATCGTGTACGGCCTCTGGGGCGCGCTCTTCCTGGTGCCGCACATGGACGGCCTGACCAGCTGGCTGAACGAGTACCTGGGCTGGACGTACGTCTTCGACCAGACCAAGACCGGCACCACCCCGCGCAACCTGTTCACGGTCGGCATCCTGCTGGCGATCATGATCCTGCCGATCATCACCGCGGTCTCCCGCGAGGTGTTCCGCCAGGTGCCGCGGATGCACGAGGAGGCGGCTCTCGCGCTGGGCGCGACCCGCTGGGAGATGATCCGCACCTCGGTGCTGCCGTTCGGCCGCCCCGGAATCATCTCGGCCTCGATGCTCGGCCTCGGCCGCGCCCTCGGCGAGACCATCGCGGTCGCCGTGGTGCTCTCCGCGAGCAACGTCCTCTCGCTGCACGTCCTCGACCCGGGGGGCGGCACCTTCGCGCAGAACATCGCGCTGAAGTTCGCCGAGGCCGGTGACACCGGCCGCAACGCCCTGATGGCCTCCGGCCTCGTCCTGTTCGTCATCACCCTGCTGGTGAACGGTGCCGCGCGGCTGATCGTCGCCCGCCGCAAGGAGTACTCGGGGGCCAACGCATGATCTCGGAGCTCGCCTCTGTCCCCGCGGACGCCCGGCCGACCGGCCGGCCGCTGACCGCCAACCGGCTGCCCAAGTGGGCCCCGGCCGCCGTCGCCGCCGGCTCGCTCGCGCTCGGCTGCGGGATCGGCGCCGTCGGCGGGCTGGAGAGCCACCTGCAGTGGGGCCTGATCTCCGCCCTGCTCTTCGTGGCGATCGGCTACGGCCTCTCGGCCCGCGTCGAGGGCCGCCGCCAGGCCAAGGACCGGCTCGCCACCTCGGTGGTCTGGGTCGCCTTCATCCTGGCCGTCGTCCCGCTGGTCGCGCTGACGGTGTACACCGTCCAGCAGGGCATCGCGGTGGTCAACGGGAACTTCCTGAGCCACTCGATGAAGGGCGTCATCCAGTCCGGCCCCGGCGGCGGCATCTACCACGCGCTGATCGGCACCCTGCAGCAGGTCGCGCTGGCCACCGCCATCGCCGCTCCGGTCGGTCTGCTGACCGCCGTCTACCTGGTCGAGTACGGCCGCGGCAAGCTCGCCAAGGCGGTCACCTTCTTCGTCGACGTCATGACGGGTGTCCCGTCGATCGTCGCCGGTCTGTTCATCCTGTCGCTGTGGAACCTCGCCCTGGGCTTCAACTACTCCGGCTTCTCGGGCAGCCTCGCGCTGGCGATCCTGATGATGCCGGTCGTGGTCCGGTCCACCGAGGAGATGCTCAAGCTCGTCCCGAACGAGCTGCGCGAGGCCTCGTACGCGCTCGGCGTGCCGAAGTGGAAGACCATCCTGCGGATCGTCCTCCCCACCGCGATCGGCGGCATCACCACCGGTGTGATGCTCGCGGTCGCCCGCATCACGGGCGAGACCGCCCCGGTGATGATGCTGGTCTTCGGCGCCGACTACATCAACAGCAACCCGTTCGACGGGCCGCAGCAGTCCCTGCCGATGTACATCTGGCAGCAGTACTCGCTGGTCAACAACGACTACGGCTACGCCCGTGCCTGGGGTGCCGCGCTGGTGCTGATCGCCTTCGTGATGGGGCTCAACCTCATCGCCCGGGGCATCGCACGCTGGCGCTCGCCCAAGGGCGGACACTGAACGACCGACTGACGTACGACACAGCATTCATTAGCGGCCCCCAGGCCGCGGGCGAGAGAAGTAACGATCATGGCCAAGCGCATCGACGTCAGCGGACTGTCCGCCTACTACGGCACCACCAAGGCCATCGAGGACATCTCGATGAGCATCGAGCCCCGCTCGGTGACGGCCTTCATCGGCCCCTCCGGCTGCGGCAAGTCCACCTTCCTGCGCACCCTCAACCGGATGCACGAGGTGATCCCCGGCGCCCGGGTCGAGGGCAAGGTGCTGCTGGACGACGAGAACCTGTACGGCGCCAGCGTCGACCCGGTGGCCGTCCGCCGCTCGGTCGGCATGGTCTTCCAGCGCCCGAACCCGTTCCCGACCATGTCGATCTACGACAACGTGATCGCCGGCCTCAAGCTCGCCGGCGTGCGCAAGAAGTCCGTCCTGGACGACGTGGTGGAGCGCTCGCTGAAGGGCGCCAACCTCTGGAACGAGGTCCACACCCGGCTGAACAAGCCCGGGGCCGGCCTCTCCGGCGGTCAGCAGCAGCGTCTCTGCATCGCCCGCGCCATCGCGGTCGAGCCGCAGGTCCTGCTGATGGACGAGCCCTGCTCCGCGCTCGACCCGATCTCGACCCTCGCCATCGAGGACCTGATCGGCGAGCTGAAGTCGCAGTTCACCATCGTCATCGTGACCCACAACATGCAGCAGGCGGCCCGCGTCAGCGACCGCACCGCCTTCTTCAACCTGGCCGGCGTCGGCCAGCCGGGCAAGCTGATCGAGCTGGACGACACCCAGCGGATCTTCTCCAACCCCTCGGTCCAGGCGACCGAGGACTACATCTCCGGCCGCTTCGGCTAGACCGGACCGCCCGTCCCGCGCCGCCCGGCGCGCACGACGGGACCGAGACTGCTCCGCGGTGCTGCATGGCGGTGCCGCCGTGGAGCATGAAGAAGGGCCCGCCCCCGAGATGTGGGGGCGGGCCCTGTCACGTCCGGGGCGCTCAGCCCCAGAAGAGGTGGACGAACCAGTAGATCAGCGCCGCGACGGCGCCCGCCGCCGGCATGGTGATGAACCAGCCGAGCACGATGTTCTTGGCGACGCCCCAGCGCACCGCGCGGATCCGCTTGGTGGCCCCGGCGCCCATGATCGCCGAGGTGATCACGTGGGTGGTGGAGATCGGTGCCTTGAAGACGAACGAGGTGATGTACATGACCGTCGAGGCGGTGGCCTCGGCGGCGAAGCCCTGCGGCGGGTCCAGCTCGATGATCTTGCGGCCGAGCGTCCGCATGATCCGCCAGCCGCCCGCGTAGGTGCCCAGCGAGAGCATCGTCGCGCAGGAGATCTTCACCCAGACCGGGATGTCGCCGGTGGTCTGGCGGCCGGAGATGGTGAGCGCCATCACCACGATGCCCATGGTCTTCTGGGCGTCCTGCAGACCGTGCGCCAGCGCCATCGCGGCGGCCGAGGCGGTCTGCGCGACCCGGAAGTTGCGCTTGGCGCGGTGCGGGTTGGCCCGGCGGAAGATCCACAGGATCGCCAGCATCACCAGGAAGCCGCCGATCAGGCCGACCACCGGCGAGACGATCATCGGAATGACGATCTTGTCGATCACTCCGCTCCAGATCACCTCGGTGCCGCCGGCCAGCGCCGCGCCCACCAGGCCGCCGAACAGGGCGTGCGAGGAGGAGGACGGCAGACCGAAGTACCAGGTGACCAGGTTCCAGGCGATCGCGCCGACCAGGGCGGCGAACAGGATCGCCATGCCCTGGTTGCCGCTCGGCGTCTCGATGATCCCGCTGGAGACGGTGTGCGCCACGCCGCTGCCGAGGAAGGCGCCGGCGAGGTTCATCACGGCGGCCATCGCGAGCGCGGCCCTGGGGGTCAGCGCCCGGGTCGAGACCGAGGTGGCGATGGCGTTCGCCGAGTCGTGGAAGCCGTTGGTGTAGGTGAAGAAGAACGCAACGCCGATGACGGCGATGAGTGCAGCCGTGTCCACGAGGGTCAGGACTCCTTGACGGCGATGGTCTCCACCGTGTTGGCGACGTGCTCGAAAGCGTCCGCCGCCTCCTCAAGGACGTCCACGACCTGCTTGAGCTTGAGCACCTCGATGGCGTCGTACTGGCCGGAGAACAGGTGGGCGAGCAGCTTGCGGTGGATCTGGTCGGCCTGGTTCTCGAGCCGGTTGACCTCGATCCAGTACTCGGTCAGGTTCGACATGGTGCGCAGGTTCGGCATCGCCTCGGCGGTGAGCTCCGCGGCCCGCGCCAGCACCTCGATCTGCTGCTCGATCCCCTTCGGCAGGGTCTGGATGTCGTAGAGGACGACCAGGTCGACGGCCTCCTCCATGAAGTCCATGATGTCGTCCAGCGACGAGGCGAGGCTGTAGATGTCCTCGCGGTCGAAGGGCGTGATGAAGGACGAGTTCAGCTGGTGGAAGACCGCATGGGTGGTGTCGTCCCCGGCGTGCTCGGCGGCGCGCATGCGCTCGACGATCTCCGCGCGGGCCGACACGTCTGATCCCAGCAGTTCCAGCAGGAGCTTCGATCCGACGACGAGGTTCTCCGCGGCCGCGGCGAACATGTCGTAGAAGCTCGTCTCCTTCGGGGTCAGGCTAAAACGCACGGAAATCTCCGATGTGCGGGGTAGGGACTGAACGATGCTAGGTGCAACCGAGCGCATTCACGCAAACGGGGTGGTGCCCCCGGAGTCGGAACCTCCCCTTCCGTTCGGCGTGGCACCGGCCGCCCCGGACCGCCCGCCCGGGTGCGGACCTGAGGCCCAGTCTGACGGAACCCCGCCCGGATCGTCCCCGTCGTGCGGACGGAGGACCGGGGCGACGCTCAGACGGCTCAACCCGGCCCCCGGCCCCTCCGGGAGCGCCCGGAGCCGCCCCCGGACGGACGGCACATGCCGCGTCGGCCGTCGGAACACCACGGACGCCCCCGGTGTTGGACACTGGTGGCCGACGCAGCCACCAGGCACCCAGACGAAGGCGGGCCGATGACCACGACGCAAGCGCGCACCGCGCCGGACCACGCGCCCGAGCCCGGCGGCGCGCCCGGGACCGACCCGGCACCCGCCGCGGCCGCCCACCACGGCCCGCACGGCTACAGCGCGCAGAAGGACGCCCATCTGAAGCGGCTGCGCCGGATCGAGGGCCAGATCCGCGGCCTCCAGCGGATGGTCGACGAGGACGTCTACTGCATCGACGTGCTCACCCAGGTCTCGGCCAGCACCAAGGCCCTGCAGTCCTTCGCGCTCTCCCTGCTGGAGGAGCACCTGCGGCACTGCGTCGCCTCCGCCGCCGAGGAGGGCGGGGCCGAGCTCGACGCCAAGGTGGCGGAGGCCACGGCCGCGATCGCCCGCCTGCTGCGCAGCTGAGCCCCCGCGGCCGGCGCCGACCCGGCGCCCCCAGCCGCCCCCTGTCGACCCGGTGACGGCCACCGGGCGCCGACGGCCGTCACCGGGTGCCGGACTCCGTCGGCTCGTCGGCCGGCCCGGGCTCGGCCCGGTCGAGCAGCACCTCGTCGATCCGCTCGGTCGGCAGCCGGTCGCCGGCGCTGGCCGTCGCGGCGATCATCAGCTCGCCGGCCAGCTCGATCTCGTCGAGGGCCGCGTCGTCGTGGCCGCCGCTGCGGCCGCCCGTGGACGACACCACCTGCACCACCCCTTCAGTGCCTCGCCAGCCCGGGCGGCAGCCACCCGACGTCCAGCCTAGGCACTTCGGGGCCCGTCCACATGGCACGGACGGGCCATCTCGGCGCCGCCGAAACGGGTGACCGCCGCTCCCCGGACGGCCACCCGCGCCGGCGGCGCCCCGTCTCGCCCCGGCGCCGGAGCAGTGGCCGGACGGCCTACTTCGGGCTCTCCGAGGGCTTCATCGCGTAGATGTCCGAGGCCGGCGGCTCGGCCGCCTCCACCGGCTTGCCGAAGTCCGTCAGCGAGGTGGTCGAGGTCACCTTCACCTGGTCCTTGGCCTCCTTCGAACCGGCCACCCCGGCGAAGGTGAACACCTCGACCACCTTGTGCAGCCGGCCCTGGTCGTCCAGCCAGACGTCGTACGGGACCTCCTTCACCGTGAAGGTCTGGCCCCCCATCCGCAGGCCGTCCCCGCCCCGGCCACCGGTCGCGTCCGCCGCCTTGGCGAGGTCGAGGGTGCCGCGGTAGTGGTGCAGCGCCACCCCGTCGACCGTCTCGGTGCCCACCGCGTCGGCCTTCTGCGCCCCGCGCAGCGCGCCCGCGGCCGAGGCCGGGTCGGTCGCCCCGCTGCTGACCAGGTTGCCGTCCGGCAGCTGGCGCACGTCCAGCTTGACCCACTTGCCCTCGGGCACCTTCGCGCCGCTGTTCTGCAGGTAGACCGTGCCGGGCAGGACCACCTCGACGATCTTCCCGGTGGTCGCCGCGCCCGGGGGCACCTGGACCTCCAGCCGCCCGATCCGCTTCACGTAGTCGTAGCCGCCCGTCCCCGAGAAGACCGCCTTCTTCTCGGACGACTCGGTGACCAGCTCGGTCGCGGTGTGCGCGGAGCCGGTGCGGCCGGTGATGTCCGCCGCGTTGCGCACCGCCGTCAGCGGGTCCGCGGCGAGCTGGTCGGGGGCGGCCGACCGCTCGTCCGCGGAGTCGGCGGCGGAACCGCCCGCCGAGCACCCGGCGGTCAGGCCGGCCAGGGCGACGGCGAGCAGGGCGGCCCCGGCCGCCGAGCGCAGGTGCGGTACCTGACGGCGGCGACCCGGCCGCCCGGCGCGCTGCTGGTCGGTCATCTTCATCCTCGCGCAACCCCCTCGGGCCCGACTGCCCTGCCGGACACCACCGGGTGGGCAGAGCTGTTGTCGGGCAAACGAGTTGGGCCGCAAAGGGTTACGCGGGACCCACCGGCCCCTCCCGTCCGAGCGGCTCCTGGACGGCGTCGCGCGCCGGGCGTCCGGCGCGTTACGGTGAATCCCGTGCACAGTGAGCTGCCGGCCGCCCCCGGCACCCGGATGCCCGAACACCGCGTCGCCGTCAGCGAACGCGGCTCCTTCGCCTTCGCCACCTGCAGCTGCGGCTGGTACTCCCCGGCCCGCCGCTCGCGCGACCTGGCCCGCCGCGAGGCGGACGGGCACCTCGCCGCGACCGGCGCCCCGCCGGGCTGACGACGGGCCCGCGGCCCCCTCGGGCCGGCCGCCGGCCGCCGGCACCCGGCACCCGCGGCGCCGGAACGGACCGCCGGCTCAGGCCGCCAGGTCGGACTCCGGCGGCTGCTCCTCGCTGCGCACCGCCCCCCGCTCGCGCCCGCGCCGCCGCCCGCGCGGTGCGGCGGAGCCGCCGCGCTCCGCCGCCCGGATCAGCGGGGCGACGGCCGTGCGGCTCAGCGCGTGGCAGAGCGGTACCAGCACGGCCATCGCGATCGGCGCCAGCAGCAGCACCACGGCGGCGGCCAGTGCGAAGCCGCCGATCACGTCGGTCGGGTAGTGGACGCCCATGAACATCCGGCAGAAGCCCTGCAGCAGGGCCAGGCCCCCGGCGATCCAGCCGAGCCGGCGGTTCACCAGGAACAGCGCCACCGCCACGCCCATCGTCATGGTCGAGTGGTCGCTCACGAAGGAGTGCGTGCCGGCCTTGCCGTCCACCAGCACCAGCAGCCCGGGGTGGTCCACGAACGGGCGCGGCCGGTCGACGATCGCGGCGATCGGCAGGTTCGCCAGCTCGGCGATGGCGACCGAGAGCGGCACCCAGAGCAGCCCGGCCACCGCCACCGGCGCGTCCGGGCGGCGTCTGGCCTGCAGCCAGGCCACCAGGCCGAGCATCGCCAGGCCGATCAGGATGCCGTACTCGCCGATCCACGAGACCAGGTGGTCCAGCCACTGCGGTGAGCGCTTGGCCAGGCCGTTGACGGCGTAGAGCAGGCCGAGGTCGGGGTTGGTCGTGTCGGCAAGCGGCGTCGACACGCCGCACCTCCTTCTGGTCCGCTGCACCTGGTCGTTCCGCCCGGGGCCCTCCCGGGGCGGGAAGCTGACGGTGGGCCACCGGAACCAACGTCATCGCCGGTGCACAGCGTTCCACGGAAACGCGCGGTTATGGAAACTTGACTCAGCGTCCACAGGGCACTCACACGTCCCCCGCCGGGAGCGCTCAACCCCTCGCCGCCGGCCGGGCCGTCCCGGTGGCGCCGGTGGCACCCGGGCCGGTCGGGGCGGGCGGCGCGGCCGCCGCGGGCCGGGCGGCCGGGGCCGTGGCGGGGCCGGCCGGGGCGGGGGTGGCCGGAGCGGTGCCGCCGCCCGGGGCGGCGGCCGGGGCGGCCGGCGGCGTGGTCGGGTCCTGCGCGCCCGGACGGCTCGGGGCGCTCACCGAACCGTCCGCGTTCCGGGTTGGCAGCGCCTGCGCGCCGTCCGAGGTGACCCGGGTCGCCCCGATGTACTCCCGGGTGTCGATCTTGTCGTAGCGGATCACCGCGCCGGTGTGCGGCGCGTTGATCATGTACCCGCCCCCGACGTAGATCCCGACGTGGTGGATGCTCCGCGGATCGTTCAGGTCCGTCGCCCAGAACACCAGGTCCCCCGGCCGCAGCTGATCGCGCGACGGGTGCGGGCCGGCGTACCACTGGTCGTTCGCCACCCGTGGCAGCGTGATGCCCACGCTGGCGTACGCCGCCTGGGTCAGCCCGGAGCAGTCGAACCGCCCGTTCTGCGAGGGCAGGCCCTCACCGCCCCACAGGTACGGCGTGCCGAGCTTGCTCTGCGCGAAGTAGATCGCCCCCGCCGACTGCGCGGACACCTCCACCGGCGCCGTGGGCGCCGTGAAGCTGCGGGCCATCGCCTGGATGTTCCGCACGTAGCCCTGGGTCTCCTTGTACGGCGGCACCCCGTTGTACCTGGTCACCGCGTACGGGCCGGCGTTGTAGGCGGCCAGCATGTTCGCCTGCCGGTCGCCCGGCACCTTCGCGACGTCCCGCGCCAGCGCGCAGTCGAAGGTCGCCGCCGAGGCGATCGCGTCGAACGGGTCCCAGACGTCCTTCTTCCCGTCTCCGTCGGCGTCCGTCCCGTACGACGCCCAGGTCGCCGGCATGAACTGCGCCATTCCCTGCGCCCCGACGCCCGATTGGGCCTTCGGGTCGAATCCGCTTTCCTGGTACAGCTGCGCCGCGAGCATCGGCGGGGAGATCTCCGGACAGAGCGCGCCCCACTGCTGGATCGCCGCCTGGTAGGCCGCCGGGACCGTTCCCGGGGAGAGCGCCGCGCGATTGGCCGACGCCTGCGGCGTCCCGCTCGCCGCATACGTCCCCATCGTCACCAGACCGACGAAACCGACGGCGACAACTCCCGCAGCGGCGGCGGCCGTACCGGCCTTCCGGAGTACCATCAGCACCATCCCGACGAATCGTCAGTCGAAGTGTTCCGGAAGGCGTTGCTCACCGCAATCATCAGAGATACAAAGAGTGAGCGCTATCCTTCGTACGGTGGACATCCTCGCGTACGTGTCCGATGCCTCACGACCAATCCGCGAGAAGTAGCCAAGTCGACATCAGATCTGGCCAAGAATGGGTACCGACCCTTCGCGCGGGCGGGGTCAGGGCCCTTGAATTTGCCTGATCGGGCGGTGAGATGGAAATGAACCTGAGCAGCGTGCACACCTACGCGATCGGCCACCTGGCCGAGGACCCTCCAAAGAAGCCGAATATCGACACCATCATCGGCGGGATCGCCCCGGACTGGGGCCCGTTCGCGACCCTCGGGTCGGAGGCCCGCGTGATGGTCGAGGTCATCATGGCCGTCGCCATCCTGATCTGCCTCGGCATCGCCGTCTGGGGAGCCGCCAAACAGCGGATCGGTGCGACCGCGATGCGCGACAGCTTCGGCGCCGAACAGGGCAAGGGGCTGATCGTGGCGGGCCTGACCGGCGTGTTCATCATTGGATCACTCGGCACTCTGTTCACCATTGTCTACGGCATGGCGATCTGACGATCGGACAGCAGTAGCGCGCAGTAGCCAGGTCGAACCCCAGGTCGAACCCCAGGCCCCACCGGGCCCGCCCGGGCCCCACAAGGCCCGACGGGGCCCGTTCGAGGCCAGGCCCCGTCCCCCGACCGCCCCGGGCAGCCCGCGAGCCGTCCACCCCCGTTCCCGCCCTCCGTCCACGCCCGCCCACGGGCGGAGGGGCCCCGGAGCCACCCGGCTCCCCGCACCAGGAGGGCCGCCGTGCCGTTGTCCGACGACCAGCCGCACACCCGTACGCGGCTGCCGGTCGGCGAACAGCCCGCCTCCCAGCCGAGCCAGCGTCAGGCGCGCCCGACCCGCACCCTGATGACCGTCCTCGCCGTGGTCACCCTCCTCGTCGTGGCCATCTCCATCGCCAACCGCGACAAGCCCGACCCCCGCACCACCGGCCCCTCCGCCGACCGCGCCGCCCCCACCGCGCCCGCCGGCGCCGGCCCCGCCCCCAGCGGCGACCAGCCCGTCGGCACCACCACCAACGGCATCGGCTCCGGCTACCCGCACACCGACGCGGGCGCGCAGTCCGCCGCCGCCAACTACGCGGTCGCCGTGGGCTCCGCGGACATGTTCCGCACCGACAGCCGGCACACCATCATCGCCACCATCGCCGACCCCGGCGCGGCCCCGGCCCTGCAGACCCGCCTGGACCAGGGGTTCGGCGGCGACACCGCCGCCCGCTACGGACTCGACGCCCAGGGACGCGCCCCCAAGGGCCTCACCTTCGTCAGCCGCACCGTCCCGGTCGGCACGAAGTCCACCGGCTACAACGACGGCGACGCCAAGGTCGAGGTCTGGTGCACCGGCCTCACCGGCCTCGCGGGCGAACACTCCGTCCAGCCGGTGACGACGAACTGGTTCACGCTCGCGCTGTCGCTCCACTGGACGGGCAGCGACTGGAAGCTCACCGACTTCACACGTAAGGCAGGCCCAGCTCCGATGCCGGGTGATCAGCAGGCCGCCACCGCCGAGGAGATCGCCGGATCCGCAGAGCAGTTCGGAGGCTTCCGCTATGCGCGTTGACGGTGTGTTCGGGAGGAGGCTTCCCCGTCTCGGCCGACTGGCCGTCGTCCTTGGGACAGTTCAGGTCGGTCTCGCCGTCCTGGCCTCACGGGCCTTCGCAGAGCCGAGCCCCAGTCCATCGGCCACCAACAGCTGCGACGTCCTGCCTCTGCCGGGCAGCGATGTCTACTGCGCGTCCAAGCCCGGGGGCTCGCTCCCCGGGAGCGGGACCGTCGGCAATGTGACGGATCCGCTGGGGTCGTTGGCCAAGGGGTGTGCCCAGGCGGCGGCGTGGGTGGTGCGGAAGCTGTCGGGCGCGATCGACGGGACGACGCAGGTGGACTTCACCAACGCGTCGTTCCTGCAGCAGTACGCGGTGGTGTTCGCCGTGTCGACGGTGGTCACCCTGGTGCTGTGGCTGCTGGCGGTGACGAAGCGGGCGGTGCGGGGGGCGCCGTTGGCGACGGCGTTTTCGGAGGCGATCGGCTTCCTGTGGCTGACCGTGGTGGCGTCGGCGTTCACGCCGCTGATCCTGTACACCGTGGTGAGCGTGACGGACGGGCTGACCAAGGCGATCGCGGTGGGGACGAAGTCGGACACGGGGACGTACCTGGGCGGGTTCGCGGACACCCTGGAGAAGGGGGACGTGGGCGGCGGTCCGCTGATCCTGGTGATCGTGTCGCTGGTGGCGGTGCTGGCGGCGGCGGTGCTCTGGATCGAGCTGTTGATCCGGGCGGCGATGCTGTACGTGGGCGCGTTGCTGGGTACGGCGGTGTACGCGGGCCTGGTGGACAAGCAGCTCTGGAAGCACGTGCGCCGGTGGGCGGGGGTGATGGTGGCGGTGGACCTGGCGAAGCCGATCATCGTGGTCATCCTGGGCCTGGCGGGTGCGGTGGCGACCGGGGCCGGGGCCACCGACGACTTCGCGCGGGTGCTGTCGGGGCTGGCGATCCTCTTCCTGTCGATCTTCGCGAGCGCCGCGGTGTACCGCTTCGTGCCCGGCTTCGGCGACGAGATCATGAACATGCGGCACGCCCGGGCGAGCGCGGTGTCGGCCGGTTCGGCGATGATCAACGGCACCGCGAACCTGATGAAGCAGGGCATCACCACCCACGGCGACCGCGGTCCGCAGGCGGTCGGCGGGGGCGGTGGGGGAGCGGGCGGCGGCTCGGTGGCGCCGGGCATCGCGGCGCACGCCGGCCGGACGCCCGCCCCGCCGCCGCAGGCGGGGCCTCCGCAGGCCCCGGTTCCGATCCGCGACAGCAATCCAGCGAAGGGAGGGTGACGGGTAAGTGAGCAGCGAACCGCTCGGCCAGTACGGGGCCCAGTACGCCCAGCCGTACGTGCACCAGCGCCGCACCTACCTGATCGGCAAGGCCCGCCCGAACGCACCGATCGGCCGGAACCGGGAGTCCGGCGAGATCGTGCTGATCATCTTCGGGGCCTTCCTCGGCATGCTCTGGGGCCTGCTGATGCCGGTCCTGCCGCTGCGGATCGGCGGTCTGGTGGGTCTGCCCGCGCTGGCGATCGCGGCGGTGTACGTGCCGTACCGCAAGCGGACGTTCTACAAGTGGGTGGAGATCAACCGCACCTACCGCCGGACGGTCCGCAGCGGGCGGGCGCTGTGGCGCTCGGACGTGATGGACGCCGGCACCCGGATGGACGGCCGGGAGGTGGAGGTCGGTCCGCCGCCGGGGGTGGGGCGGCTGCGCTGGCTGACCGCGCCGTTCGGGCCGGACGAGGTCGGGGTGCTGATGCACCTGGAGCGGCGGACGGTGACGGCCGCGATCGAGATCGAGGGCCCGGGCGTCGGGCTGCGCGACTCGGAGGACCAGGAGGCGCTGGTCGACCGGTTCGGGACGCTGCTGAAGCACGTCGCCAACGGGGACGGCTTCGTGACCCGGCTGCAGATCCTGGCCCGGACGCTGCCGGCGGATCCGGACGCGCACGCCAAGGACGTGGAGCGGCGCGGTGACCACGACGCGCCGCGCTGGCTGCAGGACTCGTACGACCAGCTGCAGTCGATGGTGTCGACCTCCTCGGAGCAGCACCGGGCGTACCTGGTGGCCTGCATGCACTACACCCGCGACCTGGCCGCGGAGGCGCACGCGATGGGCCGGACGGCCACCGGCCGGCGGGCCCGGGACGACGAGGGGCTGGCGGCCGTGATGGCGCGCGAGCTGACCGACATCTGCGCCCGGCTGGCGGAGGCGGACATCCGGGTGCGCCAGCCGCTGGGCCAGGCCCGGTTGTCCTCGCTGCTGCACTCGATGTACGACCCGGACCACCCGATCGACCACATCCAGGCGATGTCCCGGCGCAACGCCTGGCCGGCCGAGCTGGACGCGACCCACCCGCAGTTCCTGCAGGCGAAGACCCGTGAGTCGGCGACCCGGGAGCCGTGGTGCCACGCCACGGCGTGGGTCAAGGAGTGGCCGCTGACCCCGGTGGGGGTCAACTTCCTGGCGCCGCTGCTGGTGCACACCCCGGACGTGATCCGGACGGTCGCGGTGACGATGGACCTGGAGCCGACGGACGTCGCGATCGAGCGGATGCTGACCGAGAAGACCAACGACGAGGCGGAGGCGAGCCGCGCGGCCAAGATGAACCGCACGGTCGACCCGCGCGACCTGGCGCACACCGGGCGGGTGGACCAGCGCGGTGACGACCTGGCCTCCGGCGCGGCCGGCGTGAACCTGGTCGGCTACATCACGGTGTCCTCGCGCAACCCCGACGCGCTGGCCCGGGACAAGCGGACGATCCGGGCCTCGGCCGGCAAGAGCTACCTCAAGCTGGAGTGGTGCGACCGGGAGCACCACCGGGCGTTCGTCAACACCCTGCCGTTCGCCACCGGCATCCGCCGCTGACCGTTCGGCGACCCCGCCGCCGCACCGCCCGCAGTCCGATCGCTCACCGCCACACCGGCTCACCGCCACACCGGCCCACCGTCCAGCCGCCCCACCGACCCGCCCCGGCGGCGTCCGACCACCACCGCCCGCCGACCAGACCAGGAGGCCGCCCATGGCGCTCGGCAACCTCACCGAGGCGTTCACCAGCCTGATGTTCGGCAAGGTGGAGACCACCCGGCTGCCGGTGCGCACGTCCACCGGGCAGGCGCAGGCGGTCTACCTGCCCACCGCCGCACCGGGTCTGGGCGACTCCGGGGTGATCATCGGGCGCGAGGTGTACAGCGGCAAGGGCTACGTCTACGACCCCTTCCAGCTGTACGGTCAGCAGCTGCCGGCCCCGCACTGGCTGGTGCTCGGCGAGTCCGGGAACGGCAAGTCGGCGCTGGAGAAGACGTACGTGCTGCGGCAGCTGCGGTTCCGCGACCGGCAGGTCGTGGTGCTGGACGCGCAGGGCGAGGACGGCGTCGGCGAGTGGAACCTGATCGCCAACGCGTTGGGCATAAAGTCGATCCGGCTGGACCCGATGGCCGCCCGGGACGGCGGCGTGAAGCTCAACCCGCTGGACCCGGCGATCACCCAGACCGGCCAGCTGTCGCTGCTGCGCACCATCGTCGAGGTGGCGATGGGGCGGGGTCTGGAGGAGCGGGCCGGGTTCGCGCTGAAGGCCGCGCACGCCCACGTGGTGGCCTCGGTGACGGACCGCCAGCCGGTGCTCGACGACATCATCGACACCCTGCGCAGCCCCGAGCTGTCCTCGGTGGAGTCGCTCGGCGTGGCGGTGGACGAGGTGCAGTCCTGGGGCCTGGACGTGGCGCTGGTGCTCGACCGGCTGGTCGACGGCGACCTGCGCGGCATGTTCGACGGCCCGACCACCGAGGGCATCGACCTGGACGCGCCGCTGATCGTCTTCGACCTCTCGCACATCGACCGCAACTCCATCGCGATGCCGATCCTGATGGCGATCGTCGGCGTGTGGCTGGAGCACACCTGGATCCGCCCGGACCGGAAGAAGCGCATCTTCCTGGTCGAGGAGGCCTGGCACATCATCAACAGCCCGTTCGTGGCCCAGCTGTTCCAGCGGCTGCTGAAGTTCGGGCGTCGGCTCGGCCTCTCCTTCGTCGCGGTGGTGCACCACCTCTCGGACGTGGTGGACGGCGCGGCGGCCAAGGAGGCGTCGGCGATCCTGAAGATGGCCTCCACCCGGACGATCTACATGCAGAAGGCCGAGGAGGCGCGGGCGACCGGCCGGGTGCTCGGTCTGCCGCGCTGGGCGGTGGAGATCATCCCCACACTTTCGCCGGGCATCGCGGTCTGGGACGTCAACGGCAACGTCCAGGTGGTCAAGCACATCATCACCGAGACCGAGCGGCCGCTGGTCTACACCGACCGCGCGATGACCGAGGACGCGGTGGCCGAACGGGACCGCGCTGAGCGGCAGTTGGCGGCCGAGCCGGGGGTCTGAGCCGCTTCGCCGGGGTGGCCGGCGGCCGGCCCGGGCGGCCCGCGGGGGCGGGCGCGGAGGCCGGTTCCCGGGCGCCGGCGTCGCCCTGACGGCGACGGTTCGTCAGGAGGTAATCCTCTCGTTACGTTCAACGTCCTGACAGCTACGCGCGTTGACCCTAGGCTTCACAGGCGCAACACATCGCCCGAACGCCCGGTCCAGTCCACAACCGGCGCTCCTCCTCCAAGGTGCAGGGGACCCTCTCATGCTCACCGTCAGATCCCGCCGTGCGGCGCTCGCCGTCGTCGCCGCCGCTGGTCTGTTCGGCACGGTGGCCGTGCCGACGGCCGCTCAGGCCGCCGACGCCAAGCGTCACAAGACCGTCAACCTCCAGCTGCTGGCGATCAACGACTTCCACGGCAACCTGGAGCCCCCGGCCGGCTCGTCCGGCACGATCAAGGAGATCGACCCGGCCACCGGCAAGGAGGTCGCGACCCCGGCCGGCGGCATCGAGTACCTGGCCACGGCGCTGCGCCAGGCCCGGATCCCGGCCGACGACTCGATCACCGTCGCGGCCGGCGACATCGTCGGCGCCAGCCCGCTGACCTCGGCGCTCTTCCACGACGAGCCGACCATCGAGGCGATGGACAAGCTCGGCCTGGACGTCACCTCGGTGGGCAACCACGAGTTCGACGAGGGCGCGGCGGAGCTCCTGCGGATGCAGGAGGGCGGCTGCCACCCGACCGACGGCTGCTACGAGCCGGGCCGCACCTTCAAGGGCGCCAACTTCAACTACCTGTCGGCCAACGTCACCGACGAGAAGACCGGCAAGCCGCTGCTGGCCCCGTACTGGGTGACCAAGTCCCAGGGCGTGAAGGTCGGCTTCATCGGCGTCACCCTGGAGGGCACGCCGAACATCGTGACCGCCGAGGGCGTCAAGGGCCTGAAGTTCGCCAACGAGGTCACCACGATCAACAAGTACGCCGCCGAGCTCAAGGCGAAGGGCGTCAACTCGATCGTCGCGCTGATCCACGAGGGCGGCTACCCGGCGAGCAGCGTCTACAACTACGACTGCGGCCCGGCCGGCCAGGGCATCTCCGGCCCGATCGTCGACATATCCAAGAAGCTCGACCCGTCGATCGGCGCCATCGTCACCGGCCACACGCACAACGCGTACGCCTGCACCATCCCCGACCCCAACGGCGTGCCGCGCTCGGTCACCAGTGCCGCCTCCTTCGGCCGCCTGTACACCGAGATCGACCTCAAGCTCGACAAGACCACCGGTGAGATCGTGCGCCCCTCGGTCAAGGCCGAGAACCACGTGGTGCGCCGCACCGTCGAGAAGGCGCCCGACATGACGGCGCTGATCGACCACTACTCCAAGCTCGCCGCCCCGATCGCCAACCGTCCGATCGGCTACATCGGCTCGGACATCAACGGCCGCGGCAACAGCGACCTGGAGAAGCCGCTCGGTGACCTGATCGCCGACGCGCAGCAGGAGGGCCTCGCCGCCGCCGACAAGGGCGGGGCGCAGCTCGCCTTCATGAACCCCGGCGGCATCCGCTCCGACCTGGTCTACAAGGCCACCGGCGCCGAGGGCGACGGGGTGGTGACCTACGGCGAGGCGTTCACCGTCCAGCCGTTCACCAACATGATGCAGGTCAAGACGCTGACCGGGGCCCAGCTCGTGCAGCTGCTCCAGCAGCAGGTCAGCGGTGCCAACCTGGCCGCGCCGAAGATCCTGCAGGGGTCCGCGGGCCTGAAGTACACCCTGGACATGCGCAAGACCGGTGCCGACCGGGTCCTCGTCGACACGATCCGGCTGAACGGCGCCCCGATCGACCCGGCCGCCAAGTACCGCGTCGCGGCCAACGAGTTCCTGGCCGGCGGCGGCGACGGCTTCCCGGCCTTCGCGGCCGGCACCGACAAGCTCGTCGGCGCCTCCGACCTGGACGTCTTCACCGCCTACCTGGGTGCCCACAGCTCGGCGGCGTCGCCGCTGAAGGCCCCGGCGCAGGACCGGATCAAGGTCATCGGCCCGGGCAGCGACATCGACTGACCGTGAGCCGGCACAGGACGGGCGGGGCGCTGTCGGGGCGCCCCGCCCGTCCTGCTTTCCGGCCTACTCGGGGGCCGGCCCGCCCGGCAGCCGGACGGTCGCCAGGGCGCCGGGACCGCCGTCCCCGGCCGGGCCGAGCGACACCTCGCCGCCGGCCTCCCGCACGCTCTGCGCCACGATCGACAGCCCCAGGCCGGAACCGGGCAGCTGCCGGGAGGACGGCGAGCGCCAGAACCGGTCGAACACGTACTGCAGTTCGTCCGGGGGGATGCCCGGACCGTGGTCCCGGACGGTCAGCACGCCCTGCCGGAGCCGGACCTCGATGGTGCCGCCCGGCGGGCTGTACTTGACGGCGTTGTCCAGCAGGTTGATCACCGCCCGTTCCAGGGCGGCGGCGTCGCCGTGCACGAACCAGGGGTCGGTGGCCGTCTCGAAGACCAGCCCCGGCCCGCGCAGCTTCGCCCGTTCGACGGCCCGGCCCGCGATCTCGTGCAGGGCGACCACCGTCGGGTTGTGGACCGGTTTGGGGGAGTCCGGGCGGGACAGCTGCAGCAGGTCGCCGATCAGCACGGTGAGCTCCTGCATCTGCGCCTTCATGTTGCCCAGCAGCTTGGTCTTGGTCGCCGGGGGCAGCGGGCGGCCGGTGTCGTTGCTGCGGATCAGCAGGTCCACGTTGGTGCGCAGCGAGGTCAGCGGCGTCCGGAGCTCGTGGCCGGCGTCCGCGATCAGCCGGGTCTGCCGCTCGCGGGAGTTGGCGAGGGCGGTGCTCATGGAGTTGAAGGAGGTCGACAGGCGGGCGATCTCGTCGTCCCCGTGCACCGGGATGGTGGTGCCGACCTCCTCGGTGCGGGCGATGTGCTCGACGGCGTCGGTGAGCTGGTCGACCGGCTTGAGGGCGGAGCGGGCGACCAGCCGGCCGGCGATGGCGGCGAGCGCGATGCCGCCGAGCGCCACCCCGCCGAGGATGAAGGCGAGCTTCTGGAGCGAGTCCTCGACGGGCTGGGTGGAGGTGGCGACCATGACCAGCGCGGTCGGGTACCCGCTGACCTCGGAACCGGCGGCGCTGATCCGGACCATGGCCGGGGTGCCGTTGGTGTAGTGGCCGTCGCGGATGATCGACTGGCCGGGCTTCAGGTGCAGGGCGTTGCTGTCGCTCGACTCGACCATGATCGCCCTGCTCGCGCTCATCGGCAGGCACACCAGCGGCGTGCTGGTCGGGCTCAGCAGGACGTACTGGGTGTCCCGCGGGACGGGGGCGCCGACCGGGGGCTGCCGGCCGTTGCTCTGGACGTTCCGCAGGGCCGTCTGCGGGGTGGAGGCGCAGTCGTTGCTGCTGATCGGGGGCAGCTGGATCCGGATGTTCTGGAGGTCGCTGCGGACCAGCCCGTAGAGCTGCTTCTCCACGATGAACCAGCACGCCAGCGCCGACAGCGCGATGGCGACGGCCACCGCCGCGGCGCTGAGGAAGATGAGGCGGCTGCGCAGTGAGCGGGAGCGCAGCCAGAGGGCGAGGCGCCGGTGCCGGGAGGAGCGCGGCGGGACCAGCGGAGGGGGAGGAACGGTGCTCACGCCGTGGCGCCGGCGGCCGGGCGCAGGGCGTAGCCGACGCCTCGTACGGTCTGGATGAGGCGCGGCATGCCGCCCTGCTCGGTCTTGCGGCGCAGGTACATCACGTAGACGTCCAGGGAGTTGGAGGAGGGCTCGAAGTCGAAGCCCCAGACCGCCTTGAGGATCTGTTCGCGGGTGAGGACCTGGCGGGGGTGGGAGAGGAACATCTCCAGCAGCATGAACTCGGTGCGGGTGAGTTCGACGGGCCGGCCGGACCGGGTGACCTCGCGGGTGGCGGTGTTCATCCGCAGGTCGGCGAAGGCCAGCACCTCGCTCTCGTCCTCGGCGGCGGCGCGGGCGGCGGCCTCGGTGGCGAGGGCGTTGCGGCGGAGCAGGGCGCGGACGCGGGCGAGCAGTTCGTCGAGCTCGAAGGGCTTGGCGAGGTAGTCGTCGGCGCCGACGTCCAGGCCGGTGACGCGGTCCCCGACGGCGTCGCGGGCGGTGAGCATCAGGACCGGGACGGTGTCGCCGCGGGAGCGCATCCGGCGGACGGCGGTGAGGCCGTCCATGCGCGGCATCATGATGTCCAGCAGGACCAGGTCGGGCTTGTCCCGTTCGACGGACTCCAGCGCCTCGTAGCCGTCGGTGGCGGTGGCGACCTCGTAGCCCTCGAAGGCGAGGCTGCTCTCCAGGGCGTCCCGGAGGGCGGGTTCGTCGTCGACCACGAGGAGCCGGGCGGAGGGGTGGCCGGCCTCGGCGGGGGTGCGGTCGTCGGCGGACGGGGTCATGGGCGGCTGCCCTTTCTCGTCGGGTGGAGGGCCTGCTGGAGCGGTGGTCCGTCGTACAGGGTCCTACAGGTTCTGGCCGGCTTCGAGCTTCGGCAGGACCTGCTTGATGTCGTTGATGGGGATGGAGAAGCCGAGGCCGACGCTGCCGGCGGTGCCGCCGCCTGCGGTCGAACTGGTGCCGCTGGGGGCGTACATGGCCGAGTTGATGGCGATGACCTGGCCGTTGGCGTTGATCAGCGGGCCGCCGGAGTTGCCGGGGTTGAGGGCGGCGTCGGTCTGGAAGGCCTTGTAGGTGGTGGTGCTGCCGCTGTTCTGCTGCGGGAGGCTGCCGCGCAGGCCGGGCAGGGAGGGGAAGCCGAAGCCGCCGTTGCTGCTGGTGCTGCCCTCGTCGAGCTGGACGGTGACGTCGCGGTTCTCGGCGCTGATGATGCCGGAGGTGACGGTGCCGGTGAGGCCGTCGGGGTTGCCGATGGCGACGACCGGGTCGCCGACGGCCACGGCGGAGGAGTCGCCGAGGGTGGCGGGGGTCAGGTTCTTGGCGCCGGTGGCGGTGATCACGGCGGCGTCGAGGGACTTGTCGGTGCCGGTGACGGTGGCCTGGGCGGTGGAGCCGTCCTTGAAGGTCACGGTGATCGGTCCGCCGTCGGCGGCGGTGTCGATGACGTGGTAGTTGGTGAGGATCCGGCCGCTGCCGTCGAGGACGACGCCGGTGCCGGTGGCGGTGCCGCCGGCGCCCTTGACGGTGATCTGGACGACGCTGGGCGAGACGGCGGCGGCGATGGCCGGGACGTCGGCGCTGCCGTCGGAGCGGGCCGCGACGGGGCTGACGACGGTGCCGGTGCGGGCGCCGGACGTGTGCTGGTCGGCGGCGACGACCCCGCCGGTGACACCGCCGAGGACGGCCGCGACCGCGGCGACGGCGGTGACCAGGACGACCCGACCGCGGAGCAGGCCGCGCCGGGCCCGGCGGCCGTGCCCGCCGTGGTCGCCGGGCTCGCCCGGCCGGCCCGCGGTGGGCGGCTCGGGGGGCATCGGCGGGGGCGGCGTGGGGGTGTCGAAGCCGCTCGTGGAGTGGTCCTCGCGGTAACCGTAGGCGGTCGCGTCGGTGCTGCTGCCGAGGACGGTGCCCTCGACCACGCGGGGCTCGTACGGGCCGTACTGCTCGCTGTGGTGCCGCTGCTGTTCGCTCATGCCGACCAAGCTCCGCCCGGTGCATGAGGATCGGATGAGAACCGGATCAGAAGGACCCGAGAAGCCCGTTGGGTTCTCATAAAGCCTGGTCAGGTGGTGTCCGGCGGCCGGTGGAGCGGAGCCCGCTACTCCGCTTCGGCGGCCGCGGCCGGTGCGGCGCCGTTGCAGCCGCAGGACCGGCGGATCACCAGGCGGGACGGGAACTTGCGGACCCGCTCGGTGTCCGAGCCGGGCACCATCAGCGAGTCGTCGAGCACCAGGTCGACGGCGGCCCGGGCCATCGCGTCCCGGTCGGAGGCGACGGTGGTGAGCGGCGGGTCGGCGAGCGCGGCCTCGGGCACGTCGTCGAAGCCGGCCACCGCGAGGTCCTCGGGGACCTTGAGGCCGACCTCGCGGGCGGCCCGCAGCACGCCGATCGCCTGGTCGTCGGTGGAGCAGAAGATCGCCCGCGGCCGGTCCGGGGAGCGCAGCACGCCGAGCGCGACCTCGTAGGCGCCGTAGCGGTGGAACGGCGCGTCGATCAGGTGGGGCTCGGTGGGCAGGCCGTGCGCGTCCATGGCGCGCTGCCAGCCCTCGACGTGGTCGATGACCGGGTCGCCGGGGGCGGGGGACTCCACCGGGCCGCCGAAGCAGGCCACGTACGGGTGCCCGTGCTCCTCCAGCAGGTGGCGGACGACGGCCTCGGCGCCGCCCACGTCGTCGGTGACCACGGCGACGTCGTCGATGGCCTCGGGCCGGCGGTGCAGCAGCACCACCTTGGCGCCCTCCATCGCGGCGAACTCCTCGGCGGCGCGCTGCGAGGGGCCCTGGCTGACCAGGATCAGGCCGGAGACGCGCATCCCGAGGAAGGCGCGGACGTAGTGCACCTCGCGGTCGTCCACGTAGTCGGAGTTGCCGATCAGGACGAGCTTGCCGCGTTCGGAGGCGGCCCGTTCCACGGCGTGCGCCATCTCGGCGAAGAAGGGCTGGCGGGCGTCCGGGACGACCATGCCGATGAGGTTGGTCCGGCGGGAGGCCATCGCCTGGGCGACGCTGTTCGGCCGGTAGCCGAGCTGCTCGATCGCCGCGAGGACCTTCTCCCGGGTCGCGGGCGCGACCGGGCGCGGCCCGTTGTTGATGACGTAGCTGACGACCGCGGTCGAGGTACCAGCCAGCCGGGCTACATCGTCGCGCGTCACTTTGGCCACGGGGGGAGTCTACGCGTGTGGCGTCCGCGTCGGCAGTGGGACCTGGGGCTGCCTGCGGGTGGACGGCGGGTGCCCGGGGGGCGAACCGGACAAGCCGGGCGGGGGGCGGCCCGCCCGGCCGGCCGGTCAGGACTCCAGCTGCGCCGCGGGGCGCTGGGCGAGCTCCGGGCGCTCTCCCTTCTCGGGCTTCTCCGGGACGACGAAGCGGTAGCCGACGTTGCGCACGGTGCCGATCAGCTGCTCGTGCTCGACGCCGAGCTTGGCGCGCAGCCGCCGGACGTGCACGTCCACCGTCCGGGTGCCGCCGAAGTAGTCGTAGCCCCAGACCTCCTGCAGCAGCTGCGCCCGGGTGAAGACCCGGCCGGGGTGCTGGGCGAGGTACTTGAGCAGCTCGAACTCCTTGAAGGTGAGGTCGAGCGCCCGGCCCTTGAGCTTGGCGGAGTAGGTGGCCTCGTCGACCGAGAGGTCGCCGTTGCGGATCTCCATCGGGCTGTCGTCGGTGGTGACCTGGAGCCGGCCGAGGGCCAGTCGCAGCCGGGCCTCGACCTCGGCCGGTCCGGCGGTGTCCAGCAGGACGTCGTCGACGCCCCACTCGGCGGTGACGGCGGCCAGGCCGCCCTCGGTGAGCACCAGGATCAGCGGGCAGCCGATGCCGGTCGAACGCAGCAGCTGGCAGAGGCTGCGGATCTGCGGCAGGTCGCGCCTGCCGTCGACCAGGATGACGTCCGCGCTGGGGGTGTCCACGAGGGCGGACCCCTCGGCGGGCGCCACCCGGACGTTGTGCAGCAGCAGGCCTAGGGCCGGCAGCACCTCCGCGGAGGGCTGCAGTGCGTTGGTGAGGAGGAGGAGAGAACTCATACCCGGTAGTCCCCTTTCCGGGTCGTCGCGGTCGCGTTGCGGCTGCCGCCACAGCCGGATGGCGCACGTGCTGAAGTGAGGGGGAGGTCGGGCGCCGGGGACGCACCGGGGGATCGGCCGGAGCGCAGGACGTGGCGCGCGGGCCGGGGGTCCCGCAACCCCTGGCGCACCGTTTCTGCCCTGCTCATCCCGCGAACCCTCCGGTCTGGTCCGGCTCCGGGCGGCGGCCCGGGTGCCGGGTGGCGACGCCCCGGCCGGCCCGGGGCACGTCGTTGTGCCGGGTGAGGCGGGGGCGGTCCCGCGATGCGCCGGGGGTGGACCGACGAATCGCACGAACGTCCGTACTGGCGTCCTGAAAGCACAAAAGGACCCGGGGGCGACTCTGCCCGGATCCCTCTTGGACGTCGAGGATAGCCGAAGGCCTCCCGCACCGGGAGGGCTCGAATCCGGCGGTTGGGCGATTTCGGGCGCGCGCCGGGTGAGCCTGGACACAGCTTCGAGCGGTCCTCCGCGGCCGCGGGGCCAGGGCGATTGCCGGTCGCGGCGGCGGACACGCCATCATGGGACGCACATCGGCGGTGCCGCGCGGGTCCACCTTTCGGGTGATCGGGCGGCGGTTCCGGTGGTGGGCCGGACCGGGGCACCGGGGCCGGGCGAGGACGACGAGAAGGGGTGGCCCCGATGGGTGCGACCACCGAGCCCGCGAGCGGCGCCCGGGTGCGCGGGACGATCCGTTACTGGGCGGCCGCGAAGTCCGAGGCCGGACTGGCCGAGGAGCCGTACGACGCGGCGACCCTGGCGGAGGCCCTGGCGGCCGTCAGGGAGCGGCACGCGGACCGGCCGAAGCTCGTCCAGCTGCTCGGGCACTGCTCGTACCTGGTCGACGGCGCGCAGGTCGGCGGCCGGGACCACACGACCGTGGCCCTCACCGAGGGCGGCACGGTCGAGGTGCTGCCGCCGTTCGCGGGAGGCTGAGCGCCGTGACGGACATGAACGACGCCAACCACGCCGCGCCCGGCGAGTGGCCGCAGCAGCCCCGGCAGCCGCAGCCCGCCGACCCGCAGCACGACCCGCAGCACGACTCGCAGTACGGGCAGCAGCCGTACCCGCAGCCGTACCCCCAGGGGCAGCAGCCCCGGGCGGCGTACGGGCAGCAGCCGTACCAGCAGCAGCCCTACCCGCAGGGGCGGCAGGAGCCGTACGGGCAGCAGCCGTACGGGCAGCAGCCGTACCCGCAGGCCCAGCCGGGGCAGCAGCCGTTCCAGCAGGCCCCGCAGGCCCAGCAGCCGTACCCGGCGGGACGGCACCGGCAGCCGCAGCCGCAGCCCGACGCGTACCCGCACTCCCAGCCGTACCCGCAGCCGCAGCCGTCCTACGGCCATCCGGGGTACGGGCAGGCCCAGGTGCCGCCCGTCGACGACGCGGCGACGACGCTGCTGCCGCCGGTGCCCGCGATGGACGACGCGGCGGCGACCACCCTGCTGCCGCCGGTCCCGGCGATGGACGACGCGGCGGCGACCACCCTGCTGCCGCCCGTGCCGGCGATGGACGACGCGGCGGCGACCACCCTGCTGCCCCCGGTGGGCGGTGCCGGCGCGCCGCCGGTCGCCCGGACGCCCGCCCGGCCCGCGGCGCAGGCCGGGGGGCGGCCGCCGGCCGGGCCCCTCGCGCAGCAGCCGCAGCCGCAGCCGCAGCCGCAGCAGCCGCAGGCGCCGCGCCTCGACCAGCCGACCATGACGCTCAAGCGCCCGGCCGCCCCCGGCGGGCCGGCCGGCGCCCCCGCCGTGCCGCCGTACGCGGCCGTGCCGGCGCAGCCCGCGCCGCCCGTGCGGCCGCCGGCGGCCGCCGGCCCGGCGGGCCGGACCGGTTCGCCGATCATCGACCCGGGCCTGCAGCCCGCGCTGATCACCGCCGGCGCGGCCGCGCTGCTGGCCGGCGGGGCCGCGCTCGGCCAGGTGGGGCTGGCCCTGGTGGTCGTGCTGCTCCAGGTGCTGACGGCGGCCGGCTGGTTCCGGCTGAACGGCATGTGGCCGGCCCGCCAGGGCATCGCGCTGGCCGCGCTGGCCGGGTTCACCGCGGACGCGGCCGTGCTGCTGGCGGACGCCGACAACGGCGTCGCGGCGGTGGTCGGGACGCTCGGCGGGTTCTTCCTGCTGGTCCTGGTGCTGCAGACGTTCCGCCCCTCGGACCCGAAGGAGCGGTTCTACGCGCTGACGGTGCTCGGCTCGGCCACCGTGGTGACGGCCCTGTGCACCACGCTGCTGCTGGCCGACTGGGTGCCGGCCGGGGTGGGTGCGGTCGCACTGGCCACCGTGCTCGCCGCGGCGCCGCTGCCCGGCCCGAAGCAGCTGGGCCCGGTGTTGGGCCTGGTGGCGGCCGTGCTGCTGGGGCTGCTGGTCGGCGCGCCGCCGGCGCTGGGGGTGCTGGCCGGGCTGGGTGCGCTGGTCGGCCGCCGGGTCGCGGCGTACGACTTCCCGTCCCGGTTCGTGCACATGACGGCGGGGGTGGCGCTGCCGCTGGCGGTGGCCTCGCCGCTGATCTGGATGGCCACCGACCTGCTGGCCGGCTGACACCCGCCCGCGCGGGCGCCCGGCTCCTGGGCCCGCCTCCCGTGGGCCCTCCCGTCCCGCCCCGGAACCATGCTCCGGGGCGGGACGTCGTACGGTCGTGCGGGACCGCCCCGGCAGGGACGGCCGCACGGGCCGCCGCACGACGGCCCGGGAAGGCGGCGCCGGACGGTGCCGCCGGAGGACGGCGGACGACGACCGAACGACCACGGCGACCGGCGACGACGGGGGAGAGCGATGCGCGGATGGCTGAAGGCGACGATCGGCCTGGTGGTGGTCTCGGGCCTGCTGGTCGCCGCCGACCGGATCGCGGTCGGGGTGGCCGAGGACGAGGCCGCCGACCAGCTGGTGAGCAGCGGCCGGATGAGCCAGCGGCCGGACGTCTCGATCGAGGGCGTCCCGTTCCTCACCCAGGCGCTGTCGATGAAGCTGGACGACGTCCGGATCTCCTCCGACGGCCTGACCGTCGGGGACGGCGGCCGCCGGGTGGCGCTGCACGCGTTCACGGCCAAGCTGTCCGGCGTGAAGGTGGGCGACAGCATGAAGAGCGCCACCGTGGACAGCGGCACCGGCAGCGGACTGATCACCTACGCGGACCTCGCGCAGCTGCTGCCGCCGGCCTCCCAGCTGATGCACGGGGCGAAGCTGCCGATCGGCGGCGGCTCCCGGCTGACCCTGGCGTACGCCGGGCCCGGCAAGATCAAGGCCTCGCTGGGGCCCGTCGAGGTCGGGGAGGGCTCGGTGCACAACACGGGGAACACCGTCACCGCGGACGGGTTCCAGCTCAGTCCGCTGGCCGGGATGTTCGCCGGGGTCACCAACCAGAAGCTGGAGCCGATGAGCTTCACCCTGGACTCGCTCCCGGCCGGGCTGAAGCTGGCGGGCCAGGACGGCGCGACGCCGCTGCCGGAAGGGCTCCGGCTGAGCTTCGAGGGCAAGGACGTGCAGCTGCTGGGCTGACCGCCCGGCTCGGTCCGGCTCGGCCCGGCCTCGCACCGGATCGTGGGCCGCCGGACCGTTGCGCCTCGTTCCGTTTCCTGCCGTACCGTTCCCTGCCGTACCGTTCCGCTCCGCGAGACGCGCCGTCCAGCGCGGGTCGCGGAGCGGTGTCGTTTCCGCCCGTTGTGTGCCGTCGTGGCGGGCCCGGCTCGGCCCCGGGCGGTGCGCTGCAGGCCGCGCGGAGTCCAAATCTCAGCATTCAGGCCATTTGGTCTCACTATTCGGTACGCTAATGACAGCGGGCCTCCGGTGTCCCTAGCATCGTCGACATGAAGCGACAGACGGATCTCACGAAGCGGCGGGCGGTCGACCTGTGCCGCGTGGCCGCCTGTCTGTGTCGAATGCGCTAATTCGGCGTCTTGGCAGGGCAATTGATGCCCGCCGCCGATTCTTCCGGTGACCCAGCCCGGCCGCTCCGGCCGGCCGTCGCCGCCACGCCGTGCCCCTCCCCGCCCGGTCGCCCCGGACTGCCCTCCCCGTCCCATCATTCGGACAGGAATTCGGACCGTAGTCGTCCCGGCACCCCGCAGCACTCCTGAGCAGCACCTTCCGCAAACCGCCCTCGGATGGAGAACACCACCATGAGCCGCAGCGACGTCCTGGTCGACGCCGACTGGGTCCAGGCCCGCCTGGACGACCCGAAGGTCGTCATCGTCGAGGTCGACGAGGACACCTCCGCGTACGACAAGAACCACATCCGCAACGCCGTCCGGATCGACTGGAAGCAGGACCTCCAGGACCCGGTCCGCCGCGACTTCATCGACCAGGCCGGCTTCGAGGCGCTGCTCAGCGCCAAGGGCATCGCCAACGACGACACCGTCGTGCTCTACGGCGGCAACAACAACTGGTTCGCCTCCTACGCCTACTGGTACTTCAAGCTGTACGGCCACGGCGACGTCCGCCTGCTGGACGGCGGCCGCAAGAAGTGGGAGCTGGACTCCCGCGACCTGGTCTCCGAGGTGCCGGCCCGCCCGGCCACCGAGTACCGGGCCCAGGCCGTCGACTCCTCGATCCGCGCCTTCCGCGACGACGTGATCGCCGCCATCGGCACCCTGAACCTGGTCGACGTCCGCTCGCCCGACGAGTTCTCCGGCAAGCTGCTCGCCCCGGCCCACCTCCCGCAGGAGCAGTCGCAGCGCCCCGGCCACGTGCCGAGCGCCCGCAACATCCCGTGGGCCAAGAACGCCAACGACGACGGCACCTTCAAGAGCGACGACGAGCTCAAGGCCCTGTACGAGGCCGAGGGCATCGACCTGGCGAAGGACACCATCGCCTACTGCCGCATCGGTGAGCGCTCCGCGCTCACCTGGTTCGTGCTGCACGAGCTGCTCGGCCAGGAGAACGTCAAGAACTACGACGGTTCGTGGACCGAGTACGGCAGCCTGGTCGGCGTGCCGATCGAGCTCGGCAGCAACTGAGCCTCCGGCTCGACCGTAAGTCAGAAGGGAACACAGACATGTGCGGTGCGAAGGCCGGCGGCCCGGACCTGGCAGGAGTTGACGTGGCGAACGAGACGATCATCCAGGGTTCGGTGACCCGCGACGGTGAGCCGGTCAACGGCTACGTCCGGCTGCTGGACGAGGGCGGCGAATTCACGGCCGAGGTGCCCACCTCGGCGACCGGACAGTTCCGGTTCTTCGCCCGCCCGGGCAAGTGGACCCTGCGCGCGCTGGTGCCGGGCCAGACCGTGGACCGCCAGGTGGTGGCCTCCCAGGGCACCGCCGTCGAGGTCGCGATCGCGGTCTGACGCGGACGGACGACACAGCGGGGGGCCTGCCGCGGCGGGCCCCCCGGTCGTACCGTGGAGACGTGCAGGCGAGACGGCGGCGGCGGTTCTACTTCGCCATGATGGGCGTGTGCCTGGGCCTCTTCGTGCTGGCCTGGGGCGTGGTGCGGTTCTTCTCGGTGGGGGCCGCGATCGGCATGTGCGTGGTCGCCATGGTCATCCCGCCGGCCGCCGCGGTGTTCGCCAACAAGCGCGACCCGGACGACGACTGGTGGAACGACCCGCGCTGGGACGACCCGAAGTGGGACGACCCCGGCCACGACCGGGACCGCCCCGACCACGAGGAACGCGGCTAGCGCCCCTCCGGCGGACGGCGGACGCCGTCAGTAGACGAGCGCCTGGACGCCGTCGGCCATGATCTCGCTGACGAAGACCTGCGCGCCCGCGATCCGGACGCCGTCGAGGGTGTCCTTCTGCTCGATCCCGCGCCGCACCGCGCACTGGGTGCACAGCGTCACCGAACCGGCCGCCAGGATCGAGTCCAGCAGGTCCGGCAGCGGCGCCGCGTGCGGCAGCTCGAACTCCTTCGCCCGCCCCGGGAGGGCGAACCAGGAGGACTCCCCGGTCAGCCAGAGCGAGACCTCGATCCCGCTGGCGACGGCCACCGCCGCCACCGTGAACGCCTGCGAGCACCGCTCCGGCGCATCCGCCCCGGCGGTGACCTTGATGACGAGTTTCTTCGACATGGCGCCACCTTAGAGGTCCGGCGGCCCCCGCTCGCCGTCATCCCGGGATCCCTTGGACAAACCTTGGGCGGCGCCGGAGCGCGGGGGCGCGAAACGGCGACGTGGTGGGGCTCACCGCGACCCGCCGATGACCGGCGGATAGAGTGAGCGGCAGCAAAATCCACCACACTGTCGCCGCCTGGGAGCCCCCCGTGTCCGGTCTGGAAATGTTCTTCGACGGTCTGCTGGCCCTCATGGCCGTGCTGATCACCTGGTTCGCCATCTTCTCGGTGATGAAGCTCTACCAGGGCCAGCGCTGACCCCTGCCGTACGGTTGAGGCAGTCCCACACCGACGACAGCGACCAGGAACATGATCGAGATCCCCTCTGACCTCCACAAGGACGTCGTCCCGCTCGCCTTCCTCCTCGGCACCTGGGAGGGCGCGGGCGTCTATGACTTCCCGGGCACGGAGAAGTGCAACTTCGGCCAGGAGATCGTGATCCGGCACGACGGCCGGGCCTTCCTCGAGTTCCGCTCCCGCACCTGGGTGCTGAACAACGAGGGCGAGAAGGTCCGCCCGCTGGAGAACGAGCACGCGTTCTGGCGCATCACCAGCAACCCCGACGGCACCAGCGGTGCCCGTGGGATCGAGATCTCCTCCGTCCGGGACGACGGCACCGTCGAGATCTGGTACGGCGAGCTGGCCGACGGCAAGCCGCAGATCGACGTCTCCACCGACGCGGTGGCCCGCATCGAGGGCTCGCCGGAGTACTCGGGCGGCAAGCGTCTGTACGGCTTCGTCAACGAGGAGCTGCTCTGGGTCGGCGAGAAGGCCGCCCCGAACGTGCCGCTGCGCCCGTACATGTCCGCCCAGCTGAAGAAGGTGCTCAGCCCGGCCCAGCTGATCAAGGACATCAACGACCTGCCGGACGACGGCATCGCCTTCTTCAAGTAGGCGCGGCGCGGCCGGGCGGACCTCTGGTCCGCCCGGGAACGGCTTCGCAGGAGTAGGGACCGGCCCCGCGGCCGGTCCCTACACTTGCCTCAGGACCCCCGACTTGGCAGGGACAGCACCGTGGCGGACACCGGCACCACCGACTGGCAGCTCTCCGGCGACTGGAAGGCCGACCTGCGCGAACGCGGCTACCGGCTGACGCCGCAGCGGCAGCTCGTGCTCGAGGCCGTCGACGTCCTCGACCACGCCACCCCCGACGACATCCTCGGCCACGTCCGGCGGACCGCCAGCGGCATCAACATCTCCACCGTCTACCGGACGCTGGAGCTGCTGGAGGAGCTCGGCCTGGTCTCGCACGCCCACCTCGGGCACGGCGCACCGACCTACCACCTGGCCGGCCGCCACCACCACCTGCACCTGGTCTGCCGGGACTGCGACCGGGTCACCGAGACCGGCACCGAGATCGCCGAGCCGCTGATCCGGAGCCTGCGCGAGCAGCACGGCTTCGACACCGACCTCAAGCACTTCGCCATCTTCGGCCGCTGCGCGGACTGCACCGCCAAGCTCGCCGAGGGCGGCTCCCCGGGCCGGTCCTAGGACCGGCGGAGGGGCGGGACCGGGACCGAGGGCCCGGCCGGGACCGCAGGGGCAGGCCCTAAGCTGGCCGGTATGAAGAGCCCGCTGCTGAGCCTGCCCGGAGCCGTTCCCGCCGAGGGACCCGACGAGGGCGTCGCCGCCCACTACGGCGACATCTTCCGAGAGCAGCGCAACCTCGCGCAGGGCACCGGCTTCGTGGACCTCTCGCACCGGGACGTGCTCACCGTCACCGGCGACGACCGGCTCTCCTGGCTGCACCTGCTGCTCACCCAGCACGTCAGCGAGCTGGCCCCGCAGCAGGCCACCGAGGCGCTGGTGCTCTCCCCGAACGGGCACGTCGAGCACGCGCTCTACCTGGTCGACGACGGCGCCACCACCTGGGTGCACGTCGAGCCGGGGACCGGGGCGGCGCTGCGGGGCTACCTGGAGAGCATGCGGTTCTTCTACCGGGTGGAGGTCGCCGACGCGACCGCCGAGTACGCCGTGGTGCACCTGCCGGAGGGCTCCGCGGCCTCCGCCGAGGGCGCCGCCGCGGTGCGTGAACTCCCCTACGGACGTGACCTGTTCGTGCCGCGCGCCGAGCTGGAGAAGCTGACCGCGGGGTACGGCCCGGCGGCGGGGGTCTGGGCGTACGAGGCGCTGCGGATCGAGGGCCACCGCCCGCGGCTGGGCTTCGAGACCGACCACCGGACCATCCCGCACGAGGTGGACTGGCTGCGCACCGCCGTCCACCTGCAGAAGGGCTGCTACCGCGGGCAGGAGACGGTCGCCCGGGTGCACAATCTGGGGCGCCCGCCGCGCCGGCTGGTCTTCCTGCACCTGGACGGCACCGAGGAGACGCTGCCCCCGCACGGGGCGGAGGTGCGGCTGGCCACCGAGCCGGACGGGCGCGCGCTGGGCGTCGTCACCTCCTCGGCGCGGCACCACGAGCTGGGGCCGATCGCGCTGGCGGTCGTCAAGCGGAACGTGCCGGTGGACGCGGTGCTGCTGGCCGGGACGGTGCCGGCGACGCAGGACGTGATCGTCCCGCAGTAGCCGCAGTAGCCGCAGTAGCCGCAGGGCCCGCTTGGGGCCGCCGGCTGCCGGGCGGCGGGTCAGACCTCGACGAGGACGGTGAACGGGCCGTCGTTCACCAGAGCCACCTGCATGTCGGCGCCGAACCGGCCGGTCTCGACCTTGGCGCCGAGCTCGCGCAGCCGGGCGACCACCTCGTCCACCAGCGGCTCGGCGACGGGGCCGGGGGCGGCGGCGTTCCAGGTGGGCCGGCGGCCCTTGCGGGTGTCACCGTAGAGGGTGAACTGGCTGATCACCAGCAGCGGGGCGCCGAGGTCGGAGCAGCTCTGTTCGACGCCCTCCTCGTTCGCGGGGAGCAGCCGCAGCGTCCACAGCTTGCGGGCCAGCTGGGCGGCCTTGGCCGGGGTGTCGTCGTGGGTCACGCCGACCAGGACGCAGAGTCCGGGCCCCTCGATCGCGCCGACGGTCTCTCCGGCCACCGTCACCCGGGCCTCGGTCACTCGCTGCACCACTGCTCGCATGCCGCCATTGTGCCGGAGCGCCCGGAGCCGTCCGGACCGCCCCCGGGCGCTCCCGGTCGCTCCCGGGCCGCCGCGAAGGGCGCCGGGCCGGGCGCCGCGAAGGGGCGTGCATGAGGGTGGCGCGCGCTGGGTGGTGCACGCCTGCGCGGGGTCGGGCGCCGCGCTTCCTGCGGAAAGGCCCGGTCGTATCAGCCACCCCCGTTCGCCAGGGGGCCGTTCGGGTGCACGGGCGGTGCGCCCGCGCCGGGCGGGGTGGCACGCTGGGGGACCGTACGGAGGGCCCGGCGCGCCACATGGTCCGCCGCACCGGGCCGGGTTCGGCCGGGTGGCCGAGCCGATGGGTCAGGCGTTCTGGCGGTGTCGCCCCGGCGGGTGGTTCCGGCCGGGACCCGGAACCCCCGGGGGGTGGCCGGGCGTGCCGACGGACGGGACGCGCGAGCCCGTCGAGGGGCGGGCCGGGCGGGCGGCAGGGACGGGGTGCCGCGAGCGGGCGGGATCGGACGACGGCAGGTGATGGTGGATGGACGCGAGCAGCGCTGCGTGGGACCGGTCCGGGCGGGTGGTCGAGGTGGTCGAGGTGGTCGAAGTGGTCGGGGACGGCGCGGGCCCAGGGGTGCCGGGGGCGTTGCCGGAGCCGCAGCTGGAACGACTGGGCCTGGACCAGCTGAGGGTGCTGCGCCGGGAGACGATGGAGCAGGAGGCCGACCTCTCCTACCTGCGGCGGCTGCTGCACGGCCGGATGGACATCCTGCGCGCCGAGCTCGACCGCAGGCCCGGTGCGGTCCGCGCGGCGGGTCCTGAGGGCGCCGGAGGCCTCCCCGGCGACCTGCTGGACCGCCTCCCGGCCATCCTGACCGACGCGCCCTCCACCGTGCGGCGCTCGGCCCGGCACGTCACGCTCCGGCCGCCGCGCACCCACGAGTCGCAGCTGGAGGCGGACGCGCTGATGGGGGACGTCCAGCTGGCCGACCTGGCCGCGCACCCGGCCGAGGCCCTGCTGGCCGCGCTGGAGCGGCTGCGCGCGCACGAGCGCGAGGTGTCCGGGCGCCGCAACCGCCTGCTGCGGACGGCCGACGGTTGCAATGCCGAGATCACCCGCAGGTACCGTGATGGGGAAGCACGGGTCGACGACCTGCTCGCAGGAGGGCCGCTCTGACCGGGTGAGGCGCCAGGGGCGGGTGGGCCCGGCCCGACCCGGTCCACCCCCGCCCCCGGAAGGCCTCCGCCATGTCCCAGTCCGCCACCCCTCCCGTGCTCGCCGAGGTCATACGCTCGGGCTTCACCGAGGGCCGGCACCACGGCTCGCTGGTGCTGCTCGCCGCCGACGGCTCGGTCGAGTTCGCGCTCGGCGACCCCGGTGCGCCGGTCTTCCCCCGGTCGACGGCCAAGCCGTTCCAGGCCGTGGCCACGCTGCGGGCCGGGCTGGAGCTGGAGGGGGCGCTGCTGGCGCTGGCGGCCTCCAGCCACTCTGCAGAATCGTTTCACCTGGACGGAGTCCGGAGCATCCTCGGCTCCGCGGGCCTGGACGAGTCCGCCCTGCGCACCCCGGCCGACCTGCCGCTGGACGAGACCGAGGCGGAACTGCTGCTCGGATCCGGCGGCCTGCGCGCCCCGATCCTGATGGACTGCTCCGGCAAGCACGCCGGCTGGCTGGCCGCCTGCGTCGCCAACGGCTGGGACACCGAGGGCTACCTCGACCCCGGGCACCCGATCCAGCAGCTGGCCCGCGAGGCCCTGGAGGAGGGCACCGGCGAGACCGCCGCGCACGCCGGCGTGGACGGCTGCGGCGCCCCGCTGCTGGCCGTCACGCTGACCGGCCTGGCCCGCGCCTACCGCGGACTGCTGCTGGCCGCCGAGGGCACCGCGCAGCGCCGGGTGGCCGACGCGATGCGCGCCCACCCCGAGTACGTGGCCGGCACCCGCCGGGCCGACACCTGGCTGATGCGGGCCGTCCCCGGGGCGCTCTCCAAGATGGGCGCCGAGGCCGTCCAGGTGGTGGCGCTGCCGGACGGGCGGGCACTCGCCTTCAAGATCGACGACGGTGGCGAGCGGGCCCGCGGCCCGGTGCTGGCGGCCGCGCTGCGCCGTCTCGGGGTGACCGGCGCGGACGAGGCCGTCGAGCGGATCGGCGCGGCCCCGCTGCTGGGCGGCGGCGTTCCGGTCGGCGAGGTGCGGGCGGCGTTCTAGGGTCTGTCTTCAAACCCGCGTCTGCGGGGCGGCGTTGGGGCACGCACCTCGCCGCGTTGTCGTCGGTCGCCAATGCTCCGCAGTGGCTCCCTCCTCCGCCTTGCGATGCACGCACCCCAACGCCGCCCCGCCCGCCCTCCGAGCGGACGACGGGGGTTTGAAGACAGACCCTAGCGCCCGTCGCCGCCCCGGTCGGCCGGTGGTGCAGGCCGCCCGCCCGGACGCCCCCGGGACGCCCGCCGGACGCCCGCCGGACGCCGGTGGCGGCCGTCGGCGTGCGGGCGGACCGGGTGCGGTGCACGGTGGACCGGGGGCCGTCGCACAGCTGAGGGAGTCCGTCATGACTGACCACGTGTACCGGGTGACCGAGATCGTCGGGTCCTCGACCGAGAGCGTCGACGCCGCGATCCGCAACGGGGTGGAGCGGGCGTCCCGGACGCTGCGCAACCTCGACTGGTTCGAGGTGACGCAGGTCCGGGGGCACCTGGAGGACGGCCGGGTGAAGCACTTCCAGGTCGGTCTGAAGCTCGGCTTCCGGCTGGAGGACTGACCGCGGTCAGCGCTCGGGGAGCACCAGCGGCACGCCGGTGCGCGGGTGCGCCAGCACCTCGACCGGATGGCCGTACACCTCGCTGAGCAGCGGTGCGCGCAGCACCTCGGCGACCGGTCCGTCCGCGACCGTCGCCCCGTTCGCCAGCAGCACCACCCGGTCCGCGTAGGCCGCCGCCAGGGACAGGTCGTGGAGCACCACGACCACGCCGTCCCCGGCGGCGGCGCGCTCCCGGGCGATCCGCAGCACCAGCTCCTGGTGGCGCAGGTCGAGGGCGGCGGTCGGCTCGTCCAGGAGGAGCAGCGGCGCGCGCTGGGCCAGCACCCGGGCCAGTGCCACCCGGGCCCGCTCGCCGCCGGACAGGGCGGTGAACGGGCGCCCGGCGAAGGCGGTCGACTCGGTGGCCGCCATCGCCTCGGCGACCACCGCCCCGTCCTCGGCGGCGGCCGTCGTGCCGGCCCACGGGGCGCGGCCCATCCGGACCACCTCGCCGGCCGGGAACGGGAAGGACAGCTCGGCGGACTGCGGCAGCAGCGCCCGGTGCAGGGCGAGTTCGGCGGCGCCGTAGTCGGCGAGCGGGCGGTCGAGCAGCCGGACCTCGCCGCCGTCCGGCCGGACGTCCCCGGCCAGCACGGACAGCAGGGTGGACTTGCCGGCGCCGTTCGGCCCGAGCAGGGCGACCACCTCGCCCGCGGCGACCCGGACCGCGGCGCCGGCCAGCAGGTCGCGGCCGCCGGCCTGCAGCCGGACGGCCTCGGCGGTCAGCAGTGCCGTGCCGAGCGGCGGTCGTGCGGGCGTCCCCCGGTGGGTGCGCAGTCTCACGCCCAGCCTCCCTGCCTGGTCCTGGTCCGGCGCAGCAGCCAGAAGAAGAACGGGCTGCCGATCAGCGCGGTGAGCACGCCGAGCGGCAGTTCGGCCGGTGCGGCGAGGGTCCGGGCGGCCAGGTCGGCGGCCACCAGCACCAGGGCGCCGCCGAGGGCCGAGGCGGGCAGCAGGAAGCGGTGTCCCGGCCCGGCCAGCATCCGCAGCAGGTGCGGGACGACCAGCCCGACGAAGCCGATGATGCCGCTGACCGCGACGGCCGCGGCGGTGAGCAGCGCGACCACGGTGATCAGCACCAGCCGCATCCGCTCGACGTCCACCCCGAGGTGGCGGGCCGGGCGCTCGCCGAGGGCCAGCAGGTCCAGCCGACGGGCGTACAGCGGCGCGACGGCGAGCCCGGCCGCGGCGAAGGGCAGGACGGCGAGGACCTTGCCCCAGGTGGCCTGGGAGAGCGAGCCGAGCTGCCAGAAGGTGACCTGGCTGATCGCGGCGGAGTCGGCGGTGAACAGCAGGAGCCCGATCAGCGCGCCGCAGAAGGCGTTGACGGCGACCCCGGTGAGGATCAGCGTCACGACCTCGGTGCGCCCGCCGGACCGGGCGAGCAGGTACACCCCGAAGACCGTCACCAGGCCGGCGGCGAAGGCCGCCGCGCTGGCCGTCCACGCCCCGAAGGCGTCGAGGCCGAGCACGATGCAGGCGACCGCGCCGACCGCGCCGCCCGAGGAGACGCCGATCACCGCGGGTTCGGCGAGCGGGTTGCCGAACACGCCCTGCATCAGCGCTCCGGCGCAGCCGAGTGAGGCGCCGACCAGCAGGGCGAGCACCACCCGGGGCAGCCGGACGTTCCACAGCACCGACTCGGGCACCCGGTCCAGCGCGTGGCCGCCGAGCCCGAGCCGGTGGGCGCCGGAGGCGAGGATGTCGCCGAGCGGGATGCGGTAGGCGCCGACGCCGGCCGCGAGCAGGGCGCAGAGCACCAGGGCGGCGGCGAGCGCGGTCACGAGCAGCGGCGCGCGGTTGCGTGTGCGGGGTGTCGGGAGGCCCGTCTCCCGTACGGCGGTGGTCACTTGGCGTCGCCCGGGTAGAGCTGGGCGGTGATCTCGCGCAGCACCCGGGGGGTGCGCGGGCCGTAGCTGAGCAGCTGGCCGTCCTCGATCGAGACGACCCGGCGGTCGAGTCCGGCCGGGGTCTGGGCGACGCCGGGGAGCTTGAGCAGGCCGTCGACGCCGCCGACCGACTCCAGACCCTTGCTCATCACCAGGATCGCGTCGGGCGCGGCCTTGACCAGGGCCTCGCTGGTGAGCGGGGTGAAGTCGCCGGTGAGGCCGGCCGCGGTGCCGGCGTCCTCGCCGCCGACCGCCTCGATCAGCGAGCCGGCGCCGGAGGCGGGCCCGCCGAGCAGGTAGACGGAGGCGCTGCCGCGCAGGTAGAGGAAGGCGACCTTGGGGTGCTGGCCGGCGGCCGGGACGGCGGCCCGGGCCTCGGCCGTCGCCCGGTCGGTGCGCTCCTTCAACTGCCGTCCGGCGTCGGGGACTCCGAGGGCGGCGGCAACGGTGTCGATGCGCGGGCCGACGTCGGCGAGCTGCTTGGCGTCGTCCAGCACGAGCAGCGGGACGCCGGCCGCGCGGATCTGCGCGATGGCCTCGGCCGGGCCGGTGGAGCGGTCGGCGAGCACGACGGTGGGGTGCAGGGAGAGCACGCCTTCGGCGGAGACCTCGTGGGCCTGGGTGATCACCGGCAGGGCGGCGGCCTGCCGGAAGGTGGTGGAGACGTCGCGGGCCACCACCTTGGGGCCGAGGCCGAGGCTGAACACCAGCTCGGCGAGGCTTCCGTCGAGCGGGATGATCCGTTCGGCGCTGCTGACGGTGACCTGTCGGCCGTCGGCGGAGGCGGTGGTGGCGGGCAGCTGCGGGGTGGGTTCGCCGGGCAGCGGCTCGACGGCGTCGGCGGTGCGGGCGGCGCCGGCCGGGGTGGCTCCGCCGGGTGCCCCGGCCGGGCCGCAGGCGGTGAGGGGGAGCAGCAGGCCGAGGGTGAGCAGGAGGAGGGCGGGCCCGCGGGTCACCCGGGATCGGATCGTACTGCTGCTCAACGCGCTTCCCTTCGACGGGAGTTGTCGCCGGTCCCGGCCTGGCGGGGCGGGTGGCGGCGGGACTCTTGACTCGTATATTAGGTTAGCCTTACCTGAGTTTCGCAAGGGGGTCGGCGATCTGCCGCGCCCTTTCCCCGTCGTGCCCCGCACCCCGCCGAGGAGTGATCCGCCGTGCCCCTGTCCAGCCGGCTCCGCCGTCTGGCCGCCACCCTGGTGGCCGCCCTCGCCGCCCTGCTGGCGGTGGGCCCGTCGCCCGGGCGGGCGATGGCGGCGGAGGGCGGCGTCGCCGGCGGGCGGTTGGACTGGGGGATCAGGCAGTCCTTCCTGGCGTACGTCACCGGCCCCGTCGCCAAGGGGAGTTGGGCGCTCACCGGGGGCGCCGCCACGGTCGGCGGCAGCGGCTTCCGGTTCCACTCCGCGACCGGCTCGTACGACCCGGCGAGCGGTGCGCTGACCGCCGCCTTCTCCGGCGGCGTCCGGTTCACCGGGCACCAGGAGGGCGGCGTCGACGCGCTGGACCTCAGCATCGGGCGGCTCACCGTCCGGGCCGTCCAGGGCGGTGCCGCCGGGCTCTACGCCGACGTCAGCAGCAAGTCCCGGGAGACCGGGCAGGTGTCCGCCGCGAGCCAGGCCCGGCTGGCCGACCTCTCGCTGGCCGGCGTCGACCTGCGCGGCGCGGCCGGCACCCTGACCCTCGGCAACGTACCGGCCACCCTGACGGACGCCGGGGCGAAGGCCTTCGGCGGCTTCTACCCGGCCGGGACGGCCCTCGACCCGCTCAACCTCTCGGTCAACCTCCGGGCCGCACAGCCGGGTTCTGCACCGCCCTCGACCCCGGCGGCGGCCCCGTCGGCGACGTCGGCCGGGGCGGGTGCCGAGCCGGCTCCGGGCCACGCGGCTCCGGGCTCCGCCGTGCCGACCCCGGCCCCGCCCACCGCGCCGCCGGCCCGGACCGAGTTCACCGACGGCGCCCTCGACTGGGGGGTGCGCCGCACCTTCCGCGACTACGTCACCGGCGCCGTGGCCCAGGGCCGTTGGGAGCTCGGCGCGGGCGCGGCCGACGGCGGGGCCTTCTTCCGCTGGCGCCCGGCCAAGGGCGGCTACGACCCCGCGAAGGGCGAGCTCACCGCCGCCTTCACCGGCACCGTCCGCTTCACCGGCCTGCGCGCCGGCGACGGCTTCGGCCTGGACCTCACCCTCGCCGCACCGGGCGTCACCGTGGCGGGCGGCCGGGGCCGACTGGCAGCGGACGTCTCCGGGCGGACCCCGGACGGCACCACCCGGCAGCTCACCGGCGTCGAGCTGGCGACCTTCGACCCGGCCGGCCTCCGGACCGAGGGCGGCCTGCTCAGGGCCGTCGAAGTGCCGCTCGAACTCACCGAGGACGGCGCCAAGGCGTTCGGCGGCCTCTACCCGGCCGGCACCGCGATGGACCCGCTGAGCTTCGCCGTCGCGCTCGACCCGGCCGCCGCCCTGCCCCCGCTGCCCGACCTGGGCAGCGCCCCGCCCGCCGCACCCGGACCCGCCGGGAGCTCCGCCGGCCCCGCCGCGGCACCCGTGACGGCGTCCGCCGGGGGCTCCTCGGACGGCGTCCCGGTGGCGGCCGTGGCCGGCGGCGCCCTGCTGGTGGCCGCGCTGGCCGCCACCGGCGGCCTGCTCGTCCGGCGCCGACGCGCGGCGGCCGCGCCGGACCAGGCCCCGGCCCCGGGTGCCGCGCCGGGTTCCGCGCCCGGCTCCGACGACGCGGCCTGATCCCCCCGGGGAGCGTCCCCCCGCTCCTCCGCCTCCCCCCGTCCCTCCCGATCGGAGTACCCGCCATGTCCCGCAACCGCACCAGGCTGGCCGCCCTCGCGGCCGCCACCGCCGGCCTCGGCCTGACCGCCCTCGGCGCCCCCGCACTGGCCTTCGGCGCGGGCGGCCCTGCCGGCGTCACGTACGACACCGGCGCGCTGGACTGGGGCGTGAAGGCGAGCTTCCGCAGCTACATCGGCGGCCCGGCCTCCCAGGGCGGTGCCGTCGAGCTGACCGGCGGTGCCACCACCAACGCCGACGGCACCTTCCACTTCGGCCTGGCGAGCGCCTCGTACGACCTCGCCACCCACGCGCTGCGCTCCTCCTTCACCGGCGGGGTCCGCTTCACCGCCCACCACGGCGCCCTGGACGTGGCCTTGAGCGACCTGAAGGTCACCACCGCCGGGACGACCGGCACGCTCACCGCCGATACCGCCTCCAAGGAGTCGATGGGCGCCACCGAGGTCACCCGCCGGGACGACGTGCCGCTGGTGACCTTCACCGTGGGGCGGGACACCACCACCGGCGTGCCGACCGCGGCCAAGCTGACCGACCAGGGCGCCCAGGCCTTCGCGGGCTTCTACCCGGCCGGGACGGACATGGACCCGCTGTCGCTGCTGCTGAAGCAGGGCGCGGCGACGCCGTCGCCGACCGCCACGCCCTCCGGCACGGCCTCGCCGAACCCCACCACCGCGCCGACGCCCACCGGCACGCCGTCCGCCACGGTCGCGCCCTCCGGCACCGCCACGCCGTCGGGCACGCCGTCGGCCACCGGCTCGCCCTCCGCGACGGGATCGCCGAGCGCGTCCCCGTCCGCGAGCTCGTCCGCGACGGCCTCGCCCTCGGCGACCGGCACCCCCTCCGCGACCGGCACGCCCGCCCCGAGCGCCGCTCCCGGCCGGCTGCCGGTGCTGACCGGCACCCTCGACTGGACGGTGAAGGAGAGCTTCCGCACCTACCTCGCCTCCCCGACGGCCGCCGGGAAGGTCGAGTTCGGCGGCGGCGCGGCCGACTACCGCTTCGGCGGCGCGACCGGCGGCTACAACACCGCCGACCACACGCTGTCCGCCGCCTTCACCGGTTCGGTGCGCTTCCTCGGCCACCCCGGCAAGGACGGCTGGGCGCTCGACACGACGCTCTCCAAGCTCGGCCTGACGATCGACCAGGGCGGCGCGTTCCTGACCGCCGACGTGAACGGCAAGTCCGCCGACGGCCGGTCCACCGTGCTGAGCGGCGCGCGGATCGCCAGGCTGGACGTCCCCGCGGCGGCCCTGAAGCCGGTGAACGGCGTGGTGACGCTCACCGCCGTCCCGGCCGTGCTGACCGCCGAGGGCGTGCCGGCGTTCACCAACTACCCGGCGGGGACGGCGCTGGACCCGGTGTCCGTCACGCTGTCCTTCGACCGGGACGCCCAGCTGCCGGGCGCCCGCCCGGCGGTGGCGGGCTCCGGCGGCGGCGCGGGTGCCGCCGCGGTGGCGGGGGCCCAGGGGCCGGCCGGCGGCGCCTCGCTGACCTCCGGCGGCTCGGGCGCCGCGCTGGCCGCCACCGGCGCGGACACCCCGGTCGTCCCGCTGCTGGCCACCGCGGCCGGTCTGCTGCTGGTCGGCGGCAGTGCCACCGCCCTGGTGCGCGGCCGCCGCGGCGCGCGGTCCTGACGCACCTCCGGGACGCGCGACGGCCCCGGCGAGCAGCTGCTCGCCGGGGCCGTTCCGTCGGTGGCGCCGGTCGCGCCGGTCGCGCCGGTGGCGCGGTCAGGCGCTCAGCGGGTAGCGGGTGTCCAGGTCCCGGAAGACCGTGCCGTTGAGCCCGAAGGCGCGCTTGCACTCCTCGACCACCCGGCGGCGCTCGACCTCGTCCATCGCCGCGCCGGCCGCGTCCAGCCGGGCCCGGTAGTCGCGCTTGAAGGCGGCCGGGTTGTCGACCTCCTCGAAGACGTAGAACCGCACGCCGTCGCCCTTGCGCTCGAAGCCCCAGGTCCGCTCGGCGATGCCGCGGATGATCTGACCGCCGGACAGGTCCCCCAGGTAGCGGGTGTAGTGGTGGGCGAGGTAGCCGGCGGGCCAGTCCTCGGCCAGTTCCGCGACCCGCGCCGCGTACGCCTCGGTGGCGGGCAGCGGCTCCAGCCCGTCCCGCCAGCGGGGGCCGCGCAGGTGCTCCAGGTCGCGTTCGACGGCGGCGGTGCGCAGCAGGGCCCGGTCGATGAAGGGGCCGGTCAGCGGGTGTTCGGCGAGCTGTCCGGCGCGGCTCTCCAGAGCCCGGTAGACGTACCAGAGCTGTCCGGTGAGGTCGGCGTAGGCCTCGACGCCGAGCTGCCCGCCGAGCAGGCGGCTCATGAACGAGGACTGCTCCGCGGCCTCGTGCTCCTCGCTGCTGGCGGTGCGGAGCACGGTCGAGAACGGGACGGGCTCGGGCGTGGGCATGCGGCCTCCAGGGATCGGATCAGGCCCCGACTATTTTGGTTAGCCTAACCTAATTCGACATCATGCCGACAGGGTGTCGGCAAGACCGGGCGCACCCGGACACGGCGAAGGCCGGGGACCCGCGGACGAATCCGCGGACCCCGGCCTCCGACTGCCCCGACCTACCTCGAACGCCCTGATCGAACGAGATCGGAACGACGGCTCAGTGGCCGCCCTGCTCCGCCAGGCGCTTGATCGAAGCGGTGACCTCGGCCTCGGCCTCGGCGCGGCCGACCCAGTTGGCACCCTCGACGGACTTGCCGGGCTCCAGGTCCTTGTAGACCTCGAAGAAGTGCTGGATCTCCAGGCGGTCGAACTCCGACACGTGGTGGATGTCCCGCAGGTGCTCCCAGCGCGGGTCGGTCGCCGGGACGCACAGCAGCTTGTCGTCGCCGCCGGCCTCGTCGGTCATCTGGAACATGCCGATGGCGCGGCACTTGATGAGGCAACCCGGGAAGGTCGGCTCGTCCAGGATGACCAGGGCGTCCAGCGGGTCGCCGTCCTCGCCGAGCGTGCCCTCGACGTAGCCGTAGTCGGCCGGGTAGCGGGTCGAGGTGAAGAGCATCCGGTCGAGCCGCAGACGGCCGGTCTCGTGGTCGACCTCGTACTTGTTACGAGAGCCCTTCGGGATTTCGATAAGGACGTCGAACTCCAACGGTTCCTCCAAGGTAGGGACTGACAGAATCCAAGTGTCTCCTACGGGAGTGAGTGCTCGGGAAAGGGGCCGGTCGGTGGGAGCAGGGGGCGGGGCGGTGCACCGCCGCAGGGGGAGGGCCGCGGGGCTGTTCGGGGCGGCGCTGCTGGTCGTCGCAACGGTGCTGACCTCGGGTGGGGCGCACGCGCAGCCCTCGCCGTCGGCGAGCGGCCACAGCTCCGACCGGGGGGAGGACGGCGACCGGGACGGCGGCCGCAAGGGCGACCACGGCAAGGGGCCCGCCACGTCCAGGCCGGGTGACGGTCCGACCACCCGTCCGGCCGATCCGCCCGCCACGACGGCCACTCAGGGGGCGCGAGGTCCCGCGGGCGCCACCGGCACCCCCGGCACCCCCGGCACCACGAGCGCCACCGCGAGCCCGGGCGGCGCCACCGCCCCGGCCGCGCGCCCGGCTCCCGCCCAGGGCGCCGTCCTGGCCTCCGTGGAGGCCGGCGCGGACGCCGCCGTCCCCACCTCCCAGGGCCTCCAGCAGGCCCTCGCCGGCGCCCTCGCCGACCGGAACCTCGGCACCGTCACCTTCGCGGTGGCCGACGCCGCCGACGGCCGGCTCCTCTACGGCTCCGGCGAGAACGTCCCCGCCACGCCCGCCTCCACCACCAAGCTGGCCACCTCGATCGCGGCGCTGTCGCTGATCCCCGGTGACACCCGGCTGAGCACCAGGGTGGTCAGGGGCGCCGACGCCGGCACCGTCACCCTGGTCGGCGGCGGGGACCCGACGCTCACCGCGCTGCCCGCCGACCAGGTGCAGATCGGCGGCCAGGCCGCCGACGCCGACACCGCGCCGGCCTCGCTCGACGCCCTCGCCCGGCAGACCGCCGCCGCCCTGAAGGCCGCCGGCACCACGAGCGTGCACCTGGACTACGACCTGTCGATGTACACGGGCAGCCCGCAGCACAAGAACCACGACGGACAGAACATCGCCCTGGTCGTCCCGTTGATGCTCGACGAGGGCAAGGTCGACCCCAGGAGCCGTGAGGAGGCGCCGGCCCGGGTCGCCGACCCCGCCGGGCAGGCGGCCGAGGCCTTCGCCGCGCTGCTCAGGGCCCAGGGCGTGGCCGTGGAGGGCAAGGCCCGGGCCGCCGCCGCCCCGGCCGCCCCCGGTGCGGCCGTCCTCGGCCGGGTGGACTCGCCGACCGTCGCCCGGCTGGTCGAGCGGCTGCTCACCACCTCCGACAACCAGCTCGCCGAGGCGATGGCCCGTCAGGTCGCCGTCGCCGCGCACCAGCCCGCCGGTTTCGAGGGCGCCGCCACCGCCGTCACCCAGGAGCTCGCCAGGCTCGGCGTGCCGATGACGGGCGTCGCGCTCAACGACGGCAGCGGCCTGCACCCCGGCAACACCGTCCCGCCGGCCGTCCTGGTCCGGCTGCTCGCGCTGGCGGCCTCCGAGCAGCACCCGGCCCTGCGCCCGGTCCTCACCGGCCTGCCGATCGCGGGCTTCACGGGCACCCTCGGCAAGCGCTACGGCTCCGGCTCGGGCTCCGCCGACGCGGCCGGGCTGATCCGCGCCAAGACCGGCACCCTCAGCGGCGTCAACACCCTGGCCGGCACGGTGGTGGACGCCGACGGCCGCCTGCTGGCCTTCGCCGTGATGACCCGCACCACCGCCCCCGTCGACACCGCCCGCGCCGCCATGGACCGCATCGCCGCCCGACTCTCCGCCTGCGGCTGCCACTGACCGGCCCCGGGCCGGGTCCGGGTTCGGCGGGTGGCTGCCGTTGACGGGTGCGAGCACGTACGGTGAGGGCATGACGAGCGCGAGTGGCGGTGCTGGCATGGTCGACTGGAATCTCGCGGTCGCAACCGCGACCAGGTTGGTGCGGCCGGGGCCGGAGGTGAGCCGGGCCGAGGCCGCGGCGGTGGTCGCCGAGCTGCGCCGGCACGCGCTGGAGGCCGAGGAGCACGTCCGGGCCTTCACCGGGATGCGGTCGAGCAGCCTCGCGGCGGCCGCCGCGACACCGGTACTGGTGGTGGACCGCCCGGGCTGGGTGCGGGCGAACGTCGCGGGCTTCCGGACGGTGGTCCAGCCGCTGGTGGACAAGCTCCAGGCCCGCCGGGCGAGCAGTCCGACGGCGGGCGTGTTCGGCACGGTGGGCGAGAAGGCCACCGGGATCGAGGTGGGCGCGCTGCTGGCGTTCCTCTCCACCAAGGTGCTCGGCCAGTACGAGACCTTCGCCCCGGCGGAGCCGTCCCTGGAGGCGCCGGACAGCCCCGCCGCGCTGTTCGACAAGCCGCGGCTGGGGCCGGAGGGCCCCGGGCCGGGCCGGCTGCTGCTGGTGGCGCCGAACATCGTCCACGTGGAGCGGGAGCTGGACGTCGACCCGTCCGACTTCCGGCTCTGGGTGTGCCTGCACGAGGAGACGCACCGGACCCAGTTCACCGCGGTGCCGTGGCTGCGCGACCACATCCAGTCCGAGGTGCAGTCCTTCCTGGCCGAGACGGACGTCGACCCGGGTGCGCTGCTGGACCGGCTGCGGGACGCGGCGGGCTCGCTGGGCGGCGGCGGCCCGCAGGGGGCCGGGGGCCGGGAGGGCGCGCCGTCCGCCGGGTTGATGGAGATCGTCCAGTCGCCCGCGCAGCGCGAGATCCTGGGCCGGCTGACGGCGGTGATGTCGCTGCTGGAGGGCCACGCCGACGTGGTGATGGACGGGGTCGGCCCGGCGGTGGTGCCGACGGTGGCGGAGATCCGGGAGAAGTTCCAGCAGCGCCGCGACCGCGGGGCGAACCGGCTGGACCTGGTGCTGCGCCGGCTGCTCGGGATGGACGCCAAGCTGCGGCAGTACCAGGACGGCGCGGTGTTCGTGCGCGGGGTGGTGGACCAGGTCGGCATGGAGGGCTTCAACCGGGTCTGGACGTCCCCGAACACGCTCCCGACCAAGGAGGAGATCCACGACCCGGCCGCCTGGGTCGCCCGGGTCGCGCGCTGACGGCGGCCGGCCGCGGCGGCGACGGACCCCGCCGCTAGCCGGGCGCGGGGTGGCGCAGGGTGGGCGCAGGGCGGTCAAACCCGCTCGTACGAGTGGTCCAATCGGGCAACGGGAGGGAGAAGATACGTTTCTCCATTCACCCGAACGTGGGACGGTGGTCGTACCGGTGGCGCGGGTGGCGTAGCGGGCCGCCACTTTCTGCCACCATCTGTGAGCGCCCGGTAACAGGGTGCTCACACGGGGCGCGGCCCGGCCGCGCGAACCGTCGTCCTGTCCCCTCCGCCGAGGAGCCGTCCGCCGTGGGACCACACCCCGCCGTCGCCGCGATACGCCTGGCCGTCCGCCGCACGCTCACCGACCTCGCCGCCGAGGCCGGCACCACCTTCACCGCGCCCGTGCGCGAGCCCCGCGAGCGCCCCGCCGGCGCGCCGCTGGTGGGCGCCGCCGTCGGCACCACCCTGATCGGCAACGCCGCCCGCCACCCCTCCGGACTGCCCCGGACCCCGGCCGCCCCCGGCTCGCCGCTGGTGCTGGTCGCCGTCAGCGGCGGCGCCGACTCGATGGCGCTGGCCATCGCCGCCGCCTTCGAGGCCCCCAAGATCGGCCTGCGGGTCGGCGCCGTCACCGTCGACCACGGTCTGCAGGCCGGCTCCGCCGACCGGGCCGCCCAGGTCGCCGAACGGCTGCGATCGCTCGGCCTCGACCCGGTCGAGGCGATCCCGGTCGACGTCGGCCGGGCCGGCGGCCCGGAGGCGGCCGCCCGGGACGCCCGCTACGCGGCCCTGGACGAGGCCGCCGAGCGGCTCGGCGCGATCGCCGTCCTGCTCGGCCACACCCGCGACGACCAGGCCGAGACGGTGCTGCTGGGCCTGGCCCGCGGCTCCGGCGCGCGCTCGCTGGCCGGCATGCCCGCGCAGAAGGGCCGCTACCGCCGCCCGCTGCTGGAGCTCGACCGGGCGGCGACCCGGCAGGCCTGCTCCGCCCAGGCGATCCCGGTCTGGGACGACCCGCACAACTGTGACCCCGCCTACACCCGCTCCCGGGTCCGCCACGAGGTGCTGCCGGTGCTGGAGAAGCACCTGGGCGGCGGCGTGGTCGAGGCGCTGGCCCGGACGGCGCGGCTGTTCCGCGACGACGCGGACGCCCTCGACCAGTGGGCCTCCCTGGCCGAACGCGACCTCCGGACCGGCGAAGGCACCCTGGACGCCGTGAAACTCGCCGAACTGCCGCCCGCCGTCCGCCGCCGGGTGCTGCGCCGGGCCGCGCTCCGGGCGGGCTGCCCGGCCGGCGACCTGTTCGCGCGGCACCTCGAGACGATCGACCTGCTGGTCACCGGATGGCGCGGCCAGGGGCCGTTGCACCTACCCGGGGGCGTCGAGGCCACCCGCAGGTGTGGCACGCTGGTCTTTCGGCGGCAGGGCGACTGACGGGCTGGCATGCCCCGGGGTGGCCGGCCGCCGGCCACACAGACCCCGAACGTTTGAGGACGTATCCCCGGTGGACCAGAACGACATGGGCGCTGACCTCGCGAAGGTGCTCATCAGCAAGGACGAGATCGACGCCAAGCTCCTGGAGCTGGCCGAGCGCATCGACCGGGACTACGCAGGCAAGGACCTGCTGATCGTCGGCGTCCTCAAGGGGGCCGTGATGGTCATGGCCGACCTCGCCCGCGCCCTGCACTCGCAGGTCACCATGGACTGGATGGCGGTGTCGTCCTACGGCATGGGCACCAAGTCCTCCGGCGTGGTGCGCATCCTGAAGGACCTGGACACCGACATCGCCGGCCGGGACGTCCTGATCGTCGAGGACATCATCGACTCCGGTCTGACGCTGTCCTGGCTGCTGGGCAACCTGGGCTCGCGCGGCCCGGCCTCGCTCGAGGTCTGCACGCTGCTGCGCAAGCCGGACGCGGCCAAGGTCGAGATCGACGTGAAGTACGTCGGTTTCGACATCCCGAACGAGTTCGTGGTCGGCTACGGCCTGGACTACGCGGAGAAGCTGCGTAACCTGCCCTTCATCGGGACCCTCGCCCCGCACGTCTACGGGGGCTGAGAACCCCGTTCGGGCTACGGGTGGGAACAGCAGGTGGTTCCCGCCCGTTGGACCGGGCGGACAAAGAACGAAGCTGTGTCGCTGCGCTCCCGCCACCGGCGGGCGCGACTGCGGTACGGTCCAATAAAACCGCTCTTCACATGAGCACCGACCGGATGCGCCGCGGCCCACAGCCCCCCGGCGCCGTTGAGTGGCAGGAGGGACGGGGCGGCAACGCCCCGCATGGATGGACGTCAAGCGATACTTCCGTGCGCCGATCATGTGGATCGTGCTGGCCGTCCTCGCCGTCATCGTATTGATGCAGGTCGTTTCGGACTCGAACGGCTACAAGACGGTGGACACCGGTCAGGTCGTCGCAGCGATCGACGCCAAGCAGGTCAAGTCCGCGCAGATCACCACCGGTGACTCGAACACGATCAAGATCCAGCTGAAGGACGGCGCCACGCTGTCCAACGCCGGGACGGGCAAGCCGCCGTCCGGCAGCAAGTTCCAGGCCTCGTACATCGGCGACCAGGGTGTCTCGATCGCCGACAAGCTGCAGGCCCAGATCAACGACAACGACTCGAGCACGCTCTCCGAGGGCTACACCGTCAGCCCGGAGAAGCAGAGCACCTTCGTCAGCCTGCTGCTGTCGATGCTCCCGATCGTCATCATCGTCCTGGTCTTCCTGTTCCTGATGAACCAGATGCAGGGCGGCGGCTCCCGGGTCATGCAGTTCGGCAAGTCCAAGGCCAAGCTGCTCACCAAGGACACCCCGAAGACGACCTTCGCGGACGTCGCGGGTGCCGACGAGGCCGTCGAGGAGCTCCACGAGATCAAGGAGTTCCTCCAGGAGCCGGCGAAGTTCCAGGCCGTCGGCGCCAAGATCCCCAAGGGCGTGCTGCTCTACGGCCCGCCCGGCACCGGCAAGACCCTGCTGGCGCGCGCCGTCGCAGGCGAGGCCGGGGTGCCGTTCTACTCCATCTCGGGCTCCGACTTCGTCGAGATGTTCGTCGGTGTCGGCGCCAGCCGCGTCCGCGACCTCTTCGAGCAGGCCAAGGCGAACGCCCCGGCGATCGTCTTCGTCGACGAGATCGACGCCGTCGGCCGGCACCGCGGTGCGGGTCTCGGCGGCGGCCACGACGAGCGCGAGCAGACCCTCAACCAGCTGCTGGTCGAGATGGACGGCTTCGACGTCAAGGGCGGCGTGATCCTGATCGCCGCGACCAACCGCCCCGACATCCTGGACCCGGCGCTGCTGCGCCCGGGCCGCTTCGACCGCCAGATCGCGGTGGAGCGCCCCGACCTCCAGGGCCGTCTGGACATCCTGAAGGTCCACCAGAAGGGCAAGCCGATCGCGCCCGACGTCGACCTGTCGGCCGTCGCCAAGCGCACCCCCGGCTTCACCGGTGCGGACCTGTCGAACGTCCTCAACGAGGCCGCTCTGCTGACCGCCCGCTCGGACAAGAAGCTGATCGACAACGGCATCCTGGACGAGGCGATCGACCGCGTCGTGGCCGGTCCGCAGAAGCGCACGCGGATCATGTCCGACAAGGAGAAGAAGATCACCGCGTACCACGAGGGCGGTCACGCCCTGGTCGCGGCGGCCTCCCCGAACGCGGACCCGGTGCACAAGATCACCATCCTGTCCCGCGGCCGGGCCCTCGGCTACACCATGGTGCTGCCGGACGAGGACAAGTACTCCACCACCCGCAACGAGATGCTCGACCAGCTGGCCTACATGCTGGGCGGGCGCGCTGCGGAGGAGCTGGTCTTCCACGACCCGACCACCGGCGCCTCGAACGACATCGAGAAGGCCACCGCCACCGCGCGGGCCATGGTCACCCAGTACGGCATGACCGAGCGCCTGGGCGCGATCAAGTTCGGCACCGACAACTCGGAGCCGTTCCTGGGCCGCGAGATGGGCCACCAGCGCGACTACTCGGAAGAGGTCGCCGGGCTGGTGGACGAAGAGGTCAAGAAGCTCATCGAGAACGCGCACAACGAGGCCTGGGAGATCCTGGTCGAGAACCGTGACGTGCTCGACAACCTGGTTCTGGAGCTCCTCGAGAAGGAGACCCTGAACAAGGAGCAGATCGCCGAGATCTTCGCCCCCGTGGTCAAGCGCCCGGCCCGGCCGGCGTGGACGGGTTCCTCCCGCCGCACGCCGTCCACCCGGCCCCCGGTGCAGTCCCCGAAGGAGCTGGCGCTCACCAACGGCGCCGCCACGACCGACACCGCCCCGGTGGACGTCGTGAAGCTCCCGCCGCTGCCGACCGCGGAGCCGCCCGCGGAGGGCTGATCCGGCTCACCGTGCGAACGGAATGGATGCCGCGTCACCGGGGTTTGTACCCTGGAGGCGCGGCATCCGTGCTGCTCAGCAAAGTCGTCCCTAGTAAGCGAGGCCCGCATGATCGACCCGGTGACGCTCGACGGTCCGCCCGCCGTCGGGACCTTCGACCAGAAGCGGGCCGAGAACGCCGTGCGGGAGCTGCTGCTCGCGGTCGGTGAGGACCCGGACCGCGAGGGCCTGCTGGAGACCCCGGCCCGGGTGGCGCGCGCCTACAAGGAGATATTCGCGGGCCTGTGGCAGGAGCCGGAGGACGTCCTCACGACCACCTTCGACCTCGGCCACGACGAGATGGTCCTGGTGAAGGACATCGAGCTGACCTCGGTCTGCGAGCACCACCTGGTGCCGTTCCGCGGCGTGGCCCACGTCGGGTACATCCCGTCCCCCAGCGGCAAGATCACCGGTCTGTCCAAGCTCGCCCGGCTGGTCGACGTCTACGCCCGCCGCCCGCAGGTGCAGGAGCGGCTGACCAGCCAGGTGGCCGACGCGCTGATGCGGATCCTGGAGCCGCGCGGGGCGATCGTCGTGGTCGAGTGCGAGCACATGTGCATGTCGATGCGCGGCATCCGCAAGCCCGGCGCCAAGACCATCACCTCCTGCGTCCGCGGCCAGCTGCGCGACCCGGCCACCCGGGCCGAGGCGATGAGCCTGATCATCGGCCGCTAGCGGCCCCGGCGGGGTCCCGGCGGCCCCGGCGGGGTTCAGAGCACCTCGCGCTCCGCGTGCGGCGGGGCCGGGGTGCCCAGGGCGTTGCGGCGCTCGGGCATCCGCAGGGTGACCATCCGCCGCCAGCCGAAGGCCCGGTCGTACAGGTAGAGGGCGTGTACCCCGAGGGTGACCACGGCCAGCTGCCAGCGCGGCCAGCGCAGGATCCGCGCCATCCGGGACGTCACCGCGAGGCCGACGTCCCGGTGGGTGCGGATCTCGCCGCGGGCGCTGGTCTCCAGGGTGTGCCGGATGTACGGCCCGTGGCCCTCGGCGCGCAGTCGCAGCAGCTCCTCGTGGCAGTACGCGAGGTGGTCGTCCTCGTCGGCGGAGATCATCCGCACCGCCCGGCCGAGGTCCGGGTTGTCCCCGTAGACCCTGACCAGCTGGCGCATCTGCTCGGCGGCGCGCTGCTCGGTGACCCGGCTGTGCGCGAGGTAGGTGATGATCTCGCGGTCGGTCAGCGGGAGGTCGCTGTTCAGCCGCTCGTGCGAGAGGCCGACGCCCTTGCGCTCCAGCAGCATGCAGTAGTCGGCCTCCTCCGGGACGGGCACCTTGGGCAGGCCGCGCTTCTTCAGCAGCTGGCTGAAGATCCGGCCGTGCTTGCGCTCGTCGGCGCCGTGCCGGGCGATCTTGGGGGCGAGGACCGGATCCCGGGTGAGGACGGTGATCCGCTCGTTCTCCCAGCCGCCCTGGTCCTCGCCGCCCGCCGCGATGCTGCAGAACAGCTGGTACGCCTGGTCGTTCCGGTAGATCTCGTTGAAGAGCGATCGGGTGCTCAGCACGGCGCCTCCTGCGCGGATCCGGGTGGCGCCCGCCGGGGGTCGGACGGGCGGCCGCGATACGTTCCCCCGGGCGGCCGGCCGGTCGGGGCGACCGGCCGGTAATCACCCGCATGCGTCAGCCGAGGTGCTCGCCGATCCACTCCAGCGAGGACGGCAGCTCGCGGGTCCAGCTGTCGAAGTTGTGGCCGCCGTCGTCCAGGTACTGCGAGTCGATCCGGAACTGCGGGTTGGCCGCGGCCACCTGTTGGGCGTGCTCGACGAACTGCACGGTCTGGGCGAAGTCGCCCTCCTTGCGGGAGGAGACCACCAGCAGCGACAGCGCCGGGGCCGGGAGGTTCTGCAGCCGCCAGTTGAGGTCGCTCTGCTGGGCCAGGGCGTTGTCCCCGCCGAACAGGCTGCCACCCGTGAACTGGTCCTCCTTCACCTTGAAGTCGCCGTGCAGGCCGACCGCGCTGCCGTAGACGTTCGGGGAGCGCATCGCCAGCCGCAGTGCGCAGCTGCCCCCGGTCGAGTAGCCGAAGACGGACCAGGAGGCCGCGGAGCGGCCGGTGCGGTAGGTGGCGCGCAGCGCGTCCGGCACGTCCTTGGTGAACCAGGTCTCGCTGCGCGGGCCGCCGGGGACGTCCACGCACTCGGTGTCGCGCGGCGCCGCGACGGTCGGGCGGGCCATCACCACGATGGTCGGCGGCATCTTGCCGGACTTCTGCATCTCGGTCACGGTGTGTACCAGCGGCAGCTCCTTGAGCAGGTTGAGCGTGGTGCCGGGGTAGCCGGCCAGGGCCACCATGACCGGGAAGCGGACCAGCGCGAACTTCGGGTCGAAGTACTCGGGCGGCAGGTAGACGAACATCTGGTCGGACAGGCCGGTCTCCTTGCCGTTGACCCGGACCGACTCGACCTTGCCGGTCTCCTCGGGCGGGCCCTTGGGCAGGTCGGTGACCGTCTCCAGGCCGCCTTCGGTGGTCGGCTGGATCAGCTCGTCCGAGGCCGGGGCGACGCCCTTGTGGTTCTCGTTGCTGGTGAGCGCCAGCTTGGAGCCGCCGGGGCTGAGCAGGTCGTCCCAGGAGGTGTAGAACCCGAAGGAGTTGTTCACCGCCAGCGCCAGTACGGCCACCACGGAGACCTGAGTGACGGTCAGCAGGCCGAGCCGGCCGAGGACCGGCAGCGGGCGCTGGCGGGCGAGCCGGGGCCAGAGCCACAGGGTGGTGACGAGGGCCGCGGCGCCGAGGGCGAGCAGCGAGTTCACCAGCGCGTCGCTGGTCAGTTCCATGCCGTCGGCCTTCCGGTGGGACACTGTCGGTGCACGGCTTCATGGTCTGGCGGTCCGTCAGCTCGGGCCACCGCGGCTACGCCGTCCGGACGTCGGGGCGGGCCGGGAGGGCGGGGGGGAGTCCGTAGGCAACCGGCGCCCTAGAATGCGGCGTCCACCGTACGTACGGCGTACCGGATGGCCCTGCCGCGCCACGCGGCGACGGGCCCCCGGCTCCCACCCCCGGCTCAACCGCAACGCGCACTCGGCACCGGATTACCGACCGTTTCCGGATCCTTGGTATGCGCATTGCCCGATGAAGGAAATGGCATGAAGGTCCATCACGCGTCCTCCCCCGGAGTGACGGGACAGCGCCCCGCAGCCTCTACGCTGAGCTTCCATGAGCGTTCCCGTGTCCGTTGAGCCGAGCCCCGAGCAGCCGCGTCGTCGCCGCGGTCTGCAGACGCTGCGCAACCAGGCGTCGGCCGTGCCGAGGGCCTGGCTGCCCGGCGCGGTCGGGTACGCCTGTCTGCTGATCGGGCTGCTCGACATCGCCAGTGCGGTGTTCCCCAAGCTGCGCCACAGCAGGATGCACAGCTTCGCCGGGCAGCTGCCGGGCGGCACCACCACGCTGGCCGCGGTCGGCACGATGATGGTCGGCCTGCTGCTGGTGCTGCTCGCGCACGCGCTGCGCCGGCGCAAGCGGCGGGCCTGGCGGGTGGTGTGCGTGCTGCTGCCGGTCGGTGCGGCGCTGCACATCGTGCGCTGGCACCAGGTCGGCCCGGCGGTCGTCTCACTGGTGGTCCTCGCCGTGCTGCTCGTGCACCGGCGCGAGTTCTACGCCAAGGCCGACCCGCGCACCCGCTGGCGGGCGCTGGTCAACCTGATCCTGATGGGCACCGTCAGCGTGCTGCTGGGCCTGCTGATCGTGAGCACCCGGACCAAGTACGAGATCGGCCACCCCGGTCTGGGCGAGCGGCTCGAGCACGTCGGGTACGGACTGTTCGGCTTCGAGGGGCCGATCCGCTACAACAACATCCGGATGTCCGACCTGGTCGCCTACCTGCTCGGCGGGCTCGGTCTGCTGACCGCCTTCACCACCGCCTACCTGGCGCTGCGACCGGGCAAGCCGAAGCCGGAGCTGACCGCCGGGGACGAGGAGAAGGTCCGCGCGCTGCTCGCCCGGCACGGCGAGCGCGACTCGCTCGGCTACTTCGCCCTGCGCCGCGACAAGAGCGTGCTCTTCTCGCCCACCGGCAAGGCCGCGATCTCCTACCGCGTGGTCTCCGGCGTGATGCTGGCCTCCGGCGACCCGGTCGGCGACGTGGAGGCCTGGCCGGGCGCGATCAAGGTGTTCATGGCCGAGGCCCGCGAGCACGCCTGGGTGCCGGCCGTGATGGGCTGCAGCGAGGTCGGCGGCGAGGTCTGGACCCGTGAGGCGGGCCTGGACGCCCTGGAGCTGGGCGACGAGGCGATCGTCGACACCGCCTCCTTCTCGCTCTCCGGCCGGGCCATGCGCAACGTGCGCCAGATGGTCAAGCGGATCGAGCGCAACGGCTACTCCTGCCAGGTGCGCCGGGTCTCCGACCTCTCCCCGGCGGAGCGGTACCGGATCGCCGACGCGGCCGCCCGCTGGCGCGGCACCGACACCGAGCGCGGCTTCTCGATGGCCCTCGGCCGCTTCGGCGACCCGCTGGACGAGGACTGCGTGGTGGTCACCGCGCACAAGGCCCCGGAGGAGGGCGAGGGCGGCGACGACCTGAAGGCCGTGCTGCACTTCGTGCCCTGGGGGCCGGACGGCATCTCGCTGGAGCTGATGCGCCGCGACCGCGCCGCCGACCCGGGCCTGAACGAGCTGCTGATCGTCGCCGCCCTGCAGGCCGTGCCCGCGATGGGCGTGCGCCGGGTGTCGCTGAACTTCGCGATGTTCCGCTCGGCCCTGGCCCGCGGCGAGCGGATCGGCGCCGGCCCCGTCCTGCGGGCCTGGCGCGGGCTGCTGGTGTTCCTCTCCCGCTGGTTCCAGATCGAGTCGCTGTACAAGTTCAACGCCAAGTTCCAGCCCGAGTGGGAGCCGCGCTTCCTGGTCTTCCCGAGCACCAGGGACCTGCCGCGGATCGGTTTCGCCGCGATGCAGGCCGAGGCCTTCATCACGCTCGGCATGCCGCGCTTCGGCCGCCGGCGCCAGCGCGAGGGGCTGATGCCCGCCCCGGCCGCCCACGAGGTCACCGAGGCCGCCTGAGGCCGCCCGGAGCGCCGCCGCGTGGACGGGGCCCCCGCCGAGGATCCTCGGCGGGGGCCCCGTCCGATAATGGAGGACATGAGCAACTCGCCGTCCTTCTCCCTGCCGGCCGGACTGCCGCGGCTCGACCGCTGCGCCGTGATGGGCGTGGTCAACGTCACGCTCGACTCCTTCTCGGACGGCGGCCTGTGGCACGACCCCGCCAAGGCGATCGCGCACGGGCTCGCCCTGCGCGCCCGCGGCGCCGACCTGGTGGACGTGGGGGGCGAGTCCACCCGTCCCGGCGCCCGGCGGGTGCCCGAGGAGGAGGAGCTGCGCCGGGTGCTGCCGGTGGTGCGCGAGCTGGCCGGGGCGGGGGTGGTGGTCTCCGTCGACACCATGCGCGCCTCCGTCGCCGAGCAGGCCGTCGCGGCCGGCGCCGCGCTCGTCAACGACGTCTCCGGCGGCCTGGCCGACCCGGCGATGGCCCGGGTGGTCGCCGAGACCGGCGCACCCTTCGTGGTGATGCACTGGCGCGGGCAGTCCGCCGACATGGAACGGCTGGCGGTCTACGACGACGTGGTGACCGACGTGGTCGGCGAGCTCACCGGCCGGGTCGAGGCGCTGCTGGCGGCCGGGGTCAAGGAGGAGCAGCTGGTCCTCGACCCGGGGCTCGGCTTCGCCAAGACCGCCGAGCACAACTGGGCGCTGCTCGGCCGGCTGGACGCGCTCACCGCGCTCGGCCGTCCCGTCCTGGTGGCCGCATCGCGCAAGCGGTTCCTGGGTACGCTGCTCGCCGACCCGCAAACCGGGGAGCTGCGCCCGGCGCGGGAGCGCGACGACGCGACCGCCGCGGTGTCGGTGCTGTCGGCCCAGGCCGGCGCCTGGGCGGTGCGGGTGCACGACGTGTCCGGCACGGCGGACGCCGTGCGGGTGGTCGCGGCCTGGCAGCACGCGGCCCGACGAGGGGTGAGGGAGGGTCTGTGACAGGTGACGGCAGGCTGAGCGGCGGGACGGCCGGCCGGGCCCGCGAGGCGGACCTGGAGGCCGTGCTCGCGGCGAACCGGGCGCTCTACCAGGCGCTGGAGGAGGGGGACCTGGAGGCGGTCGAGGACGCCTGGCTGGGTGCCGCGGACGCCGACGACAAGGGCGGGGTGGTCTGTGTGCACCCCGGCTGGCCGGTGCTGCGCGGGCGGGCGCAGGTGACCCGCTCGTACATGTTGATCATGATGAACACGGAGTACATCCAGTTCTTCCTGACCGACGTCGAGGCGGAGGTCCACGGCGATGTGGCCCTTGTCACGTGCACCGAGAACATCCTCTCCGGCGGCGAGGCGGAGGAGGAGGGCGAACTCGGACCGCTGGTCGGCGGAAAGGTCGTCTCGACCAATCTCTTCCGCCGCACCCCGGCCGGGTGGAAGCTCTGGTCGCACCACGGTTCACCCGTTCTGACCAGCGGCGACGAGGACGACGAGGACTGATCCGGGAGTCACCCGAAAACCGCCGCCGGGAAGTCGCCCGGGAATTTCCGAGTGGTCACCGAACGTTCACGTCAATCGCCATTCCGGTGCGCGTGGCGACGGTTCGTGCCGGGTAGGACGGTCAGGCGGTGTCCGCCCCCGCGGGTAGATTCGAAACGGAGTGGCGGGCGTGCTGCCCGCCTTCGCCCTGCCCGTCCATGTCATTCTCCGGGTGGGGCCCGTCCGACTGGGAGCAGTGATTCGTTTGCTGGACCGCGTCACCCTGCGGGGTCTGCGTGCCCGGGGCCACCACGGCGTCTTCGAGCGCGAGCGCGTCGAGGGCCAGACCTTCGTGGTCGACCTCGTGCTGTACCTGGACACCCGCCCCGCCGCGTCCGGCGACGACCTCACCCGCACGGCGCACTACGGCATCGTGGCCGAGGAGGTCACCGCGATCATCGCCGGGGAGCCGGTCGACCTGATCGAGACCCTCGCCCAGCGCATCGCCGACCAGTGCCTGAAGCACGAAGCGGTCGAGGAGGTCGAGGTGACCGTGCACAAGCCCGACGCCCCGATCACCGTGCCGTTCGACGACGTGACCGTGACCATCCACCGGAGCCGCGCATGACCGCCGCTGCGCGCCCCGCAGTTGTAGAGGCCCAGCCTCCCCGAGTAGAGGACGCCCGATGAGCACCAGCGACCCGACCGCCTCGCCGACCACGTTCGACCTGGAGAGCCGGGTGGACTCCGCCGACACCACGCTGCACAGCCAGCGGTGCGCGGTGATCGCACTGGGCAGCAACCTGGGCAACCGCCTGGACACCCTCCAGGGGGCCGTCGACGCCCTGGCCGACACCCCCGGACTCAAGATCAAGTCGGTCTCCGCCGTCTACGAGACCGAGGCCATGGGCGGCCCCGACGAACAGCCCAACTACTACAACGCGGTCGTCGTGCTGCGCACCACGCTGCCCCCGCGCGACCTGCTGGAGCGCGGCAACGCGATCGAGGACGCCTTCGGCCGGGTCCGGACCGTCCACTGGGGCCCGCGCACCCTGGACGTCGACATCCTCGCCTACGAGGGCGTCCTCAGCGACGACCCGCAGCTGCTGCTGCCGCACCCGCGCTCGCACGAGCGGGCCTTCGTGCTCGCCCCCTGGCTGGACGCCCAGCCGGAGGCCGAGGTGCCCGGGCACGGGCAGGTCGCCGAACTGCTGCGGGCCCTCGGCGGCCCGGACGCGCAGGGCGTGTGGCGCCGCGAGGACATCCGGCTGACGCTGCCGGAGTGACCGCCCCCGGCCGGGCGGCCGGGGAACCAGACCGGGGGCCCGGCCGTACGACTAGGTGTCCGCCGTTCGCGCGGTGGTCCGCCCGGCCGGGCCCGGTACGGTGGCCTGGCGCCGCCGTGCCGGACCACCGGGCGGCCGGCCGGCTCTGGTAACCCCGGGAAGGACCTCCTCCGAGTGAAGCTGCTTCGCCTCCGTCTGCTGGTCGGCATCACCGCTGCCACGACGGCGCTGTGCTGGGCCGGCGCCAAGTTGTGGGCCTCCCTGGACACGCTGCCGGCGGTGCCGGTCGCGGCGCCGGTGGTGCTGGCCGCGGTGGCGGTGATCCTGCTGGCCACCGCGCTGTCGCTGCGCTCCCGGCTGAAGGCGGTGCGCGAGCGGCAGCCCGGCGCGAAGGGCGTCGACCCGCTGCTCGCGGCCCGGGCGGTGGTGCTCGGCCAGGCCAGCGCGCTGGTCTCGGCGGTGGTCACCGGGGTCTACGCGGGCGCCGGGATCTTCCTGCTCGGCGAGCTGGACGTGCCGGCCCGCAAGGACCAGGCGGTCACGGCCGGGCTCGCGGTGCTGGCGGGAGCCGCGGTGATAGCGGCGGCGCTCTGGCTGCAGCACGTGTGCCGGCTGCCGGAGGACCACGACGGGCCGAGCGGTCCGGCGGCCTCGCACCGCTGAGCGGGTCCGGCGCCGCTGAGCGGTCCGCTCGCGCGGGCCGGCCCCGCAGCGCCGAACGGGGCATTCCCGGTGATCTTGAGTGAAGCGCCGGGTACGTGCGGTAAAACTTGCGCACTGTCAAGGGCGGAAGGGGACCCTGGGCTGACACGGCCCCAATTCGCACGCTAGTTTCTTGGCATGTCTCGCGGACGTCACCGTCATTCCTCCGTCCTCGGCCGGATCTTCCCCCCCACCGCCGCCGGCGTGCTGCTCGTGGCCGCGCTGGGCGCCCTGCTCTTCAGTCAGGACACCATCCTGGTGCGCTCGGTGGGCGTCGCGGCGGTGATCGCGACGCTCGGCTTCGCGCTGCTCCTGAAGCAGCGTGACAAGGCCGCCCGGGCCGCCGCCGAGATGGCCGTCGCACAGCGCCTGCGGGCCGAGGAGCGCTTCGAGGAGCAGCTCGCGGAGGCCGAGTACGCGGCCGAGGTCGCCGAGGAGCGGGCCACCCGGTTCGGGCGGCGGCTCACCGCGGAGAAGTCCCGGCTCGCCAAGGCCGAGACGGAGATCGCCCGGCTGCTGCGGGAGCGGGCCGTGGCGGTGGCCGAGCAGGCGCTCAAGGAGGCCGAGGCGGCCCAGCGGGCGCTCGCCGCGAGCCGCCCCAAGCACCCGGCCAGCCCGGCCGCGTTCGTCCGTGCCGGCTCCGTGCTGCGGCTGCTGGCTCGGCGGGCGGCGGAGCGGGAGGCGCAGCGGGAGCGGACCGCGGGCGCGGAGGTCGCGCTGCGCGCGGCCGCGGCGCCGGCCAGGCAGGCCCCGGTCCGGCAGGCTCCGGCCGCGGTGGCCCCTGCGCCCGTCGTACCGGCCCCGGTGGCGCCCGTGGTGCCGGCTCCGGTGGCCCCTGCGGTGCCGACCCCGGCCCAGGCCCCGGCGGTGCCGGCTCCGGCCGCCCAGGCGCCGGTGCGGCCCGCGCCGGTGCGCCCGGCGCTGACCGCCACGGTCGGGCAGCTCGGCGGGGCGCCGACGGCTCCGGTCGCGGTGCCCGCCCCGGTGGAACGGCAGCGGCTGCGCCCGGCGCAGTCCGGGGCGCGCGGACAGGGCTTCAGCTTCTTCGGCCGCGGTGCTGCTCCGGGTCCGGCCGTGCGTGCGGCGGCCCCGGCGCCGGCGGTGGGCAGCGTCGCCGAGCTGGGGGAGCGCACGGACCTCGCGGACGTGGTGGGCGACGAGGCGGTGGCCGCACAGGCGCAGGAGGTCCGGGAGGCCCAGGCGGCGCCCGCGCCGGAGGGCGTCGGCGAGCCGGAGGGTCGCGACGAGCCGACGGGCCGTGCGGCCGGGGACGGGGCGGTGCCCGAGGTGGTCGACCTGACCCCGGAGGAGGAGACCGAGCTGATCCAGCTCCCGGAGCTGCGCGCCTCGCGCTGAGCCCGGGGGCCGCTGGAAACGGCGACGGCGCGGGAAGTCGGTCCGACCGACTTCCCGCGCCGCGGCGTTTCCGGGGGTGCCGGGACGGGCCCGGCGGGGCGTCAGAGCTGGACGCCGAAGTCCTGGGCGATGCCCGCCAGGCCGGAGGCGTAGCCCTGGCCGACGGCACGGAACTTCCACTCGCCGCCGTTGCGGTACAGCTCGCCGAAGATCATCGCGGTCTCGGTGGCGGCGTCCTCGGAGAGGTCGTAGCGGGCGATCTCGGCACCGCCGGCGGCGTTCACCACGCGGATGTAGGCGTTGCGGACCTGGCCGAAGCTCTGGCCGCGGGCGACCCCGTCGTAGATGGTGACCGGGAAGGTGATCTTGACGGCCTCGGCCGGCAGGCCGGCCAGGTTCACGTTGATCGACTCGTCGTCGCCGACGCCCTCGCCGGTGCGGTTGTCACCGGTGTGCACGACGGTGTTGTCGGGGGTGCTGGTGTTGTTGAAGAAGACGAAGTGCCCGTTGGACAGCACCTTGCCGTCCGCGTTCAGGACGATCGCGCTGGCGTCGAGGTCGAACTCGGCGCCGGTGGTGGTCCGGACGTCCCAGCCCAGGCCGACGCTGACCGCGGACAGGCCGGGGGCCTCCTTGGTCAGCGAGACGTTGCCACCCTTGGAGAGGCTCACTGGCATGGCGATTGCAGTCCCTTCGTTCGCTTTTCCCCGGACAACGCAATACTCGGGTGGGTTGGTTCCACGGAGTCCGTGAATTTCTGCTGGCCGCCAATCCCCGGGCAAAGGCGGGGCAATAACGGGGATCAGATCCGGCGGAACCGGCCCTGCAGCGACCAGATGTTCGGATTGTCGGCCAGGTCGGGGTGCATGTCGAACAGATCGGCGAGGGTGTCCTGGAGGAAGTCCCGGGCCTCGCGCCGCAGCTCGCCGTGGCGCACCACCGCGGGCGGCTCGTCCGGCAGCCAGGTCGCGCTGACCTCGACCCAGTTGAAGCGGCGGGCGAACCGCAGCAGCTCGGTGTTCTGGGTGAAGTCCAGGTCGGCGGTCTGCACCCGGGCGGCCCGGCCGCCGTCCGGGTCGCGGTCCAGCTGCTCGGCGATGTCGCACAGCGCCCACGCGAAGTCCAGCACCGGCACCCACCCCCAGGCGGTGGACAGCTCGGCGCCCTCGGCCTCCAGGTAGACGTCGCCGCAGAACAGGTCGTACCGCAGCGCGTGCACCGAGGCGGACCGGTAGTCCGTCTGCGGAGGGTCGGGGAAGCGGTTGGAGAGGGAGTAGCCGAGCTCGATCACGTAGGCCATTGTCCGGGCTGCGGGCGGTGCCGCGGAACCGGGGCGGTGCCGGTGGCGGGCGGGCGTCCGCGGACCCGCCCGGACCAGTGCGGATAACCGGGTGACCCGGCGGGGGCGGGCGGGGGATGATGGGCGCATGCCCGAGCCCATCCGCGTACGGGGGTCGGTGGTCGTCCCCGACGCCGAGCTCGTCTGGCGCTTCTCGCGTTCCTCCGGCCCCGGTGGCCAGCACGTCAACACCTCCGACACGAAGGTCGAGCTGCGCTACGACCTGGCGTCCTCCCGGGCGCTGCCCGAGGTGTGGCGCGAGCGTGCGCTGGAGCGGCTGGCCGGGCGGCTGGTGGACGGCGGGGTGCTGGTGATCCAGGCCTCCGAGTTCCGCTCGCAGTGGCGCAACCGGGAGGCGGCCGCGGCCCGGCTGTCGGCGGTGCTGACCGAGGCGTGCGCGCCGCCGCCGAAGGCCCGGCGGGCGACCAGGCCCAGCCGGGGGACGGTCGAGCGGCGACTGGCCGGCAAGCGGCACCGCTCCGAGCTGAAGCAGGGCCGGCGCTCGCCGCGGGGCGGCGAGTAGGCGGGCTCAGCCGAGGGCGCGGTACCCGCCGCGGAAGTAGAGCAGCGGCCGGCCGGCCGGGTTGGGGACCACGGCCTCCAGGACGCGGCCGAGCAGCAGCGTGTGGTCACCCGCGGGTATCCGCTGTTCGGTGCGGCACTCGACGGTGGCGAGCGCGCCGTCGATCAGCGGCGCCCCGGAGTGCGGGCCGCGCCGGTGCGGGGTGTCCGCGAAGAGCAGCCGGTCGCTGAGCCGGCCCTTCATGGCGAAGCGGGAGCCGAGCGCCTTCTGGCCCTCCGTGAGCAGCGAGACCGCCCAGGTGTCCGTCCGGGTGAGCACCTCGTCCATCCGGGAGTCCTCGCGGACCGAGATCAGCACCAGCGGGGGCTCCAGCGACACCGAGAGGAAGGACGTGGCGGTCATGCCGATGTCCTCGCCGTCCTCCGGGTCGTGGACGGTGACCAGGCTGACGCCGGCGGCGAGCTGGGAGAGTGCTGCCCGGAACTCGTCGGGCGTGGCCTGGGTGGCAGCTTCGGGCTGCGGGGACGGGTACACGTACCGCACGGTAGCCGGAGGCCGCCACGCTCTGCATCGGGCCGAGGTCGTAGGACCACCGGCGCGGGCCGGGGTCACGGGCGGTGGCGGGACTCGCCCCCCGCGAGGTGGTGGAGCTCACTCTCAGGAGTGAAGCGAGGGGCCTGCCGGGCGGCAGGGGGCTTCAGTGCGGGACCGATGAGGTCGACCACGGGAATTGCCCTGATAGCGCGTGATGTACCGCTATGGGGCGGATGAGCTGATTAAGGGCGCATTAGTGTTGTGTGATTTAAGTCACAAGTAGTGGCCTATTGCTGACCGAGCGTGCCGAACGCTGTGCTCCCTGTGATTCAGTTCTTCTGGCAATCGGACGATAACCAATCAAGAACTATCCGAAGCAGCCGGGGAGCCCCCGCATGGAAGCCGAGTCGGAGCCGTACGTCCGTCTCGCGACCCTCCGCACCTTGCACCGGGTCGTGGCGGACCTCAACGCTGCCCGCAGCCTGGCGGGCACGCTGCAGGCCGTCGTCGAGGGCGCGGTGCACGGGCTCGGCTTCGACGCCGCCGCGGTCAGCCTGGTCCGCCCGGACGGCGACTTGGTGGTGGCGGCCGTCTGGGAGCTCGAGGAGAGCGCCATGGGTGGCCCCTCCGTGCTGCTCGGCCAGGTCGGCTCCCGGGAGTCCTGGGACCGGCTGCTCGGCGTCAGCGACCACTGGGGCACCCTGCGCTTCCTCCCCTACGACCGAGGCTGGGCCGTCGCCAGCGACATCCCGCGCTGGATCGGGGACGGCCCGCTGCCCGTCTACGCCAACGACTGGCACCCGGCCGACGGACTGCTCGCCCCGATGTACAGCGCCGGCGGCGACCTGCTCGGCGTGCTCTCGGTGGACCGTCCGCGCAGCGGCAAGCGGCCCGGGGCGTGGACCCGCGAGGCGCTGGAGATGTTCTCGCTGCAGGCCTCCATCGCGATCGGCAACGCCCGGCTGCGGGCCGAGATGCAGCGCGCCCTGGCCCGGCTGGAGAAGGAGCAGCAGGCGCTGCGGGCCAGCGAGGAGAGCTTCCGCCAGGCCTTCGAGTACGCGCCCAGCGGGATGGCCATCACCGAACTGCACGGCGCCGGTCGCGGCCAGCTGACCAGGGTCAACGACGCGCTCTGCCGACTGCTCGGCCGCCCCCGCGCGGTGCTGCGCCAGCAGAGCTTCGCCGATCTCGTCCACCCCGAGGACCGGGCCCTGCTGGAGCGCACCAGCGCCGAGAGCGGCCGGGCGGAGCTGCGGCTGTCCCGGCGGGACGGCGGCTACCAGTGGGTGTGCCTGCGCAACTCGATCGTGGCGGACGCGGCCGAGGGCCCGAGCTTCCTGCTCACCCACGTCGAGGACATCGAGGAGCGCAAGCGGCACGAGTTCCAGCTCGCCCACCGGGCCAGCCACGACGCGCTCACCGGCCTGCCGAACAGCGCCGAGCTGAAGGCCCGGCTGGCCCGTCGGCTCTGCAGCGAGCCGCAGACCGTCGGCGCCGCCGCCGGGGCCGAGACGGCCTACCCGGCCCCATACGGCTACCCCGCGGACTCCTACGCCGCGCACGCCGCCTACGACGGGCTGGAGGGGGCGGACCCGTACGCCGGGCCGGTGCACGGCTACGGGCTGCCCGAGGCCGGTCCGCTGCCGGGGCTGATCGCGGCCTGCGGGGAGCACGTGCACGCGGTGGTCCCCACCGACCACGGACCGGGCGAGGCCTGGTCGGCGCCCTTCCGCTCGGGGGCCGCGGCCCACGCGGACAAGGGGCTCGCGGTGCTCTTCTGCGACCTGGACGGCTTCAAGTCGATCAACGACCGGTTCGGCCACAACGCGGGCGACGCGGTGCTGGTCGAGGTCGCCCGGCGGCTGAGCCAGGCCGTCCGGGACGGCGACACGGTGGCCCGGCTCGGCGGCGACGAGTTCGTCGTGCTGGCCGACGGCATCGGCCGGGAGGAGGCCAAGGACCTCGCCCACCGGCTGCGCAACGCGATCATCCCGCCGATGCGGATCGACGGCCGGGCGATGCGGGTGGGCGTCAGCCTCGGCATCGGCTGGGCGGGGTGCGGGATGAGCACCGAGGAGGTGCTGCACACCGCGGACGAGCGGATGTACGACGAGAAGCGGGCGCGCGGGGGCGCGGTGCGCGGCGCGCGCGGCGAGCGTTCGCACCGGCGGGCGGGCTGACCGGGCCCCGGGGCCGCGCAGGTTACCCGTGGGTTGTCAAGGGCTCTTTCCCGGCAGTCGGGTACGGCAGGTAGGGTTCCCGGGTACGAGAGCGTCCATGATCTGCGCCGGTCCGCACCCGGCGGCGCGAACCGGATGGGGGAGTTGACCACCGTGACGACCGCCGGCAGCAACGGAGTGCCCGAGGGCCAGGGGGGCGGTGCCCCGCAGGACGACGATCCGTTCGGCTACCTCTACCGCCCGGCCGAGGGCTCGACCGGGCAGTCGGCCGAGCCGCAGCAGGGCGTGCCCCGGACGTCGTACAACCGCCCGATGGAGGTCGGCCGGGCGCAGTACGGGCAGCAGTACCCGCCCCGGGCGCCGCAGCAGCCGGCCTACGGCCAGCAGCAGCCGGGCTACCCGGTCCAGCCGCAGACCCCGTACGCCCAGCAGGGGGCGCCGCAGCAGCCCGAGTACGGCACGGCGCCCACCCAGCAGAGCCGCTACGCCGAGCACTCCCGGCCGCAGCCGGGCGAGGAGCGGCCGAGCAGCGGTCGCAGCAAGGGCGCGGTGATCGGCGCGGTCGCCGTCGTCGCGGCCATCGCGATCGGCGCCGGCATCGCGCTGTCCTCGGGCGACCCGGACGGCGACAAGACCGCCAAGTCCGGCACCCAGACCACCGCCGCGGCCCCGCCCACCACCGCCGCGACCGGCGGGTCGTCCCCGACCGCCTCTCCCTCGGCGAGTGCCACCGTCGCGGCCGGCCCGACCACCGTGGACGCGGGCCAGCTGCAGGCCCAGAACGCGCCGTCCGGCAACAGCGTCAAGGGCGCCAAGTCCGCGGACGGCAGCTACCTGACCCTCCAGCAGGGCGGCTCGGTGACGTGGAACGGCGAGGTCGCCACCGCCGGGACGTACAAGCTGACGGTGCACTTCAGCAACGCCGGCGCGGACGTGAAGGGCGCGGCCTCGGTGAACGGCAAGGACTGGCCGAGCGGGCTGCCGTTCAAGAACTACTCGCCCGGCAAGGACCCGGCGTCCTCCTGGTACACCACCTGGATACTCCCGCAGCTGCAGGCCGGGGCGAACAGCGTCGTCATCACCGCGCCGGGCGGACCGATCCTGATCGACCAGATCACCGTCGAGCCGAGCGGCTGACGCCCGGCACCCGAGTGCGCGACGGCCGCCCGTCCCCGTGGGGGAGGGCGGCCGTCGGCGTCCCGGGGGCCGTCAGGCGGGCTTCACCACGTCGAAGCGCTCGGCGCCGAGGACCCAGCGGCCGCGGCGCATGACGGCGACCAGGTCGTAGGTCTCGGAGTCGAGGGCGACGAGGTCCGCCAGCTTGCCGGTCTCGAGGGAGCCGGTGGTGCCGGCGAGGCCGAGCAGCCGGGCGGGGGTGGTGGAGAGCGACTCGACGGTCTGGCCCAGGCTGAGGCCGTTGACCGTGACGGAGCGCTTGAAGGCGACGTCCAGCGTGAGGGTGGAACCGGCGATCGCGCCGCCCTCGACCAGGCGCGCGACGCCGTCCTGGACGCGGACCTGGAGGGGGCCGAGGGGGTAGAGGCCGTCGCCCATGCCGGCGGCGCCCATGGCGTCGGTGATCAGGGCGACGCGGGAGGCGCCGGCGGTGCGGTAGGCGAGGTCGAGGACGGAGGGGTGCAGGTGCACGCCGTCGTTGATCAGTTCGACGGTGACGCGGTCGTCCTCGAGGAGGGCGACGATGGGGCCGGGGGCGCGGTGGGCGATGCCGGGCATGGCGTTGAAGAGGTGGGTGGCGACGGTGGCGCCGGCGTCGACGGCGCGCAGGGT
>NZ_JBIWPA010000045.1:0-70798 GCF_044768035.1 Kitasatospora sp. NPDC101176
CGTCGGTGGTGGTGCCGGTGACGTGCCAGTGTCCGGTGGGGGCGGGCGGGTTGTCCTCGGTGGTCTCCTCCCACCGGACACCCACCAGCCAGTCGTCGTCCGCCGGCAGGGGCCGCGCACCGGGCGCGGTCTCCTCGGTGAACCAGTGGCGTTCCCGCTGGAAGGGGTAGGTCGGCAGGGCGACCCGGCGCGGCCGCGGCCGGCCGTCGACGGCGGCCCAGTCGACCGGCACCCCGCGCACGTGCAGCGCGGCCGCACTGCCGAGCAGCTCGGTCAGGTCGCGGTCCGGGCGCAGGCTGGGCAGCAGGACGGCGTCGTCGGCGTCCGGCAGGCAGGCGCGGACGAGCCCCAGGAGCACCGGCTTGGGCCCGATCTCCACGAAGGCGCGGGCGCCGCCGGCGTGGGCGGCCCGGATCCCGTCGGCGAACCGCACCGGGGCGAGCGCGTGCCGGGCCCAGTACTCCGGGTCGCACAGCCGGTCCGCGCCGACCGCCTCACCGGTGACGTTGGAGATCACCCGGATCCGCGGCGCCGAGTACCTGACGGTCCTGGCGAGCGCCGTCAGCGGCGCGGTGACCGGCTCCATCAGGGGGGAGTGGAAGGCGTGCGAGACCCGCAGCGAGCGCCCGGTGACGCCCTGGCGGGCGAGTTCGGCGACGACCTGCTCGACCTGCCCGGCGTCGCCCGCGACCACCACCTCCTCGGGCCCGTTGACGGCGGCGACCGAGACCAGCGGGTGGCCGGCGACGGCGGCCTCGACCACCTCGGGGCGGCCGCGCAGCGACACCATCACCCCGCCGGCCGGCAGCTCCTGCATCAGCCGGCCGCGCTCGGCGACCAGGCGCAGTGCGTCCGACAGCGAGAACACCCCGGCGACGCAGGCGGCCACGTACTCGCCGACGCTGTGGCCGAGCACCACCTGCGGCTCGACGCCCCAGGATCGCCAGAGCCGGGCCAGCGCGTACTCCACGGCGAACAGCGCCGGCTGGGTGTACCCGGTGCGGTCGAGCTCGTCGCCGGCCGGCTGTGCACCGTCCGGGTACAGCAGCCCGGTCAGTGACCGGCCGATCAGCGGGTCGAGGACCGCGGCGCACTCGTCGACGGCCTGCCGGAAGGCCGGCTGCGACTCGTACAGCTCCCGTCCCATGCCCGGATACTGGGAGCCCTGGCCGGTGAAGAGGAAGGCCACCTCCGGGACGCTGCGACGCCCCTGGACGTGCCCGTCGAAGCTGCCCGGGCCGCCCTCGGTGAGCCGCTGCACCAGCTCGCTCGCGGTGGCGGCGACGACGGCCCGGCGGTGGTCCAGGTGGCTGCGACCGGAGTTGGCGGTGGCGCAGACGTCGGCGAGGTCGGCGCCACCCGCGCCGTCGGCCAGGAAGGCGGCCATCCGGGTGGTCGCCTCGTCCAGTGCGGCCGCGGTCGCACCGGAGACGGTCAGCACGTGCAGCGGGCGGGCCGGCGCCCCGGCGGCCGGTTCCTCCTGCGGCGCGGACTCCAGCACCAGGTGGCAGTTGGTGCCGCTGAAGCCGAAGGAGCTGACCCCGGCGACCCGGCGCTCCTCGGTCCACGGCTCCAGCGCGGTCGGGACGCGCAGCGGCAGGGTGTCCCAGTCGATGAGCGGGTTGGGCGTGTCGAAGTGCAGGGTCGGGGGGATCGCGGCCTCGCGCACGGCGAGGACCGCCTTGATGACGCCCGCGATGCCGGCCGCCGACTCCAGGTGCCCGAAGTTGGACTTCACCGAGCCGACCGCCAGCGGGCGGGGCCGGCCGTCGAACACCGCGCCCAGCGCGGCGGCCTCGATCGGGTCCCCGAGGGCGGTGCCGGTGCCGTGCGCCTCGACGTACCCGACCTGGTGCGGCTCGACCCGCGAGTCCTCCAGGGCCCGGCGGACGACGTCCTGCTGGGAGGGGCCGTGCGGCACGGTCAGGCCGCTGCGGTGGCCGTCCTGGTTGGTGGCGCCGCCGCGGACGACGGCGAGCACGCGGTCCCCGTCGCGGCGGGCGTCGGAGAGCCGCTTGAGCACGACCATGCCGCAGCCCTCGGCCCGCACGTACCCGTTGGCCGCGGCGTCGAAGGGCTTGCAGCGCCCGTCGGGGGACATCATCCGGCCCTTGGACAGGCTGATCGTCTCGTGCGGGGTGACGATCTGGTTCACGCCGCCGGCCAGCGCCATGTCGCAGGCGCCGCTGCGCAGGTTCATCACGGCCAGGTGGACCGAGACCAGCGAGGAGGAGCAGGCGGTGTCCACCGAGAGCGCGGGCCCGGTGAGGCCGAGGAAGTAGGAGAGCCGGCCGCTGGCGGTGCTGGTGGTGCTGCCGGAGCTGAAGTACCCGTCGAGGTGCTCGGCGCCGTGCGAGACCATCGCCTCGCGGTAGTCCACGTTGCTGATGCCGACGAAGACGCCGGTGCGCGCGGGCAGGCTCCGCACCGGCATGCCGGCGTCCTCGAAGGCCGCCCAGGAGACCTCCAGCAGCAGCCGCTGCTGGGGGTCGATGCTGGCCGCCTCGCGGGCGGAGACGCCGAACAGCGCGGCGTCGAACTCGGCGACGCCGTCCAGGAACCCGCCGTACCGGGTGGACATCTTGCCGGGGGCGTCCGGGTCCGGGTCGTAGTAGGCGTCGACGTCCCACCGGTCGGCGGGCACCTCGACGACGGCGTCGCGGCCCTCGGTCAGCAGCCGCCAGTACGCGTCGGGTCCGTCGGCGCCGGGGAAGCGGCAGCCCATGCCGACGACGGCGATCGGCTCCGGGTCGGCGGCCCGGCCGCGGGCCTGCTCGACCTCGGCCTCCAGTGCCTCGATCCGGGCCAGCGCCCCCTTCAGGAGGGCCTCGTAGGCGTCGTTCGTCTCACGCATGGTCGAAGTTCCCGATCCCCAGCTTCTTGGCCAGCAGTAGAGCCGCCTCGTCCGCCCCGGAGCGGCTCTGCGGGCCGTCCTGGCGGGTCGCGTCGGCCGGCTGGTCGCCGGCGCCGTCGCCCGAGTCGTCGGTGATGCCGACCACGTCCCAGAGGTGGTCGGTGAGGGTGTCGAACGTGGGGTAGTCGAAGACCACGGTCTGCCCGAGTCGGCAGCCGAGCGCCGTCTGGAGCCGGTTGCGCAGCTCGATGGAGCCCAGCGAGTCCAGGCCGAGCGAGAAGAAGCCCACGTCGGGCTCCAGCCCGCGGTCCGAGCCGAGGCTGCGCACCACCTGGTCCCAGACCTGGTCGGCCAGCAGCTTGCGGCGCTGGTGCGGTTCGGCCGCTGCCAGCCGCTCCCGGAAGGACTGCGCGGGGGCGGCCGCCGGGCCGGCCGGTCCGCGGGTGCGGAACCGGGACAGCAGCGGCACCGCTCCGACCTGGTGCTCCAGGAAGCGGGGCCAGTCGATCGGCAGCACCGCGACGGCACCGCCGTCGGCGTTCGTGCGGAGCAGCGCGCCGAGCGCCTCGACGCCCTGGGCCTTGGGGATGACGCCCTCGCCCATGCGCTCCAGCTTGCCGTCGAGACCCAGCCGGGCGCTCATCCCGGCTTCGGCCCAGGAGCCCCACTGCACCGCGAGGGCGGGCAGGCCGAGGCCGCGGCGGTACGAGGCCAGCCCGTCCAGGTAGGCGTTGGCGGAGGCGTAGTTGGCCTGTCCCGGGGAGCCGAGCGCGGAGGACACCGAGGAGAACAGGACGAAGAAGTCCAGCGGCAGCCCCTCGGTCAGCCGGTGCAGCAGCCAGGCGCCGCGGGCCTTCGCGGCGAACACCCGCTCGAAGCGCTCGGCGGACTGCTGGCCGAGGACCCCGTCGTCCAGCACGCCGGCCAGGTGCAGCACCCCGCGCAGCGGCGGCAGGCCGGGGGTGCCGGCGAGCTCGCGCAGGCACCCGGCCAGGGCGGTCCCGTCGGCGACGTCGACGGCGACGGTCACCACCCGGGTGCCCGCGGCGCGCAGTTCGGCCAGCACCTCCTCGGCGGCCGGGCCCGGCGCGCCGCGCCCGGCGAGCACCAGGTGGCGGGCGCCCTGCTCGTGCAGCAGGCGGGCGGTCTCCAGTCCGAGCCCGCCGAGGCCGCCGGTGACCAGGTAGCTGCCGTCCGCGCGGACGGCCGGCCCGTCGGTCCCGACCGTCGCCCGGGTAAGCCGGGCCAGGTGCCGGACCCCGCCGCGGTAGGCGATCTGGTTCTCGTCCGAGCCGGCGAGCGCGTGCAGTTCGGCGGCGAGTTCGGTGGCCTGACCGGCGGCGGGCCGGGTCGGGTCCAGGTCGATCTGGGTGTGCCGCAGGTCCGGCTGCTCCAGGACGACGACCCGGCCGAAGCCCCACAGGGCGGCCTGCGCGGGCTCGGTCGCCTCGCGGTCGGCGAGGGCCTGGGCGCCCCGGGTCACCACGGCGAGCCGCGGTGCCCGCTCGCCGCGCGCGGTCAGGGCCTGGACCAGGTGCAGCAGGCGCACCCCGTGGTCGAGCGCGGCCTCGGACGAGCCTCCGTCGGACGAGCCTCCGTCGGACGGGCCTCCGTCGGACGGGCCGCCGTCGGACGGGCCGCCGTCGGACGGGCCGTCGGCGGCGGTCTCGACCGGCCAGGCCGCGACGACGAGGTCGCGGTCGCCCGCCTCGTCCAGCAGCCGGGTGAAGCCGTCGGGGCCGTCCGCGCCCGCCGGGTCCGCGGTGCGGCAGTCGACGCCGCGGGCACGGGCGGCGTCCGCCAGGGCCCGGCCGGCCGGGCCGTCGGCGAGGACGAGCCAGCGCTCCCGGCCCGGGGCGGCCGCCGGGTCGAGCGGCTCGGGCGTCCAGGACAGCCGGTAGAGCCAGTCGCGCCAGGCGGCGTCCGGGCGGCCGACCATGGTCTGTCGGTCGGCGCGCTTGAGCAGCACGCCCTCCATGGTGAGCAGGAGCAGGCCGTCGGCGTCGTAGAGGTCGACGTCGCCGTGCAGGGTCTCGGGGTCGTCGCTGTCGGCGGGCCGCAGGCGCGCGTGGCACCAGGCGTGGGTGCCGACCCGCTCGTGGAACCGCATCCGCTCCACGCCGACCGGCACGTAGGTGCGCCGCCCGTACTTCTCCGGGTACGTCACCGTCAGGGCCAGGAAGCAGGCCTCCAGCAGCACCGGGTGGATCCGGTGCTGCGGGGCCTCGTGCCGTAGTGCCTCGGGCAGGGCGATCCGGGACAGGCAGCGGGTGTCCTCGCGCCACAGCCGCTCGGTGGCCCAGAACAGCGGGCCCAGGTCGATCTCGCGTTCGCGCTCGCCCTGGTAGATCTCCTCGACGGGGATCTCGGTGGTGAAGCGGGCGCGCAGCCCGGCCAGCGGCTCGGCCGCCCGGTCGGCGGGCTCCTGGCGGGCGGCCGGGGCGAGGCGCCCCGAGATGTGCTGCGTCCAGGGGCCCCGGCCCTGGTCGGCGAGGCGGGAGAAGATCCCGAGCCCGTGCTCGTCCTGGCCCTCCGGCTTCAGCACGATCTGGACGTCGCGGTCGGCCCGCTCGTCGGGGAAGGTCATGGCGCGGTGGATGAAGAAGTCGCGCAGTTCGACGGCCTCGCTGCCGAAGGCCTCCTGACCGGCGGCGAAGGCGGTCGCCATGTAGGCCACGCCGGGCATCACGATGGTCTGGAAGACCCGGTGGTTCTCCAGCCACGACAGGTGGCGCGCGCCCACGACGGCTCCGAAGCGGATGTCGTCGGTGTCGGCCAGGTCCAGGCGGGTGCCGATGAGCGGCAGGCCCTCCGGGGCGGCGGGCCGCCGGGCCGGGCCGGCCGGGGCGTCGATCCAGTGCCGCTGCCGCTGCCAGGGGTAGCCGGGCAGCGGGACCCTGCGGTGCGTCCCGGGCCGGTACAGCCGCGCCGGCTCGACCGGGACGCCGGCCTGCCACAGCGCGCCGACCGCCTCCAGCAGCTGGCTCCGCTCGCGGTCGGCCCGCAGGCTCGCCACCACCAGCGGCTCGGCGTGCGCGAGCTGCTCCCCGACGAACTGCAGCAGGGTGGGCCGGGGCGAGACCTCGACGAAGACGTCGGCGCCGAGGCGCTCCATCGCCGCCACCCCGTCGGAGAACCGGACCGGGCGCATGACGTGGTCGACCCAGTACTCGGCCCGCGCCATCTCCGCGCCGATGACCTCGCCGGTCACGTTGGAGACGACCGGGGTGTGCGGGGCGCGGTACTCGACGGCCCCGGCGACCTCGGCGAACCGGGCCAGCACGGGCTCCATCAGCGGCGAGTGGAAGGCGTGCGAGACCGTCAGCTCGCGGTGGCGCACGCCGCGTTCGACGAGCTGCGCGACGATCGCCCCGACGGCCTCCCCCGCGCCGGACACCACGGTCGAGCGGGCCCCGTTCACGGCCGCGATCGAGACCTCGGCCGGGTACGGGGCGATCAGCTCGGCGACGTCCCGCTCGGGTGCGGCCACCGAGACCATCCGGCCGCCCGCGGGCAGCTCCTGCATCAGCCGGCCGCGCTCGGCGACCAGCGTCAGGGCGTCCTCCAGCGAGAAGACCCCGGCCCGGCAGGCCGCGACGTACTCGCCGAGGCTGTGGCCGATCATCACGTCCGGCCGCACACCCCAGGCCTCCCACAGCTCGGCCAGGGCGAACTCGACCGCGAACAGGGCGGGTTGGGCGTACTCGGTGAGGTCGACGAGCGGCTCCGCGCCCTCGGCGGGGAAGAGCACGTCGAGGAGCGGGCGGGCCAGCCTGCCGTCCAGGAGGGCCGCACAGCGGTCGAGGGCGGCCCGGAAGACGGGCTCGGTCCCGTACAGCTCCCGGCTCATGCCCGGGTACTGGGAGCCCTGGCCGCTGAAGACGAAGGCGGTGCGCCCGGTGCGGCGCGGGGCCGCGGGCCCGGCGGGGTGGGCCGCGAGTGCGGCGGCGGCCTCCTCCGCCGTGCGGGCCACCACGGCCAGGCGGTGCTCGAAGGCCCGGCGGCCGACGGCGGCGGTGAAGCAGGCGTCGGGGAAGGGCAGTTCGGGGTGGTCGGTGAGCCAGCGGGTGTAGCGCCCGGCCAGCTCGTGCAGGGCCCCGGGGGTGCGCGCGCTGAGGGTGAGCAGGTGCGGCCGCTCCTCCCCGGCGTTCTCGGCGGCCCCGGTCCCGGGGGCCTCCTCCAGGACGACGTGGCAGTTGGTGCCGCCCATGCCGAAGGAGCTGACCCCGGCGCGGCGCGGTGCGGTGCCCGGCGCCCAGTCGGTGGTGGCGGTGTTGACGAAGAACGGCCCGGCGGCGAAGTCGATGCGCGGGTTCGGCTCGGTGAAGTGCAGGCTGGGCGGCAGGGTGCGGTGCCGCAGGGCCAGCGCCGTCTTGATCAGGCCGGCGATGCCGGCGGCCTCGTCCAGGTGGCCGATGTTGGTCTTCACCGATCCGATGGCGCAGGAGCCGGCCGGCGCGGGCTCCGCGGCGGCGTCCCGGAAGGCCTCGGTGAGCGCGGCGATCTCGATCGGGTCGCCCATCGCGGTGCCGGTGCCGTGGGCCTCGACGTAACCGACGGTCGAGGCGTCGACGCCCGCGGCGTCCAGCGCCTCCCGGACCACGTCGGCCTGCCGCTCGACGCTCGGCGCGGTGAAGCCCACCTTGTCCGAGCCGTCGTTGTTGATCGCGGAGCCCTTGACGACGGCGATGACGTGGTCGCCGTCGGCGAGCGCCTCGTCGAGCCGCTTGAGCAGCACCACGCCGCAGCCGTTGCCGAACAGCGTGCCCTCCGCCTCGGCGTCGAAGGCTCGGCAGTGCCCGTCGCGGGAGCGGATCATGCCCTCCTCGTGGAGGTAGCCGCCCTTCTGCGGCACCACGATCGACACGCCGCCGGCCAGCGCCATGGCGCTCTCCCCGGCCTGCAGGCTGCGGCAGGCGAGGTGCAGGGCGACCAGCGAGGTCGAGCACGCGGTCTGCACGTTGACGCTGGGGCCGCGCAGGTCGAGCTTGTACGAGACCCTGGTGGGCAGGTAGTTGCGGTCGTTGCCGAGCTTCAGCTGGAACTGCAGCATGTCCGCCTCGATCAGCGGGCCGCTGTCGGGGATGCCGAAGTGCGGGTTGAGGTTGTTGACCAGGTAGGTGGACATGCCGGAGCCGGCGAAGACGCCGACCGGGCCGTGCGCGTCGCCCGGCACGTAGCCGGCGTGCTCGAACGCCTCCCAGGCGCACTCCAGGAACACCCGCTGCTGCGGGTCGATGGTGGCGGCGTCCTTGGCGGTGATGTCGAAGAAGCCCGCGTCGAAGCCCTCGATGTCCGGCAGCACGGCGCCGGCCCGCACGTAGTCGGGGTGGTCGCGCAGGCGCGGGTCCACCTGGTCGAGCTCCTCGGGCGAGAGCGGGGTGACGGACTCCACGCCGTCCCGCAGGTTCCGCCAGAAGGCCTCCAGGTCGTCGGCACCGGGGAAGCGGCCGGCCATGCCGATGACCGCGATGTCGGCGCCGAACGCGGGGGCGCGGCGGGCGGGGGCGGCGGGCGCCCCGCCGTCGGGCCCGGTGCCGGCCCCGTCGAGGTGCGCGGCGAGCGCGCGGACGGTGGGGTGGCGGAACAGGTCGACGACGGAGAAGGGGCGGCCCAGTTCGGTGATCCGGCGCTGGACGGCCACCAGGTGCAGCGAGGTGCCGCCGATGTCGAAGAAGTTGTCCTGGACCCCGATCGAGTCGAGCTGCAGGACCTCCTGCAGCACCTCGACCAGGAAGCGCTCGGTGTCGGTGCCGGCGCGGACCGCGGCGGCGTCCGAGAGCCGCTCGAGGACGGCGGGCGGGGTGAGCCGGCGGCGGTCGGTCTTGCCGCTGGAGGTCAGCGGCAGCGCGTCGAGCAGGTCGTAGGCCTCGGGCACCATGTGGCGGGGGAGCCGGTCGCCGAGGTGGGCGTGCAGCCGCCGCGCCGCGCCGTCGCGGGCGGCTCCGGGCCGCAGCACCACGTGGGCGACCAGCCGCTTCCGGTCCTGTTCCCCGTGTGCGAGCACGACGGCCTCGCGCACGTCGGGGTGGGCGGTGAGGGCCGCCTCGATCTCGCCGGGCTCGATCCGGACGCCGCGGATCTTGACCTGGTCGTCCATCCGCCCGAGGTGCTCGACGGTGCCGTCGGCCGCGGCGCGGGCGAGGTCGCCGGTGCGGTAGAGGCGGCCGGGGCCGAAGGGGTTGGCGACGAAGCGCTCGGCACTGAGGTCGGGGCGTCCGAGGTAGCCGTCGGCGACGCCGGCGCCCGCGATGCAGAGTTCGCCCTCGGTGCCGGCCGGCACCTGCTGCAGCCGGGCGTCGAGCACGTACACCTGGACGTTGTCGATCGGCAGGCCGATCGGCACCGTCCGGGGCCAGTCGGCCGGGTCGCCGTCGAGGGTGCAGGTGGCGGCGTCCTGGAACTCGGTGGCCCCGTAGTGGTTGTGCAGGCGCGCGCCGGTGCGGCGGAACAGGTCGAGGGTGGCCGGGGTGAGCTGGAGCAGCTCGCCGGTGGTGACCACCTCGGTGAGCGCCGCGGGGGCCGCCCGGCCGGTGACGGCCTCGGCGAGCTGCCCGAGCGAGGTGACCGGGACGAAGAGCCGCTCGACGCGCTGCTCGGTGAGGAAGTCGGCGAGCGCGAAGGAGTTGCGCCGTACCTCGTCGTCGGCGAGCACCAGGGTGCCGCCGAAGCAGAGGGTCGAGAAGATCTCGTGGAAGGAGAAGTCGAAGCTCACCGTGCAGACCTGCGCGGTGCGCGCGCGGCAGCTGCCGGGGCGGGTGCGGTCGTGCCACAGCAGCATGTTGACGAGGGACCGGTGGGCCATGGCGACGCCCTTGGGGCGGCCGGTCGACCCGGAGGTGTAGATCACGTAGGCGGGGGCGTCCGGATCGGCGGTCTCGCCGTCGGGACGGGCCGTGCCGTCCCCGGCGGCCGCGGCCCACCGCTCGTCCAGGACGAGGACCCGGGCGGGGACGTCCGGGAGCGGGCGGGAGCCGTCCGTCACGATGACGCCGACACCGGCCTGTTCGGCGATGTGGCGCACCCGCTCGTCGGGGTCCGCGGTGTCCAGGGGGAGGTAGGCGGTGCCGGCCTTGAGGACGCCCAGCATCGCCGCGAACAGCTCGGGGGTCCGCTCCATGCACAGGGCGACCGGGACGCCGGGGCCGGCCCCGCCAGCGCGCAGCCGGTCGGCGACGTCCTCGGCGAGCCGGTCGAGCTGACCGTAGGTCAACTCCCTGTCGCCCCGAACGATCGCGATCCCGTCCGGGTCCGCCTCGACCGCCTGCCGGAAGAGTCCGTGGACCGTGACGGCGGGGACGTCGACGGCGGTGCCGTACCACGCGCTCGACTCCGGGGCGCCGCCCTGACCCTGCGTACCGACCGCGCTATTCATGGTGCAGTTCCCCCAGAGTCTGACTTGCGAGCATGCGGAAGCGGCTGGATTACCCGTAGGGCCCGTGACGGCCGGTCCCCTCGGCGGCCCGGGCGAATGAACCCGTGATCTACCTGTCCCCGTTGAACCAGCGATCTACCTGTCCCCGTTGATCAGTGTTGATCGGTCGTCAGATCGTCGACCGTTGCGCCAATGTGATCTGCCGTCGGGCCCCAGAGTAAGCAGCTGGGTGACCCGGTGCGCAAGAGTGGCTGACGAACTTTCGACCCCCGGAGTTCCCCGCTTCCCGGACGAGATCCTCAGTCGAACCTTCTGGGCAGTCCAGCGTTAACCCTTGTTATCTTGATCACATGGTGGGATGCTGCTCAGCAGGTAGGCTGCGGGTCGGTCAGCTCGGTCCGGCGTTGAGAGATCATCGTTCCCGCATGTCACCGGCTTCCTCGGTGCTTCGTGGCCGAAGGCGTCGGTTGCCGCGCCTTTGCCGACTCGTGATCCGGGGGCGGAGCATCTGTTTGTTCTATTGATCGGCGTGAGTGGTATTCCGTCCGCCCTTTTCATGAACACCAATTAGGGGACCGGTGTCCTTATTTCGAGGACCGTCGGGGTTACCGGCCAGTACGGGGAGACAGGGGAAATAGCCATGGGGAACGTTCGCACCGTCGGGGTCATCGGTGCCGGGGTCATGGGGCGGGGTGTCACCACGGCGTTGCGGCAGGCCGGATTCCGGGTCGTCCTGGTCGACCGCGACGAGGAGATCCTGGAGCGCACCCGGGCCCGGCTGCGCGATGACGTCCGGCTGTACGCGATGCTCGCTCCGGGATCGGCCATCACCGCCGACGAGCTCTTTGCCGAGACCGTGTTCACGACAAATCTCGAGGACCTCGCGGACGTCGACCTGGTCGTCGAGAACGCCACCGAGCTCTGGACGGTCAAGCGCCCGATCTACGAGCGGCTCGGCGGGATCTGCCGGCCGGACGTCATCATCGCTGTGAACACGTCAGCCATCTCGATTACCCGGCTCGGCGCTCTGACCGGTCGGCCCGAGAACGTGATCGGCATGCACTTCATGAACCCGGTGCCGTTGAAGCCTACGGTCGAGGTCATTCGCGCCCACCACACCTCGGAATCGACGGTGGACGCGGCCCGCGAGTTCCTCACCGCCCTGGGCAAGAAGAGCATCGTGGTGAACGACTCCCCCGGGTTCGTCACCAACCGCGTCATGATGCTGACCGTCAACGAGGCGGCCTTCCTGGTGCACGAGGGCGTCGCGTCCGCGGCCGACACCGACCGGCTGTTCGTGGAGTGCTTCGGCCACACGATGGGCCCGCTGGAGACCGCCGACCTCATCGGCCTGGACACCGTGCTGCTCTCGATCGAGGTGCTGTACGACGAGTTCAAGGACAGCAAGTACCGCCCGTGCCCCCTGCTGACCAAGCTGGTGGACGCCGGCCTGCACGGCCGCAAGAGCGGGCAGGGATTCTTCAACTACGAGTCCGCCAAGCGCGGCTGAAAAGGGAGGGCGACAGACATGGCCGACAACAGGGCCGTCATTCGCGAGTTCATTCTGGAAAGCATCACCGAGTCCACCGTCGGGGACGACGAGGACATCTTCGAGCGCGGTCTGGTGCGCTCGATGTTCGTGATGCAGCTGGTGCTCTTCGTGGAACAGGAGTTCGGTATCTCCGTCACCGGTGACGATCTCCAGTTCGACAACTTCCGCACGGTCGAGCGGATCGACGAACTGGTTACCCGCAAACTGGCCGCTGCCTGACGGAATCGGAGGGCGAGAGGGTTTTCGGATGCCGACTGTACATGTCCGACTTTCTCAGCGGGTGCCGGAAACCCTGGCCCCCGAACTGATGAAGCGACTTTTCTTCGCGGCCAGCTCGATCGAAGAGTTCCAGCTATTCACGGAGGACGGCTCCGTGGTCGGCGTCGAATTGACGCTGAATTCCGCGGATTCCGCCGGAGTGGCCGAGAAGATCGACCGCGTGGTGGCCGAGCAGGTGCTGACCCAGCGTCCGCTGGCGCCCCGTTCGGTCTGGGAGTCCCCGGTGGTCCGGAGCGAGTTCACGGACGCCTTCCCCGAACTCCTGGCCCAGGACACCGTGGTGGTGTCCGGTGAGGGCCAAGTCGGATTCGCGGAGCCGCTGATATCGCTGTTCGGCTACCTCGACCGGAGGCTGCGCGCCATCGCGCTGAGCCTCGAGGGGGCCCGCGAGTACCAGTACCCGACCCTGCTGCCGACCAGCGTCCTGGACCGGTTCGGGTACTTCGGCTCGTTCCCGCAGTTCCCGATGTTCGTGACGCGGCTGCACAACGACATCGACGTCTACGCGGACTTCGTGGAGCGGTACCGGGAGGAGCAGCGGGTCCCGGACGACCTCTTCGCGCACTGCTCCAACACCGACTACTGCCTGCCGCCGACGATGTGCTACCACAGCTTCCACCAGTACCAGGGGCGGGAGTTGGCGGGGGACTCGGTGATCACGGCACGCGGCAAGTCGTTCCGCTACGAGTCCCGGTACCACACCAGCCTCGAGCGGCTGTGGGACTTCACCATCCGCGAGATCGTCTTCATGGGCACCCCGGAGTTCGCCGCCGAGTGCCGCAACTCCGTGATGCGCCAGACCTTCGCGCTGATGGAGGAGCTGGAGCTGGCCGGCGGGTGCGAGGTGGCCAACGACCACTTCTTCGCCAACGCGGACACCGCGGGCAAGATCCTCTCCCAGCGGATGATGGAGCTCAAGTTCGAGCTCCTGCTGCCGGTCGCGGCCGACCGGTCGATCGCCGTGGGCTCCTTCAACCTGCACGGGCACTTCTTCGGCGAGTCCTTCGACATCAAGGGCCCGGACGGCGGCCCGATCGCGAGCGGCTGCGTCGGGTTCGGCCTGGAACGGCTGGTCCACGCCTTCTTGAGTCAGCACGGCAGTGATCCCGCACGATGGCCGACCGTGGTCGCACAGGAGATTGGGTAGACGCATGCAGTACGCACTGACCGCGGAGCAGCGGGAGGACCAGTCCGCGTTCGCGGCCTTCGCCGACGAGCACCTCCTCCCCCGGGCGAACCAGTGGGACCGGGAGCAGCGCCTCTCCGACGAGATCGTCGAACTGCTCGGCAAGGAGCGCCTGCTGGTGCCCACGCTGCCCGTCGAGGCGGGTGGCCGGGCGATGGACGTGATGACCTACGGCCTGCTGAGCGAGGAGCTGGGGCGGGGCTGCGGCAACATCCGCAACCTGGTCGCCGTCCAGGGCATGGTCGCGCACGCCATCCTCAAGTGGGGCAGCAAGGAGCAGGCGGACCGCTGGGTGCCGCGCATCGGCACCGGCGAGACCGTCGGCGCGTTCGGGCTCACCGAGCCCGAGGCCGGCAGCGACGCCCGCAGCGGTACGACGAGCGCGGAGCGGGTCGGCGAGGACTTCGTCCTCAACGGCCGGAAGAAGTGGATCAGTTTCGGCCAGCGGGCCGGGATCTTCCTGGTCTTCGCCAAGCTGGACGGCGAGTCGGCCGCCTTCGTGGTCGAGCGCGGCACGCCGGGCTTCAGCACGACGCCGATCACGGACATGCTGGGCCTGCGCGCCTCCGAGCTCGCCGAGCTGACCTTCGAGAACTGCGTGGTGCCCAAGGCCAACCTGATCAGCCACGGTCGGCTCACCTTCGACCTGCTGGCCACCGGGTCCCTCGACTACGGCCGCTACAGCACCGCCTACGGCGCGGTCGGGCTCGCCCAGGGCTGCCTGACCGCGAGCCTGGACTACGCGCGGGAGCGGACCCAGTTCGGCGTCCCGCTCAAGGAGCACCAGCTGGTGCGCGGCATCCTCACCGACATGATCTCCGGTGTGGAGGCGGCCCGGCTGCTCTGCCGGCAGGCCGGCGCGCTGCGGGCCACGGCCCACCGCGACGCGATCCGCCAGACGCTGATCGCCAAGTACGTGGCCTCGCAGACCGGCTTCCGGGTCGCCAACGACGCGGTGCAGCTGCACGGCGCCAACGGCGTCGGCCCGGACTTCCCGGTCCAGCGCCACCTGCGCGACGCCAAGATCCAGGAGATCATCGAGGGCACCAGCCAGATCCAGCAGGTGCAGATCGCCGATCTGACCCTCTAGGGCGCGGCGCCACGGGCCCGGCCGGGGACACCGGCCGGGCCCGACGCGTGCCGCGACCGGGGTCCGGTGGCCCGCCTCAGGACCGCTCGGCCGGCAGGTCGGCGCGGACCTCGAAGCCGCCGTCCTGCGTCGGGCCGGCGGTGAGCGTGCCGCCGAGCAGCTGGGCGCGCTCGCGCAGGCCGACCAGGCCGTGGCCGCCGCCGGGCAGCACCTCGGCCGGCCGCCCGGGCGGCGCGTCGTTGCGCACCTCGACCCGCAGCCGGCGCCCCTTCGCCCGGACCTTCACGTGCACCCCCGCCTCGGGGGCGTACTTGGTGATGTTGGTGAGCGCCTCCTGGACGGTGCGGTAGGCGGCGCGCTCGACCGCCTCCGGCCACGGGCGGTCGCCGGGGCTCAGCTCGGTGTCGGCGGCCAGCCCGCTCTCCTCGATCAGCCGGGGCAGGTCGGCCAGCCGGGGCTGCGGGGCGAGCGGGGCGTCCGCGCGCTGGCCCGGGGTGCTGCGCAGCACCCCGACCATCTGGCGCAGCTCGTCCAGGGTGCGGACGGCCAGCTCGCGGATGGTGCGGGCGGAGGCGACGGCGGCCGGGTCCGCGGTGCTGACCTGGAGGGCGCCGGCCTGGATGCTGATCAGGCTGACCTGGTGCGACACCACGTCGTGCATCTCCCGGGCGAGCCGGCCGCGTTCGCTGATCAGCACCCGCTCGGCCAGCAGCCGGCTCTCCCGCTCCTGCCCGCGGGTGAGCTCGTCGAGGCGGGCGGCCAGCTCCCGGCGGGTCCGGGAGAGCAGACCGGTGGCGGCCGGGCCGGCGGCCAGCATCACCGACTGGATGGCGTAGAGCGCGGTGTCCCGGCTGAGCTCGACGATCTGCTCGGACAGCGGCCAGTGGAAGTACTCGACCAGCGCGAACAGGGTCGCGCAGGGGATGACGACGCGGGGGCGCGGGCGCTCGGCGGCCACCGTGTAGACGGCGGTGATCGGGGCGAGCCAGATGTCGTCGAGGTAGCTGCCGGGCATGGTGAGCAGCAGCACCGTCACCGGGAAGCGGCGGCGCCAGAGCAGCGCGACGGCGGCCACCACGGACAGCGTGACCTGCCACCAGGGGGCGTCCCGGGCGACCAGGGCGGCGTCGAGCAGGGAGTAGAGGGCGGGCAGCAGCAGCATCAGCCAGGGCGCGGTGCACCAGGCCGGGAGCCGGCGGGACGGCAGCTGTTCGGCGGTCGTCATGCCCCGTCGCCGGGCTTCGGGCGGACCAGCCCGGCGCGGTGGGCGAGCACGGCCGCCTGGACGCGGTTGGCGGCGCCGAGCTTGCCGAGGATGGCGCTGATGTGGTCCTTGACGGTGCCGGTGCCGAGGAACAGGCGGTCGGCGATCTCGGCGTTGGACAGGCCCTCGCCGAGCAGGGCCAGCACGTCGAGCTCCCGGCCGGTGAGGGTGCGGGTGAGCGCGCTGGCCTCGGCGTCGGGGCCGCCGCCGTCCACGTAGCCGCCGATCACGGTGCGGGTGACGGTCGGGGAGAGGATGTTGCCGCCGGCCGCGAGCACCCGGACGGCGTGCACCAGCTGTTCGGGCGCGGTGTCCTTGAGCAGGAAGCCGACGGCGCCGGCCCGCAGCGCGGTGCCGATGTACTCGTCGGTGTCGAAGGTGGTCAGCATGGCCACGGCCGGCGGGTCCGGCAGGGCGCGCAGGCGGCGCAGCACGGAGATGCCGTCGAGGTCGGGCATCCGGATGTCGAGCAGCACCACGTGCGGGCGCAGCCGTTGGACGTGTTCCTCGGCCTGCCCGCCGGAACAGTCGCCGACCACCTCCAGGTCGGGGGCGGAGCCGACGATGAGGCCGAGGCCGGAGCGGACCAGGATCTCGTCGTCCACGATCAGCACGCGGGTGGTGGAGATGGTGCCTCCTCGGTTCGGGCGGCCGGGTGGGGGCGGTCCGCGTGGGTCGTATCGAGGGTAGGGGCAGAGGGGGCGGCGTGCCGAACTCATGGCGGGTCTGCACCCCCGCCGTTCGGCGGGGGTCGGAATCCGCTACCCGGTTCACGCGATTCTCAGGTGGAGTGGGGAACCATTGAGTTGGCTGCCCTTTTGTCGACCCGCTCCCCACCAGGGGCGATCGGCCGAGGCGAGGGCCGCCGGTCAGTCCGTCGGGCCCGTGCGGGCGCCCGGCGCCGGGCCGTGTGCGGATGCGCCCCACCATCTGATCGTTTGGAATTGAGCTGTGTCGTCCACTGTGAAGTCGGAGCCGTCCGCCACGTCCACCGGGCCCCGGCCCGTCGGCGTGCTCGACCGCTGGCGCCCCCGGGCCGCCGCGGCCTCCGTCTGGTACCTGCGGCTGATCGCGCTGCTGAACATCGCGACCGTGCTGCTGGTGCCCTTCCGCGACCAGGTCAGCGAGCACAACGAGGGTGAGTACTTCACCCCGTACCTGATGACCTCCGGCCTGGCCAGCGCCGTCCTGTCGGTCTTCCTGGCGATCGCGATGCGCCGGCGCAAGCGGGCCGCCTGGATCTTCAACATCGCGCTGTCGAGCGTGTTCGCCCTGCTCTACCTGGCCGCCATGGTGCTGCCCGACGAGCGCTTCAACCGGCACCCGCTGAACTACATCTCCACCGTGCTGACCTGCCTGTTCGTGCTGGCGCTGCTGGTCGGGCGGAAGGAGTTCACGTCCAAGGGGGACCGCTCCAACCCGAAGACGGCGGCGGCCACCTTCGTCGGCGGGCTGCTGTTCGGCGGCACGGTGGGCGCGCTGCTGGTCTGGATGACCAACGGGCTGAGCGGTGCGGGCTTCTGGGACCTCTTCCGGTACTCGGTCGGCCGCATGATCACGATCACCCCGTCCGAGCACCTGCGGTCGGTGATCTCCGCGCCCACCTGGGTGAACGCGGCGATCAACGCGATGGGCGGGGCGCTCTTCCTGCTCGTCCTCTACGTGGCGTTCCGCAGCCCGCGCGGCAAGGAGCTGCTGACCCCCGAGGACGAGGCCAGGCTGCGGGGGCTGCTCGACAAGCAGGGCGAGCGGGACTCCCTCGGCTACTTCGCGCTGCGCCGCGACAAGGCGGTGATCTTCTCCCCCAGCGGCAAGGCGGCGGTGACCTACCGGGTCGTCGGCGGCGTCTCGCTGGCCTCGGGCGACCCGATCGGCGACCCGGAGGCCTGGCCCGGCGCGATCGACGCCTGGCTGGCCGAGGCCCGCGAGCACGCCTGGGCGCCGGCCGTGATGGGCGCCTCCGAGGAGGCCGGGGTGATCTACGCCCGGCACGGGCTGGACGCGCTGGAGCTGGGCGACGAGGCGATCGTCGAGCTGGACGAGTTCTCGCTGGACGGCCGGGCGATGCGGGTGGTCCGCCAGGCGTACAACCGGGTCAAGCGGGCCGGCTACACGGTGCGGATCCGGCGGCACGAGGACATCCCCGAGTGCGAGATGGCCGAGCTGGTGGCCAAGGCCGACCAGTGGCGCGACGGGGCGACCGAGCGCGGCTTCTCGATGGCCCTCGGCCGGCTCGGCGACCCGGGCGACGGCCGCTGCGTGATGCTCGAGTGCCACGACGGCGACGACGAGCTCAAGGCTCTGCTGAGCTTCGTGCCGTGGGGCCCGGACGGCCTCTCGCTGGACCTGATGCGCCGCGCCCGGGACACCGAGAACGGCTTGATGGAGTTCATGGTGATCGAACTGCTGCAGCGGGCCGAGGAGGTCGGGCTGAAGCGGGTCTCGCTGAACTTCGCGATGTTCCGTTCCGTTTTCGAGCGCGGTTCGCGGCTCGGCGCCGGCCCGGTGCTGCGGCTGTGGCGTTCCGTCCTCGGTTTCTTCTCGCGCTGGTGGCAGATCGAGTCGCTGTACCGCGCGAACGCGAAGTACCGGCCGATCTGGGAGCCCCGCTACCTGCTCTTCGGGAAGAGCAGCGAGATTCCGCGGATCGGCCTGGCGAGCGCGCGGGCCGAGGGCTTCATCGTCGCGCCGAGCCTGCCCGCCCTGTTCCGCCGCCGGCACGCCGGGTCCGCCGTGGTGGCGCCCCGGGAGCCCGTCGCGGCCCGGGACGGGAAGGGGTAGCCCTCCGCCGGGGGGCGGAGGGGGGCCGGTCGGCCGAGTACCGGGGCGGCCGTATGGGGGTGCGCTCAGGGATCTCCCTCCCCCCTGAGGATGACCGGGATCCCCATCCATGCCGATGTGGATTTGTTAACCGGCTTCTAATGTTGGAGTAGCTGAGAAGTTCGGGGATTCGGGAGTAACGGTTGTGATTCACAGGACCCACGCGGGGGGCGTGCGAAAGGGGCCGCTGGCAGTCGCCGGTTCGGCCGCTGTCGCCGAGTGGGGAACGTTGTACGTGACGGTCCGGGACACGGTGGCGCGCAAGAAGCTCGCGGCCGTACCGATGGCCACGGCGGCGACGTTTCTGATCCTGCTGTTCAGCATCACCCAGCACCTGCCGGGGGGCGAGCGCTTCGTCAACCACATCGGGGTGGTCAAGGCGGCGCTGCCGCTGGAGGTCTCGCTGCTGCGGACCCCGCTCTCGTTGTACGTGCCGGCCCTGGACCTGCCGGTCTGGGGCGCGCTGGCCCAGGTGTTCGTGGTCTTCGGCCTCGCCGAGATCGTGCTGGGCCGGCGGATGACCCTGGTGGTCGCCTACACCTGCACCGTGGCGGGCACGCTGTTCGCCCGGGTCGGCGTGGCGATCGGCCCGGACCACCTGTTCGGCTTCCCGAAGTGGGTCGCCTACGTGCGGGACACCGGGCCGTCGGCCGCGGTGGTGGCGCTGGCGATCGTCATCGCGTTCCGCTGCCGGGCCTGGTTCACCGCCGGCCTGGTCGTGGCGCTGATGGTCGGCGAGGCCGTCGTGCTGCCGAACCTGGCCGGTCTGGAGCACGTGGTGGCGGTGATCGCCGCGCTGCTGATCGCCGTCTCGGTCGAGGTGTTCGGGGACTTCTGGCCGCGCGTCCTGGCCGGGGTCGGAGCCGCCACCTCGGTGGCCGCGGCCGCCTCGCGGGAGGTCGCGGTGGAGGCCCGGCGCCGCCGGTCGGCGGGTGCGGTCATCCCCTGAGGCGCCCGGAGCCGGGGTGCGCGCCGGGCCGCGGGCCGGGCGCGCACCGGAGCGTCAGGCGTGCGGGAGCGGGAGCTCGAACCAGACGACCTTCCCCACCGCCTTGCGGGCGGTGCCCCAGCGCTCGGCCAGCTTGGTCACCAGGGTGAGGCCCCGGCCGGTCTCGCCGAGCTGCTCGGCGGGCTCCAGCGACGGCAGGTTGTGGTTGTCGTCGCTGACCTCGACCAGCAGTTTGTCCACCCGGATCAGCTGGAGCTGGACGCGGTCCCGGGCCACCCGGACGGCGTTCGTGACCAGCTCGCTGACCAGCAGCTCGGTGGTGTCGCTGAGCGCCTCCAGGTGCCAGCCGGCCAGCTGCTCGCGGACCAGTGAACGGGCCCGGCGGACCTCGCGGTGGTCCACCGTGAGGTCCCAGGTGGCCACCTCGGACGGGGCGACCCCGTCGAAGCGGGCCACCAGCAGGGCGACGTCGTCCTTCCGGTCGTCCGAGTGCAGCCGTTTGAGCACCACGTCGCAGGCCTGTTCCGGGCTCTGCCGCGGGTCGATCAGGTTCCCGCAGAGCGCGGCCAGGCCCGCCCCTATGTCACCGCCGCGGACCTCGACCAGGCCGTCGGTGCACAGCACCAGCATCGAACCGTCCGAGACGTCGATCGTCTTGGCGACGAACGGGACGCCGCCGACGCCGATCGGTGCGCCGGCCGGGATCTCCAGCAGTTCGCCGGAGCCGTCGGGGTGCACCAGCACCGGGGGGACGTGGCCGGCGCTGGCCAGCTCGCAGGTGCGGTTGATCGGGTCGTAGACCGCGTACAGGCAGGTGGCGAGGTGGTCGTCGCCGAGCTTGTGGGCCAGGTTGTCCAGGTGGCGCAGCAGCTGGCCGGGCGGCAGGTCGAGGGCGGCGAGGGTCTGCATGGCGGTGCGGAAGCGGCCCATCGCGGCCGCCGAGTGCAGGCCGTGCCCCATCACGTCGCCGACCACCAGGGCGACCCGGCTGCCGGGCAGCTGGATCGCGTCGAACCAGTCGCCGCCGACCTCGGCCTTCGGGTCGCCCGGCAGGTAGCGGTGGGCGATCTGCACGCCCGGGATCTGCGGCGGGCGGGTCGGGATCATCGAACGCTGCAGGGTGGTCGCCACCCTGGCCTCGGCGCGGTGCAGCCGGGCGTTGTCCAGGGAGAGCGCGGCGCGGACGGCCAGTTCCTTGAGGGTGGCGGCGTCGCTCTCGTCGAAGGGCGCGCGGTCCGGCAGCCGGAGCAGCTTGAGGATGCCCAGCACGGTGCCCCGGGCGGACAGCGGCACCACCAGCATCGAGCGGCCGGTGACCACCGGGGCGAGCCGGACGCCGCCGAGCGCGATCGCGTAGTCGACGGCGACGTCCTCGCTGACCACCGGGACCAGCACCGGCTGGTTGAGCTGCAGGGCCATCCCGGGCGGGGTCCGGCGGGGCATGCTGACCAGCGAGCCCTCGGCGAGCACGTGGTCCCAGGCGCCGCCGGTCTCGTTGTAGACGAGGGCGACCCTCCGGAGCATGGTGTCGTCGTCCGGCCGGGCGACCGGCAGCTCGGAGTCGGAGATCAGCCCGTCCACCAGGTCCACGCAGGCGAAGTCGGCGACCCGGGGGACCAGCACCTGGCAGAGCTCGTGCGCGGTGAAGCCGAGGTCCAGGGTGGTGCCGACCTTGCCGCCGACCTCGTTCAGCAGGGCCAGCTGCTCGCCGGCCTGCCCGTTGGTCAGGAACGGGCCCAGCCGCCCGGGCTGCGCGGCCTCGGCGGCCGTGGGGGCCGCGGGGGCCGGGACGACGGGGGGCGGCCGGTGGCCGTTGCCGGCCGGCTCGGGGCCGGACGCCCCGGGGGAGGACGGTTCGCGGGTGGACGGCTCGGCGGCGGCCTGGTCGATGGGGACTCCTCCTCCGGCGGGCGGCGGGGCGGTCGGCGGTGCGGCGGTGACGGATTCGGCGGTGACGGGTTCGGCGGCCTCGCGCTGGGCCGGCAGCGGCCCGGGCGGGCGGCCCCGGACGGTGCGGGCCGCGGGCGCGGCGGGGTCGGGCGGCGGGGTCGGGCCGAGCCGGGCGGCGCGCTGCTGGGCGGTCGGGTAGCGCCGGCCGAGCCCGGCGGCCGCGTGCGCGGCGGCGGCCTGGGCGTCGGCGGGCAGGACCGGCAGCACGGTGGACGCGTCCAGCCGCAGGGCGGGCAGCCCGGCCCGGTCCAGGGCGTCGAGCAGCAGGGCCCGGCGGTCGGCCGAGCCGGCCGGCAGCAGCGGGCCGAGCCGGTCGGCCGGGAGCAGGCCGGCGCTCAGCCGCCCCGGTGCGGTCAGGGCGGCGCCCAGCCGGTGGAAGCCGCCCCGGGCGGACGGGGTGGCGGCGAACGGGAGCAGCCGCTCGCCGAGCACGAGCCGCGGGCCGGCGGTGCGCAGCGGCCGGGCGTCGGCGGCGAGGGCCAGCAGGCCGCCGAACGGCTCGGGCAGCGGGTAGGCCCACCAGAGCACGTCGCGCAGGTGCTCCTCGCGGTCGGTGACCGGCATCTGTCCGGCCCAGGGGCGGCCCTCGGAGGTCAGCGCGGCCAGGGTGTCCAGGGCGTCGCAGCGGCGCCGGACGACGGAGCCGGAGACGCCGAGCGGTTCGACGGCGGGCAGCAGCCCGCTGGCGGCACGGTCGTGGGCGACGTCGGCGCGGTGTCCGAACAGTTCCTCGGCGGCCCGGCTCCACTGGGCGATCCGTCCGGTCCGGTCGACCAGGACGAGGGCGAGCCGGACCAGGGCGGCCACGCCGGTCGGGTGGTCACCCGGCACGGTGTCGGCGCCCGCCGGACGCGGTGTGGAGTTGGACTCGGCCACCATGGATTCGGTCTGCTCCCGCCTGGCCGCCACGCCTGGAGGCGGCCGTCTCTCCGGAGGAAGGCACGCTGTGTGGATACCAGCGAAGCACGGACCGGGCCGGGCTCGATACCGAAACGGGGAGATTCCTCAGGATCGGTTGCGTGTCGTGCGGCGCGCGCCGGTCCGCGCTCCTCGTTCACCCGGACGGGGCTTTCGCGCACAACGGTAGGGTGGCAGGCCGGGCCGCCCCGCGGGGCGGTTCCGCGGGACGCAGCAGGCCGGACGAGACAGAGGCGAGAAGTGAGCGCGCAGAGCCCCGTCCGCTGGACGGATCCGGAGCAGCAGGAGCTGGAGGAGCGGGTCGCCGCCGCGGAACTCGCCTGGCTGAGCATGGACGTCGACGTGCAGACGCTCCGGGTCGAGATCGACAACTTCGCCCTGATCCACCATCAGCTGCTCGGCCCGCTGTACGCGCGGCTGGACGAGCTGGAGGCGCTGGTCGCCGAGGCGGTCGCCGCCCGGACCGGGAACCCCGAGGACCTGCGCCGGGCCGCCGAGGCCCGCCGACAGGTCGAGGAGCTGCCCGACCTGGACGCGCTGTTCGACTCCGTGCGGGAGCAGGAGGCGGCCGCGCCGCCGCCCGCAGCGCCCGCCCGGGTGCGCCCCGGGCGGGACGCCCAGCGGGTCTACCGCGAGCTGGTCCGCCGCGCCCACCCCGACCTGAGCACCGACCCGGCCGAACAGGAGCGGCGCGCCGCGTTCCTGGCCCGGGTCAACGAGGCCTACGCCCTCGGCGACGGCACCGCGCTGGAGGGCCTGGCCGCCGAGTGGTCGACCGCGCCCGAGGCCGCGCCCGCCGTCGACGCGCCCGACCGGCTGGAGTGGCTGCGCCGCCGGCTCGAGTGGCTGACCGCCAAGATCACCGAGACCGCCGTCGAGCAGGTCCGGCTGGAGCGCACCCCGATGGGTCAGCTGCTCGCACTCGCCCCGCAGGACCCGGACGGGCTGCTGGAGCAACTCGCCGAGGAACTGCTCGCCAAGGCCGCCGCCCAGCAGGCCGAACTGGAGCGGCTGCTCGGCGGCCCGCGGTCCGCGCACGGCGGTCACCGCCCGCCGGTGGGCGACAATGGCACCGACCCGACCGCCGCCCCCCGGCCTCCTTCGGCCGGAACGCACCCCCACCAGGAGAGCCCCACGATGTTCGCGCAGATCCCCTCCGCCGCCGCTGCCGCCGTGCCCGCCGACGCCGCCCTGCTGGACGTGCGCGAGCAGGACGAGTGGGACGCCGGGCACGTGGACGGCGCGCTGCACATCCCGCTCGGCGAGGTGATCGCCCGGCTCGGCGAGCTGCCGGACGGCAAGCTCTACGTCCTCTGCCGGGTCGGCGGCCGCTCCGCGCAGGTCGTCCAGTACCTGGTGCAGCAGGGCCGGGACGCGGTGAACGTGGACGGCGGCATGTACGCCTGGGAGGGTGCCGGCCGCCCGATGGTGAGCAGCACCGGCCAGGACGCCTACGTGCTCTGAGGTCTCCTGCATCCCCGCCCGGTAGGGCAGGATGGGCGCGCGACCGCGCCGGGACGGGACCGGGCCGGCGCGCCCACCGGATCGGGGAGGCCGTGACGGAGACGACGACGGGGCCGGCGCCGGCCCCCGGGCGGGTCTGGTCGGCGCCCGCGCAACTGGTGCTGGGCCTGGCCGGGGCGGTGCTGGTGGTCGCGACCGGGCTCTTCCTCGCCGCGGTGTTCCTGCACGTCGCGCCGCCCAACGCGCTCTCCCGGCAGTACCGGGCGGAGGTCGACGGCCTGGTGTACCCGGAGTTCGAGCAGAACTGGAAGCTGTTCGCGCCCAACCCGCTGCAGCAGAACGTCAGCCTGGACGCCCGGGTGCGCACCGTCGGGGACGGCGGCGCCACCACCACCCGGGACTGGACCGGGCTGACGGCGCAGGACCTCGCCGCGGTGCGTGGCAACCCCGCGCCCAGCCACGTCGACCAGAACCTGCTGCGCCGGGCCTGGGACTTCTACGAGGGCTCGCACAGCCCGCAGGACGACTCCCTCACCAACGCCCGCGGCAAGCTCGCCGAGCAGTACCTCAAGCGGATCGCCCTGCAGCGGATCGGCCGGGAGGTGGCCGGTGAGCAGATCCTGGAGATCGAGTTCCGGGTGACCGCGACGACCGTCCCGCCGCCGTCCTGGAGCGGCGAGGCCGCGCCGGCGGCGCCGAAGGCGCGGGAGCTGCCGTGGTGGCCGGTGGGCGACGAGGACTACCGGGGGCTCGGGTGAACGAGACGTCGTCGCGGCCACCGGCCGGTGCCCCCGCGCAGGCCCCCGTCGACGCCGGGGCGGTCGGGCTGCCGCAGCAGGGCGGGCCGCCGCCCGCGGCCGGGGCCGTCGCGCCCGGGGCCGTCGCACCCGGTGGCACCGTACCCGCCGCCCGGGCGGCCCTGGGCACGGCGGCCGCGCGGGCCCTCGCGGCGTTCACCGGGCAGCTGTTCGGCCGGCACCAGGCCGCGGTGGTGCGGATCGGCTTCGGGCTGGTCTGGCTCGCCTACCTGCTGCGCGAGTGGCCCAACCGGCGGGTGCTGTACGGCGATCGCTCCCCCTGGTCGATGGAGCTGGCCGAGCGACTGCTCGCCGACAACGGGGCGTTCACCGTGCTGCCCTGGTTCGGGGGGCGGTTCTGGTTCGAGCTGGTCTACCACCTGGCGGTGCTGGCCGCGCTGGCCGTGGTCCTCGGCTGGCGGACCAGGGCGAGCGGCGTGCTGTTCCTGGTCACCGTGCTGTCCCTGCAGAACCGCGACGTCTTCCTGGGCGACGGCGGCGACAACGTCGTCCACCTGATGGCGGTCTACCTGGTCTTCACCCGCTGCGCCGAGGCGTGGTCGTTCGACGCCCGCCGGGCCGCCCGCCGGGCGCTCTCCCCGGGCCGGTCCGGGGCCGACCGCGGCGGGGTGCTGCTCTGGGGGCTGCTCGGCGCCGTCCTGGCGCTCTGCCAGCTCGGCGACTTCTCCGGCGAGAGCCTCACCTGGACGGCCCGGACCTTCCCGTACGTCGGCTGGGCGCCGCTGTTCTGGGGCCTGTGGGCGGTCGCCGGGCTCTGGTGGGTGCTGGGACGGCTGCGCCCGGACGGCGAGGCGCGGGCGGTGCTGGACGCGCTGGCCACCATGGTGCACAACTGCGCCATGCTGGTGATCGCCGCCGAGGTGGTGCTGATCTACGCGACGGCCGGCTGGTACAAGGTGCAGGGCTCGCGGTGGCAGGACGGCACCGCGCTGTACTACCCGCTGCACCTGGACTACTTCGCGCCCTGGCCGTGGCTGTCCGCCCTGGTCGGCTCGGCTCTGGTGCCGGTCTTCCTGATCTCCTACGGCACGGTGGTCGTGCAGGTCGCGTTCCCCTTCACCCTGCTCAACCGGCGGGTGAAGAACGTGCTGCTGGCCGTGATGATGGCCGAGCACCTGGGGATCGCGGTGCTGCTCGGGCTGCCGGTCTTCTCCCTCGCGATGATCGCGGCGGACGCGGTCTTCCTGCCGACCGGGGCGCTGCTCTGGCTGGCGGCCCGGGTGCAGCGGATCCGGCGGGGCCGGGGGACCGTCACTTAGGCTGACCGACATGTCCTGGTTCGCCGCCCTTCGTGACACCGCACGGACCGGACTGACCCTCGACCGGGCGCTCACCGACCCCAAACGGGCCGTCCGCGGTGCCGTCGCCGTCGCCCTGGTGCTCCTCCCGACCCTGGCGCTCGCCGGCCCGACCCCCGCCACCTCCGCCGCGATGGGCGCGTTCATCGCCGGTACGGCCACCTTCCAGCGCAGCTTCCGGCCCCGGGCCAGCCTCGCCGTCGCGGCCGGCCTCGCGCTGGGCACCAGCACCTTCCTCGGCTACCTGGCGGCCGGGGTCGCCGGCCTCTTCCCGGTGCTGCTGGCGGTCTGGGCCTTCGGCGCCGGACTGGCCTGGGCGATCGGGCCCACCGCCGGCGTGGTCGCCGCCAACACCGTCTCGGTGATGCTGGTCGTCGTCCAGCTGCCGGTCAGCGCGCTCGCCGCGCTCGGCCACGGACTGCTCTGTGCCCTCGGCGGTGTCGTCCAGGCCGCCGTGATCACCCTCTGGCCGATCGGCAGCTGGACCGCCCAGCGGGACGCCCTCGCCGACACCTACGCGGAACTCGCCGACTACGCCCGCAGGTTGCGCCAGGACCCGACCGCGCACGTCGACCCGGCACCGTTCATGACCGCCCGGCACGCCGCCGCGCTCACGCCCTGGCAGGACCGCCACCGGCCACCCGAACTGCGCGGCCTGCGCGGCCTCGCCGAGCGCATCCGGCCCACCCTGGCCGCACTCGCCGACCCCAGGGTCGGTGCTCCCGCGGAGGGCCCGGAGCGCGACCGGGCCCGCGAGGTGCTGGCCGCCTCGGCCGAGGTGATGGACGCCCTGGCCCGGGCCGTCCGCAGCGGCGAGGCGGTCCGGCTGCCCCGCTCGGCGCCCTCGCTCACGCTGGCCACCCCCGAGGAGGGCGTCCGGCTCCGGGGCGCGGCCCGGCGGTCCGCCCGGCGGCTGGGCGGGCTGCTGCGCAAGGCCGCCGACGCCCTCGACCGGGGCGACGAGGAGACCATCAGCACCCCGGTGGTCGGGGCCGGCGGAGCGCTGCACAAGCCGCCGATGTTCCGGATGCTGCCGGTGGCCCTGCGCATGGTTCAGCGCCAGTTCCAGCCGCGCTCCGCGGTCTTCCAGCACGCCGTCCGGCTCGCCGGCGTGGTCACCGTCGCCTACCTGCTGGCCCGGCTGGCCGGCTTCCACCACGGGTACTGGGCACCGATGACGGCGGCCATGGTGATGCGGCCGGACTTCGCGCAGACCTACAGCCGGGGCGTCGCCCGGCTGGCCGGCACCGTCGTCGGCGTGGCCGTCTCCACCCTGGTGGTGCAGCTCGCCCACCCCGGCGAGTGGGTCCTGGCGGTGCTCGCCGTGCTCTGCATCGGCGGGGCGTACCTCACCCTGCGGACCGGGTACGCGCTGATGACCGTCGGCATCTCCTCCTACGTGGTGTTCCTGCTCGGCCTGCAGGCCGGGGACCCGTTCACCACGGCCGTCGAGCGGGTCGGGCTCACCCTGCTCGGCGGGTCGGTGGCGCTGGTCGCGTACGCGCTCTTCCCCACCTGGCAGACCGCCCGGCTGGGGGAGCGGCTGGCCGAGTGGCTGGCCGCCGCCGGGCGGTACGCGGGCGCCGTCGTCGCCTGCTACGAGGACCCGGCGGCGCCGCGTGGACGGGCGGTGCGCTCGGCACTGCTGGACTCCCGGGAGGCCCGCTCCGAACTGCTCCAGGCGATGGAGCGGGCCGACGCCGAACCGGGCCGGCACGCCTCCGGGCTGCCCGGGCTGAACCGGCGCCAGCTGGACCGGGCCCGGGCCGCGGTCGGGCACCTGGGGCGGGTCGCCGTCCTGCTGGAGGCCCATCTCCCGGCCGCCGACGCCGATCCCGTCCCGGGCACCGCGGAGTACGCGGAGGAGCTGCGGTTGGCCACCGCGCTCGCGGGGGCCGCGCTGCTGACCGGGCGGCCGGTGGAGTTCGACGCCGTGCGGGAGGCCCAGACGCGGCTGGAGGAGCGGCTGGCGCAGGCGCCGGCCGGGGTGCAGCGGGACGTCGTGCGGGCCGGGACGCGACTGCTCGGGCAGGCGCTGAAGGACCTGGAGCGGGCGCTGCGCGGGCGGGAGGACGTCCGGGGGCCGGAGGAGGCGCGGTACCGGGAGGCGGTGCCGGCGCCGGAGGGCCCGCGCTAGGGTCTGTCTTCAAACCCGCGTCTGCGGGGCGACGCCGGGGCACGCACCTCGCCGCGTTGTCGTCGGTCGCCAATGCTCCGCAGTGGCTCCCTCCTCCGCCTTGCGATGCACGCACCCCAACGCCGCCCCGCCCCGCCCTCCGGGCGGACGACGGGGGTTTGAAGACAGACCCTAGGCCCCGGCGGGCCGGGGTCCACCGGGGTGACAGAGTGAACGCCATGGACGAGGACGAGCTGGTGCGGGCGTGGCGGGCGGCGGAGCGGGAGCCGGGGGCGCTGCTGCTGGACGGGTTCCACGCGCTGAAGCACGCACTGCGCTTCGGCGGGGACGTCCGGCGGGTGCTGACCGCCGACCGGGCGGCGCTGCTGGAGCTGGCCGCGGAGCTGGCGGCGGACGTGCTGCCCGCGCTGGACGGCCTGGCCGAGGAGCTGCCGGAGCCGCGGCTGCGGGCGCTGGCGCCCCGGCTGCACCCGACCGGGGTGATCGCGCTGGCGGTGCGGCCGTCCGTCGCCGCGAACCTGGCGGTGCTGGCCGAGCGCCCCCGGCGGGCCCCGGTGGTGCTGCTGGAGAACCCGCGCAACCTGGGCAACGTCGGGGCGGTGATCCGGCTGGCGGCCGGGTTCGGCGCCACCGGCGTGGTCACCACCGGCGACCTGGACCCGTGGCACCCGACGGTGCTGCGCGGCAGCGCCGGCCTGCACTTCGCCACCGCCGTGGAGCGGCTGGCCCTGCCGGAGCTGCCCGCCGGCCCGTTGTACGTGCTGGACCCGGAGGGCGCGGACATCCGCACGCTGCCCTTCCCGGACGACGCGTTGCTCGCCTTCGGGACTGAGCGGCACGGCGTCTCGGCGGAGCTCAGGGCGCGGGCGGACCAGCTGGTCGCGGTGCCGATGCAGCCGGGGGTGTCCAGCTTCAACCTGGCGACCAGCGTGGCGATGGGTCTCTTCCACTGGATGTCCGGGCGGCGCTGAGGCGTCGCCCCGCGGGCCGTCGGGCGGTCAGGAGAACAGCCGGCGCCAGGTCTCCGGGCCCGGGGAGCCGTCGGCGTCCGGGCCGGTCCAGCCCTGGGCCTGCCGGAAGGCCTGGACGGCCGGGCGGTCGCTCTCGCTCCAGTCGGGGCCGGGGCCGGTCCGGTAGGAGCCGCCGAAGCCCCTGCGGACCAGCTGCTCGCCGAGCAGACGGACGTTGTCGTCGCGGGCGCCGGGCCGGAAGGCGTCCGGGCCGGGGAAGGCGGCCCCGCGGTGGCGGACGGCCGGGGCGGAAGGCCTTGTCCGGGGCGGGCGGTGGTGGCGCGTCAAGCCGCGGCGGCGGGCGGGAGGGCCGGGGAGTACTCCGGTCCGGTCCAGGTCAGCGGGGTGGCGTCGGCCAGCTCGCGGACGCCGGTGACGGTCAGTTCGACCATCCGCTCGGCGCCCGGGGCGCCCTGCCGGGCCCCGTCGGACCAGTCGGTCCGGGCCTCCCCGGTGACCAGCAGCGCCCCGCCGGTCTCCCAGTCGGGCAGCAGCAGGCCGGCGCGCGGGTCCAGCTCCAGGTTGCCGAGGGTCAGGAACATGCTGTTGCCCGGGTACTCGGGCCAGCGCAGCCGGTCCGGCGCCACCGCCTGCAGGAAGCCGGGGAAGCCGCCCCGGTGGGAGGCGTCCACGCTGCCGTCCGGGCCGGTGGTGGCGACGAAGAAGGTGTCGGCGGTGGCCGCGGTCAGCTGCTGGGCGGTGGACAGCACCGGCCCGGCGGCGACCGCGCGCGGCGGGCCGGCGGCGGGCCGGTCCAGCGGGGTGCGGCGCTGGATGTACTTGGGGCAGTTGGCGACCACCTGCTCGGCGGTGATCGTCAGGCCGCCCCGGCCGTCCGGTGCGGAGCGGCCGTTGAGCCGCATCCGGCGGCGGCCGGCCGGGTCCAGGGCGATGGTGCCGACCCGGGCGGGCCGGGTCAGCGCCGCGGCCAGCGGGTCGTCCCCGGCGGGGTGGGCGGCCACCGCCAGGGTCCGCTCGTCGGGGGCCTGCAGGAAGCCGGCGGGGCCGGCCAGCTGGGTGGCCCAGATCCGGCCGTCCCGGTCGGCGGCGCCGAGGACGAGCATCCGGCGTTCGGCGAGGAAGCGGGCGGCCACCGCCGGGACGGTGTCCCGGATCGACCGGCCGGCGTGGTCCGCCCGGTCGCTCCGGCCGGCCCGGGCCTGGGCGGCCCGTTCGCCGGGGTGGTAGGGCGTCGCGGTGGGGGGCGTCATGGCCGGCTCCAGTGGGGGGCTCGTTAGAAGAAACCGCAGGTCGGGGCGGAGGGGGTGGGGGCGGTGGCCCCGGTCTCGTCCACCCCGGTGCGGGTGTAGATCTCCAGCCGGATGCCGTCGGGGTCGGTGAAGAAGATGCCGCCGGAGGCCGAGCCCTCGTTGTGCGGGACGATACCGTCGTGGGCGAAGGAGGCGCCGAGCCCGCGCAGCAGCTCCTCGGCGGCGCGGACCTCCCGGAGGCTCTCGACCTCGAAGGAGAGGTGGTGCAGGCCGGGCGCGGAGGTGGCGAAGGTGCCCTCGCTCTGCTGCCAGAGCGTCACCACGAGGCGGCCGTCGCGGCCGAGCAGGGCGAAGCGGCGCTCGGGGTCGGTGCCCTCGCGGGTGACCTCCAGGCCGAACACGGCGCGGTAGAAGTCGATCGAGCGGGCCAGGTCGGTGACGTTCAGCCCGATGTGGCCGGTGGTCAGGGTGCGGAGCGCGGTGCTGGCGGACATGCCTGGTCACTCCCGTGGTGTGGGGGCCGTCGGCGAGGCTGCTGCCTAACCGGTACTCACGAATGTAGGGGTTAGGTGATGGGGCGTCAACCGGTACCGGTCCGCGAAGGGGTTAGGTGTCGGCATGGGTGCGCGGCCGGACCGGGCACGCGAAGAGCCCGCCGGACGCGGTCCGGCGGGCTCAACGGGGGTCGGTCAACGGGGTTCGGTCAAGGGGTGGTGCTCACGGGACGGCCGGCGGCTACTGCCACTCCCAGCGGATGCCGATGTGTCCCGGCTGCTGGTCCGGGGCCAGCACGTGGGCGCTCGCGGAGGCGCCGATCCAGAGCTGCTCGCGGCGGTGGTCGACGTCGGCGCCCGGCTCGCGGTCGTAGCGCTCGCAGTGCGCGGGGACGGCCGCCGGGTCGAAGTGCACCTGGAGCACGTACTCGCGCACCGTCGTCGCGAAGCGGCGGCTGTACTCCAGGGTCGGGCCGCCGGGCGGGATCTCCACCTCGTACTCGAAGACCGTGCTGTCGCCGAGGGCCAGCGGGCGGTCCAGCATCAGCTCGCCGACGGTCAGGCCGGCCTCCGGGCGGCGGCGGACCCGGCCGAGCCGGCCGTGCCGCACCGAGGTGATCTCGGGGCAGCCGGTGGCCTCCTCGTCGGCCTTGTGCACCACCAGGCAGCGGCCGACGCCGCTGACGGTGGCCCGCACCACCTGGCGCATCCGCAGCAGGTTGCCGCGCCGCTCGGCGTCCACGTAGTACGAGTCGTGGATGCTCAGCCGCTCCAGCTCACCGGCCGGCGGCGCGTCCAGCTCGGTGAAGATGTCCGCGATCTCCTGCTCTCCGGGCCAGACGTCCTCCAGCCCGAGGTGCAGGGTGTTGGCGGTGGCGGCCCAGCGGCCGCGGGGGCGCGGCGGGCCGAGCAGCGAGGTCAGCGCGCTGTGCGGCAGCCCGAGCAGCTCCTCCAGCAGGTGGACGGCGCGCAGCGAGCTGGCCCGCTCGGGCTGGCTGCGCCCGCGGCGCCAGTAACTCAGGGTCGTGACGCTGACCCTGACACCGCGTTGGGCGAGTGCGGCCCGGATCCGGTCCAGGCTGAGGCCGCTGGCCTCGATGGCCAGGTGCAGGGTGTCCGCGAAGCCGCCCGCGGGGGCGGGCCGTCCTGCGGAGGGGGTGTTCGGCGCCGGTGCGGGCGCGGGTGGGCCGGGGCGCTCCGGGCGCGGTCCGACCAGTCGGAGCCGCGCGGAGTCCTGAGGCTGCTGTGCGGCCATGCGGTGACACTCCCCACCAGGTGAGTTCGGTGGGACCTGGCCGACGCCGGGGCGCGCCGCCAGCGGCTTCACCGAGCTTTGGGGAACCCTATGCACGGTCGAGAGGCTACGTCATCAGTCGTGCGTATGACAGTGGTCACGGCAGGTGAACCGAAGGGTTAGCGATCTTGAAACACTTCGGAAACACCCGCCGTGGATCCGGCCGGACGACGGACACCGCCGGGGCGGGCCGTACGGCGCCGCCCCGGCGGGGGTCTGGTGGTGCTGGCGGTCGGGGATCAGCCGACGTTCAGCGCCACGTCGTCGATCACGAAGCTGGTCTGCAGCGAGGAGTCCTCGGTGCCGGTGAACTTGATCGTGACGGTCTGGCCCGCGAACGAGGTCAGGTCCAGGGTGCGCTGCACGTAGCCGGCCGCGGCGTCCACGTTGGAGTAGGTCTTCAGCGTGGTGCTGTTGGCCTGGACGGTCAGCTTGTCGTACGCGGTGGAGCCGGTCTCGGCGGTGTCGACGTGCAGCCAGAAGGTCAGGCTCGCGGACTTGCAGCCGGCCGGGATCGAGACGGTCTGCGACACGGTGTCGCTGTGGGCGGAGCCGTAGCCGTCCATCCAGGCCTTCCAGCTGCCCGCGTGCGCCGCCTGCGAGGAGCTGTTGTCGACCACGCCGCTGGAGGCCGTCCACGGGGACGCCGTGCCGGTCTCGAAGCCGCCGTTGCCGATCAGCTGGGCGGCGGTGCAGCCACCGCTGGGCGGCGGGGTGGTGCCGCCGAGCAGGGCGGTGGTCAGGCCGTCGGCGATCGGGGAGCCCCAGCCGGTGACCTGGTCGTAGCCGGCCTTGGCCGGGAAGTCCTGGTTGGAGCCGCTGGTCACGTCGTGGAACGCGGAGGCGGAGCCGCTGCCGTTCGCGACCGCGTACAGCCGGGGGCTGGCCTCGCCGAGCACCGGCTGGCCGGCCGCCTTGGCCTTCTGGTTGAACTGGGCCGCGTAGCCGGACCAGAGCGGCGCGGCCGCGCTGGTGCCGCCGTAGACCTGCCAGCCGCCGGCCGTGTAGATCGCGAAGCCGCTCGCCGGGTCGGCGTTGGAGGAGACGTCCGGGACGGTGCGCATGGTGCCGTTGATCCCGGTGCCGGTCTGCCAGGCGGGCTTGGCGAACACGGTGGAGACGCCGCCGCCGGCGGTGCTCCAGGCGCTCTCGGAGGAGTAGGTGGTGCCGGACACCTTGAGGTTGGTGCCGCCGACGCCGGTCTGGTGCGGGCTGGACGCCGGGAAGTCGACCGCCTTGACCGTCGAGCCGCTGGTGGAGCGGGTGCAGTCGCGCGAGCCGTCGTCGCCGGAGGCGGAGAAGATCGAGATGCCCTGGGCGGCGGCCTGCTTGAAGGCGTTGTCGACCGCGGTCATCGAGGCGGCGGTGGTGTCGGGCTCGCAGGAGCCCCAGGAGATCGAGATGACCGAGGCCCGGTTGTCGGCCACGATCTTGTTGGCCATGTCGATCTCGCCCTGGTCGCTGTTGGGCGCCTCGTAGACCAGCTGGGTCGCCTTGGGCGCGGCGCCGCGGACGATCTCGCTGTCCAGCTCGACCTCGCCCTGGCCCTCGCCCGGCTTGGAGTCGTAGTTGGCGCCGTCCACCGAGACGGTGGAGACCGCCGGGCCGGTCAGGCCGTACTGCGAGTCGTAGGTGGTCAGGTTGCCCTTGGAGTAGCCGTCGAACTCCCAGAGGGCGACGGTCACGCCGGTGCCGTCGGCGCCGGTCTTGTTCAGGTTGTAGGCGCCGTCGTACTGGGACGGGCCGAAGCCGCTCGGGGTCGCGGTGGCGGCCTTCGGGGCGATCGCGTTCGGCTTGGCCAGGCGGTTCTTGCGCACCGCGTGGTTGTCCAGGCCCTCGACGCCCTGGACCACGGAGGCCAGGTCGGCGGGCACGGAGGCGGCGGCGTCGTTGGCGAAGAAGGCCCGCTGCAGCTGCGGGTCGACGTAGGCGCTCTCGTGGGTGCCGAAGGCCTGCGAGACCTGGGCGGTGGTGCCGCGGGCGCTGACCACCTGGCGGTTGGCGCTCACGTCGGTGACCGTCAGGCCCTGGGCGGCCAGGTAGGACTTGACCTGGTCGACGGCGGCCTGGGTCGGGCCGAACCGGGCGGTGAACTGCTCGGGCGTCAGGTACTTGCCGAACTCCGGGGCGCCCGGCGTGGTGACCGCGGTGAGGAAGCGGTCCAGGGCGTCGGTGTCACGCAGCTTCAGGCTGACGGCCACCGAGATCTGCTGCTCGGCCGGGACGTCGCCCTTCTTCTCCGAGTGGGCCACCGCGGGGTTGACGGTGTCGGGGAGCGCGACGCGGGGGGCGGGCGCGGCCTGCGCGGTGGAGACGCCGAGGGAGACGGCGGTCAGCGGCAGCACGGCTATCGCCGCGGCGAGGGCAAGGGAGCGGGGGCGCAACGGATCCTCCTCTGGCCGGCTGTGGGGGCCGGCTGGGGGCCATGGCGTTCCGGGGTCGAGAACGCTGGCTAGAACATGACAGAACAACTGCGCGAGTTGGCTCATGGTCAAGCAATTCGTTGCTAAAAAACAGTCAAGTGTGGAGGGCTGGAAATGCCGCGCCCGCATACAGTGAATGGCCCGAATTCCCGGCCCGGTCCATACCAGTTCGGGGCGGAACGGGCGGACGTAGAATCGGGGCGATCCGAGGGAGGACGATGACCGACGTGACGACGGACCCCCGGGACCCCCGGCCGCTGACCGGTGAGCCGCTGGCACTCGACCTGCTGAACACCCGGTGGGCCGGCACCCCCGTCAACGACCTGCTCGCCGAGCCGGACGGGCAGCGGATCTGGCTCTCCTCCGCCGGCCTCACCGACCGCTGCCAGGACACCGACGCCGCCCTCGCGGCCCTGCGCGAGGCCCGCGGGGCGATCTCCGCGGTCGTCCAGGACGTCCTCGCCGGAGGCGAGTTGGGCGCGGAGGCGACGGAGCGGCTGAACGCCGTGCTGCGGCACGGGCGGCTGCACCGGGAGCTCGGCCCGCAGGGGCCGGCCGCCCGCGTCGAGGTGGACGGGGCCGAGTGGCTGGCGGCCTGGCTGGCCGCGGACGACCTCCTCGACCTGCTCGGCCGGGGTGCGCACCGCATCAAGCGGTGCGCACACGAGGCCTGCATCCTGCATTTCCTCGACACGTCGCAGAACGGGCGCCGGCGCTGGTGCCGGATGGCGGTCTGCGGCAATCGCGCCAAGGCCGCGCGGCACTACGGGAAGGGCCGGGGTTAACCGACGACCGAACGAGCGGTCGGGGCTCCGGCGGCCCGGTGGGCGGGTGCGGGCGGTCGGCCGCGCACCCGCCGGCGGTGGTTCGGACGGCGGTGGGTCAGACGGCGCCGAGCCACTCGGTGAGGGCCGCGCGCAGCTCGCCCTGGCCGGGGTCGACGGCGGCCCAGGCGGCGTAGCCGTCCGGCCGGATCAGCAGGACGGTGTCGCGCAGCTTCCCGTGCGGGTCGGCCGGTGCGGCGGTGACCATCCGGTCCGCCCAGGGCTCGGCGGCGGCCAGCTCGTCATTGCTGACCAGCACGAACCGCCCGGTGCGCAGCGCCTCGTAGAGCCGCTCCGGGGCGGCCGGAGCGCCCTCGACGGGCTTGCTCAGCGCGGTGAGCCGCAGGTCCGGGACGCGCTTGCCGACCTGCGGGTGGGCGTCCTTCGGGGCCGGGTAGGAGATGTCGAGGCCGGAGACCATCCGGGCGCCGCGCTGGGTGACCACGTCGAGGTGGCCGCCGAGCGCGGTGAGCGCCCCGCGCAGGGCGCGGGTGGGGGCGGACTCGGCGAGCGCGATCCGGATCAGCGCCCCGGAGGTGCGCAGCACCGTCCGGCCGACGGGGTGCCGCTCGGTCTGGTAGGTGTCCAGCAGGGCGTCGGTGGCGCGGCCCCGGAGCACCGCGGCGAGCTTCCAGGAGAGGTTGGCGGCGTCCTGGAGGCCGGTGTTCATGCCCTGGCCGCCGGCCGGGGAGTGGCAGTGCGCGGCGTCGCCGGCCAGGAAGACCCGGCCCGAGCGGTAGTTGGGGGCCTGGCGTTCGTCGCTGTGGAAGGTGGAGCTCCAGCGGACGTCGTGCAGGCCGTAGTCCTCGCCGAGGGCGGCGCGGGCGACGTCGGCGATCCGCTCGGGCGAGGGGGTGTCGCCGTCCGGCTGGCGCTCCTCGCGGTCCCAGGCGATGACGCGGTACCAGCCGTCGCCGAAGGGGGCGAGGAAGGCGAACCCGGCCTCGTTGGCGCCGGCGGTGACGGCGTCGGCGGGTTCGCGCTCCAGCCGGACGTCGGCGAGCATCACCGAGTCGACCACGGACTCGCCGGGGAAGGGGATGCCGAGCAGGTCGCGGACGGTGGAGCGGACGCCGTCGGTGCCGACCGCGTACCCGGCGGTGAAGGACCGTCCGTCGGCGGTCTCCAGGGTGACGGACTCGGCGTCCTGGCGCAGCGCGGTGACCTCGGCGCCCCGCAGGACGGTCGCGCCGGCCTGCACGGCGCGCTCGTGGAGCAGCCGTTCGACGTTGTACTGCGGGGTGATCAGGACGAACGGGAACCGGGTGGGCAGCGAGCCGAGGTCGATGCCGAAGCGGTTGAACATCCGCAGCGAGGTGACCGGCCGGCCGGTGGCGATCAGGTCGTCGGCGAGGCCGCGGGCGTCCAGGAGCTCGGTGGTGCGGGCGTGCACGGCGAACGCCCGGGTCAGGTTGGACTCGGCGCCGCGCTTCTCCAGGACGGTGACGCCGACCCCCGCGGCGGCGAGGTCCCCCGCCAGCAGCAGTCCGGTCGGTCCGGCACCGACGATCAGGACGTCGGTGGCGGTCGTCGGCTTCGCGGTCATGTGTCAGCTCCCGGTGTTCGGAGGTCGGTTGGACGCCGTGTCCGGCGTTCTCCCAGCCTCCATCATCCCGGGCGCGCCGGGGACTGTGAACCGCCGGGCCCCGGCGGCGGTGCCGCCGGGGCCCGGGTGGGTGGTCCGCAGGGCTCAGCCGTGCCGGCGGACCTCCACCGTGCGGAACCGGTTGGCGACGAACGCGCCGTCGCAGTAGGCCGCGTTGGCGGCCGGGTTGGCGCCGGTGCCGTGCAGGTCGGAGAAGGCCGCCGTCTGGTTGGGGTAGACCCCGCCGGTCAGGTTGAGCGACAGCGAGACGCCGGCGTCGAGCGCGGCCTCGACCAGCAGGCCCTCCACCTCGGGCGAGGTGGTGTAGCCGGTGGCGGTCATGGCGCCCTTCTCGCGGACGGTGGTGCGCAGCAGCTCCACGGCGGCCGGGGTGGACTCGACGGCGACGGCGAAGGAGACCGGGCCGAAGCACTCGGTGCGGAAGACCGCGCGGTCGTCCGGCTTGTCGGCGTCCAGCTTGACCAGCGCGGGGGTGCGGACGGTCGCGCCGGGGAACTCGGCGGAGGTGACCGCGCGCGGGGCGAGCGCGAGCTCGCCGTACTCGCCGCCGGCCGCGGCGGCCGAGCGCTGCAGCACGCCCGGGTTGACCACGGCGCCGAGGACGGCGGCGGCGCGGGCGTCGTCGGAGAGCAGGCCCTCGATCGCGGCGGCGAGGTCGGCGACGACCTCGTCGTAGGACTTGTCGCCCTGGTCGGTGCTGATGCCGGTGCGCGGGATCAGCAGGTTCTGCGGGGTGGTGCACATCTGGCCGCTGTAGAGCGAGAGCGCGAAGGCCAGGTTGCCCAGCATGCCCTTGTAGTCGTCGGTGGAGTCGATGACCACCGCGTTGACGCCGGCCTTCTCGGTGTAGACCTCGGCCTGCCGGGCGTGCTCCTCCAGCCAGTCGCCGAAGGCGGTGGAGCCGGTGTAGTCGATCAGCCGGATCTCGGGGCGGACGGCGAGGGTCTGGGCGACGGTGCCGCCCTCGTGCTCGACGGCCAGGCAGACCGTGTTGGGGTCGTAGCCGGCCTCGGCGAGCACCTCGCGGGCGATCCGGACGGTCAGCGCGAGCGGCAGGACGGCCCGCGGGTGCGGCTTGACCAGCACCGGGTTGCCGGTGGCCAGCGAGGCGAACAGGCCGGGGTAGCCGTTCCAGGTGGGGAAGGTGTTGCAGCCGATCAGCAGCGCGAGGCCGCGCGGCACGACGGTGAACTCCTTGGTCATCACCAGCGGGTCGCGCTTGCCCTGCGGCTTGGTCCAGCCGGCCCGGCGGGGCAGTCGGGTCTGCTCGGCGTACGCGTAGGCGACGGCCTCCAGGCCGCGGTCCTGGGCGTGCGGGCCGCCGGCCTGGAAGGCCATGCCGTAGGCCTGGCCGGTGGTGTGCATGACGGCCTGGGCGAACTCGTGGGAGCGGGCGTTGATCCGGTGCAGGATCTCCAGGCAGACGGCGGCGCGCTCCAGCGGGGTGGCGGCGGCCCAGCCGGGGCGGGCGGCGGCGAGCGCGGCGATCAGCGCGTCCGGCTCGGCGTGCGGGTAGCCGACGCCCAGCTCCAGGCCGTACGGGGAGGCCTCGCCGCCGACCAGGTCGCCGTCGGCGGGGTGGCCGTCGAGGGCGAACGGCCGGCCGAGCAGGCCGTCGAAGGCGGCCTTGCCGTCCGCCGGGCCGTTCTCGCCGTACGCCTTGGGGAACTCGGGGTAGGGCGACCAGTAGTCGCGCTTGGCGGCGGCGTCGAGGGCGGCGTCCAGGGTGGCCTGGTGGCGCTCGACCAGTTCGCCGACGAGGGGGTGGGTGACCGCTGCGGACATCTGTGCGCTCCTCAGAGGGGAGGACGGGACACGTCACAGAGTAACCGAACGATCGGTCGGCTCAAGAGGGTGCAGCGGTCGCGAATCCGGGAAGCACGCGGGGGCGCGTCCGTCGCGGACGCGCCCCCGGGGGCCTGGAGCGGTGGTCGGTCTACGGAACGCCCAGCTCGAAGATGACGTACCCGGCGAACCAGCCCGAGGCGATCGCCCCGGTACCCAGCACCGCCGCCAGCACCGGCCAGCTGAGCTTGCGCATCGCCACCGCCAGCGCGATGAACAGCGGGAACGCCGGCAGCAGGTAGCGCGAGACGTTGCCGAAGATGCCCAGGCTGCCGAGCACCGAGACGATCGTGGCCAGCGTGTAGGCGGTCAGCACCAGCGGCGGGCGCAGCCGGACCAGCAGCACCACCAGGGCCGGCAGGGCCAGCACGATCAGGGTCGCGAAGAGGTCCGGCACCGGGAACGCGAACGGGTAGTCGTTGCGCCCCAGCAGCACGCCCCGCATCGCCGCCCAGGTGCCCTGACCCCAGTCGAAGTAGTGCAGCCAGGCGTCGTGCTGCAGCCGGAAGTAGCCGCCCCACTCGCCCATCCGCCAGCCCACCCAGGCGACGTAGCCGAGCAGGCCGACCGGGGCCAGCACCACCGCGGCCAGCGGGCGCAGCACGCCGCTGTCGCGCCGGTACAGCTCGACCAGCGCCGCCAGCCCGACCGCGCCGATCAGCGCCGCGGCCGTCGGCCGGTTCAGCCCGGCGACCAGGGTGATCACGCCGGCCGCGACCCACTGCCTGCTCATCACGCAGTAGCAGGCCCAGGCGGCCAGCGCGACGAACAGCGAGTCCGAGTAGATCGCCCACTCGGCGCCCGAGCCCGGGGCGATCGCCCAGATCCCGGCCGCGATCACGCCCGCCTTCGGGCCGGCCATCCGGTCCACCACCGCGTAGATCCCGGCGGCGGCGAACAGCGAGGCCACCACCGACACCAGCATCCCGGCGCCGTACAGGCCGAGGCCGGTGACGTCCGAGGTCATCCGCATCAGGCCCGGGTAGAGCGGGAAGAACGCGGCGGAGTTCTGCTCGACGGTGAAGCCCACCGGGCCGTTCGGGACCGGGATCAGCGCGGGGTGGTAGCCGAACTCGGCCACCTGCTGGTACCACCAGCCGTCCCAGCTGGCCAGGACGTCCCACGGATTGGCACCGCCGCCGAACCGGGGGTGCTTCTTGATGTAGTCGCCGGAGAAGGAGAGCAGCTTCATGAAGACCGTGAAGCCGATCAGCTTCAGCACCGCGTAGCACCACACCGCCGGGCCGAACCGGACCACCAGGGCCCGGGCGTGCTCCCGCCAACCGCCGGGAACGCCCTCCGGCTCGTCGCTGCGCTGCTCGGGCGCGTCGGAGGCGACGGCCGGTATTGCGTTCATCGGACTGGACCCCACCTGCTGGACGTGGACGATCGTCCGCAGAGTCTAGGCCCTGCCCCTGAGAGCTGGTGTGGACCAGAGCCCGTGTGGAGCAGAGCCCGTGCGGACCGCGGACGGTGCGCACCGGGCCGACCCGATCGCGTACGGCGCCGGGGGGCCGGGGATACTCGGGGGATGGCCGATCACACCACGCGCACCGCCTACACCGTCGAGTCACTGCTCGCGGTGACCGTCGACGTCTTCAACGAGCGCGGTTACGACGGCACCTCGATGGAGGACCTCTCCCGGGCCGCCGGGATCTCCAAGTCGTCCATCTACCACCACGTCCGCGGCAAGGAGGAGCTGCTGCGGCTGGCCGTCGGGCGGGCGCTGGACGGGCTGTTCGCGATCCTGTCCGAGCCGGCGGCGGTCGAGGGCCCCGCGGTGGAGCGGCTGGAGCACGTGGTGCGGCGCACCGCCGAGGTGCTGCTGGCGGAGCTGCCGTACGTGACCCTGCTGCTGCGGGTGCGCGGCAACACGGCCACCGAGCTGTGGGCGCTGGAGCGGCGCCGGGACTTCGACCACCAGGTCGCCGAGCTGCTGCGGGCGGCCGTCGCGGACGGCTCGCTGCGCGCGGACGTCGAGCCCCGGCTGGCCACCCGGCTGCTGTTCGGGATGATCAACTCGATCGTGGAGTGGTACCGGCCGGGCCTGCGCGGCGCCGACGGCGTCGCGGACGCGGTCGTCCACCTGGCCTTCGACGGCCTGCGCGCCCGCTAGCGCCGCCCCCGGCGCCGCTCAGAGCGGGGGGACCTGGTCGGTCTCCTCGAAGATCAGCATGGTCCGGGTGCCGAGCACCTGCGGGATGGACTGGATGCGGTTGAGCACGAGCTCCCGCAGGGCGTGGTTGTCGGCGGTGTGCACCAGCAGCAGGACGTCGAAGTCCCCGCCGACCAGGGCGATGTGGGCGACCCCGGGGAGCTCCAGGAGCTGCTCCCGGACCGTCCGCCAGGAGTTCTGCACGATCTTCAGGGTGATGTACGCGGACGCGCCCTGACCTGCCCGTTCGTGGTCGACCCGAGCGGTGAAGCCGCGGATGACGCCGTCCTCGACCATCCTGGAGATCCGGGCGTACGCGTTGGCCCGGGACACGTGCACCCGCTCGGCCACCGAGCGGATGGAGGCGCGACCGTCCTGCTGCAGCAGCCGCAGGATCGACCGGTCGACCCGGTCGAGTCTGGACATCTGTTCAGCCGACATGACCCCCCACCCTCACCGATTGGACGCACTGCCACCAGTCGACCGCCGAACGGGCCGAATGTCCACCACCTTGTCACGCTTCTGGTCAAGATGAACAGACGACCGAACAATCGGTAGGGAGCCCCCGCCACCCCAGGAGGTGCCCCGAGATGACCGTTCTCGACCACAGACACCACACGGCGGTGCCCGGTTGGGAGCCCGGGGCCACCGCCCCGCGCTCCGATCCGGCCCCCCTGCTCCCGGACGTCTCCCCCGTCCGGGTGCTCGGCACCCCCGAGCTGGAGAAGTACGACCCGGCGCTGCTGCGCGAGCTCTACCGCCGCCTGGTGGTCGGCCGCCGCTACAACCAGCAGGCCACCACCCTGACCAAGCAGGGCCGGCTCGCCGTGTACCCGGCGTCCACCGGCCAGGAGGCCTGCCAGGTCGCCGCCGCACTGGTGCTCGGCGAGCGCGACTGGCTGTTCCCCAGCTACCGGGACACCCTCGCGGTGGTCTCCCGGGGCGTCGACCCGCTGGAGGCGCTCACCCTGCTGCGCGGCAACGCCCACACCGGCTACGACCCGCGCGCCAGCCGCACCGCCCCGCTCTGCACCCCGCTGGCCACCCAGGCCCCGCACGCCGTGGGGCTGGCGCACGCCGCCCGGCTGGGCGGCGACCCGGTGGTGGCGCTCGCCATGCTCGGCGACGGCGGCACCAGCGAGGGCGACTTCCACGAGGCGCTGAACTTCGCCGCGGTGCTCCGGGCCCCAGTGGTCTTCCTGGTGCAGAACAACGGCTTCGCGATCTCCGTGCCGCTCAGCGCGCAGTCCGCCGCGCCGACCCTGGCCCACAAGGCCGTCGGCTACGGGATGCCGGGCCGGCTGGTGGACGGCAACGACGCGCCCGCCGTGCACGGCGTCCTCGCCGAGGCGGTCGAGCGGGCCCGCACGGGCGGCGGTCCGACCCTGGTCGAGGCGCTGACCTACCGGGTCGAGGCGCACACCAACGCCGACGACGCCACCCGCTACCGCACCGAGCCCGAGGTGGAGGCCTGGCGCGAGCACGACCCGGTGCTGCTGATGGAGCGCGCGCTGCGCGGGCTCGGGGTGCTGGACGACGCGCTGGTGCAGGCCGCGGCGGACGAGGCGGAGGCGCTGGCGGCCCGGATGCGGGCCGAGTTCCACGCCGATCCCGAGCTGGACCCGATGTCGCTCTTCGCCCACGTCTTCGCCGAGCCGACCCCGCAGCTGCGGGAGCAGGCCGCCCAGTTGTCCGCCGAGCTGGCCGCCGAGGCCGAGGTGCAGCACTGATGTCCCCGACCTCCCACCCGTCGCCCGCCGCCCCGGCCCGGGCCGCCGCGGCCCGCCCCGCCGGTGCGCGCACCGCCACCATGGCGCAGGCGCTCAACGCCGCGCTGCGCGACGCCCTGCGCGAGGACCCGACGGTCCACGTGCTCGGCGAGGACGTCGGCGCGCTCGGCGGCGTCTTCCGGATCACCGACGGGCTGACCGCCGAGTTCGGCCCCGACCGCTGCCTGGACACCCCGCTGGCCGAGGCCGGCATCCTCGGCACGGCGATCGGCATGGCGATGTACGGGCTGCGCCCGGTGGTCGAGATGCAGTTCGACGCCTTCGCCTACCCGGCGCTGGAGCAGCTGTTCTCGCACGTCGCCAAGATGCGCAACCGCACCGGGGGCCGGCTCCCGCTGCCGATCACCGTCCGGATCCCGTACGGCGGCGGCATCGGCGGCGTCGAGCACCACAGCGACGCCTCCGAGGCGTACTACACCAGCACGCCCGGCCTGCACGTGGTCACGCCGGCCACGGTGGCCGACGCGTACGGGCTGCTGCGCGCCTCGATCGCCTCGGACGACCCGGTGGTCTTCCTGGAGCCCAAGCGGCTCTACTGGGGCAAGGACGGGTTCGATCCGGCGGTGCCGGTGGAGCCGGTCGGCCGGGCGGTCCTGCGCCGCCCCGGCACCTCCGCCGTGCTGATCACCTACGGCCCGTCGCTGCCGGTCTGCCTGGAGGCGGCGGAGACGGCGAAGGCCGAGGGCTGGGACCTCGCCGTGCTGGACCTGCGCACGCTGGTGCCGTTCGACGACGAGACGGTCTGCCGGGTGGTGCGCTCGCTCGGCCGGGCCGTGGTGGTGCACGAGGCGAGCGGCTTCGGCGGTACGGGTTCGGAGATCGCCGCCCGGGTCACCGAGCGCTGCTTCCACCACCTGGCGGCGCCCGTGCTGCGCGTGACGGGCTTCGACATCCCGTACCCGCCGCCGATGCTGGAGCACCACCACCTGCCCGGGGTGGACCGGATCCTGGACGCGGTCGCCCGGCTGCAGTGGGAGGACCGAGGATGATGCCCGTCGTGCGCGAGTTCAAGCTGCCCGACCTCGGTGAGGGTCTCACCGGGGCGGAGGTGGTGCGCTGGATGGTCGAGGTCGGCGAGGTGATCGCGGTCGACCAGCCGGTGGTGGAGGTGGAGACGGCCAAGGCCGTGGTGGAGGTGCCCTGCCCGTACGGCGGCGTGGTCACCGCCCGGTACGGCGAGCCCGGCGAGGAGATCGCCGTGGGCGCGCCGCTGGTGACGGTGGCGGTGGCTCCGTCGGACGGCCCGGTGCTGCCGGGGGAGCCGGCCGAGCAGGTGGAGCGGCCGCTGGTCGGGTACGGCGTGGCGGAGACCGGCAAGGGCGGTCGGCGGCGCCGGGTGGGGGTGCCGGCCGTGGGCGCCGCCGCCCCGGTCGCCGTGGCGACCGCCCCCGCCGTGCCGGCCCCCGCCCCCGTACTGCGGTCCGGCCCGGCCGCGCCCGCGGTGGTGCCGGTGATCTCGCCGCTGGTACGGCGGCTGGCCCGGGAGCAGGGGGTCGACCTGGCCGGGCTGACCGGCAGCGGCCCGGACGGGCTGATCATGCGGGCGGACGTCGACCGGGCGGTCGCGGCGAAGGCGGCGGCCCCGGCCGCGCCCGCGCCGGACGGGCGGGAGGAGGTCGTCCCGCTGCGCGGCCTGCGCAAGGCGGTGGCCGAGAAGCTCAGCCGCAGCCGCCGGGAGATCCCCGACGCGACCTGCTGGGTGGACGCGGACGCCACCGAACTGATGGCGCTGCGGCGGCAGTTGAATGCCACGCCGGGCCCGAAGGTGAGTGTGCTGGCGCTGCTTGCCCGGATCTGCACCGTCGCGCTGGGCCGCTTCCCGGAGCTCAACTCCAGCGTGACGGAGGACGGTTCGGCGATCGTGCGGCACTCCGCGGTGCACCTGGGCTTCGCCGCCCAGGGCGAGCGGGGCCTGGTGGTGCCGGTGGTGCGCGACGCCCACGCCCGGACGACCGAACAGCTCGGCGAGGAGCTCGGGCGGTTGACGGCTTCGGCCCGGGACGGCTCGCTCTCCCTGGCCGAGCTGACCGGTGGCACCTTCACCCTGAACAACTACGGGGTGTTCGGGGTGGACGGCTCCACCCCGATCCTCAACCACCCCGAGGCGGCGATGCTCGGGGTGGGCCGGATCATCGCCAAGCCCTGGGTGCACGAGGGGGCGTTGGCGGTGCGCGAGGTCGTGCAGCTGTCGTTCACCTTCGACCACCGGGTCTGCGACGGCGGCACCGCGGGCGGCTTCCTGCGGTTCGTCGCGGACTGCGTGGAGCGGCCGGGGACGCTGCTGCGGCAGCTCTGAGGTCGTCTCCAGGGGCGGGGCGGCTCTGTCGGGGAGCCGTTCCGGCAGGTCGGGACGCCCCGGGCGCGGACTCCGTGCCCGGGGCGTCCGGCCGTAGGTCGGGTGAGAGTAGCGCGTCCCCGGCCCGGGTGTCCGGGCTTCGCGTGATTTGTCGGATGAGCACTTCGGGCGTGCCACGCTGCCTAGGCGTCAACAGGGACAAGCCAGGTGGTGGCACAGGCCGGCCGGAGGCGAAACGATTCTCTTGGGTACTCGAAATGTTGCGGTGAAGTCCCGCAGAACACTTCTGGTCCGCACCGGGCACGGCGCGGGGGGAGCCGCCTCCGTCCCGGGCCTGCCGGAGCTCCCGCCCGACGCGACGGTGGCGCGGACGCCCGGGGACGCCCTCGGGCCGGCACAGGGGGCCGCGCCCGCGCAGGCGTACGGGGTGGCGCCGGCGGCCCGGTACGAACGGCCGCCGATGCCGCTCGACCCGCCCGACCTCCCGCCCCCGGCCGCGCCGGAGGCGCCGACGGCCGTCCTGCCGGTGCTGACGGCGCCGTCCGATGCCGGTCCGCCGACGGCCGTCCTGCCGCCGGTGGCCGTCGAGCCGGTGCGGCCGGCCGTGCCCGAACCGCCGGCCCGGCCGCCGGTCGTCCCCGCGCCGAGCTACCCGGAGCCCGTCGCCGCGCCGCCCGCCGCCGCGTTCCAGCCGCTGTTCACCGATGCCCCCGGCCTCAACTGGGCCGGCCCGGGCGACAGCTGGAGCCAGGCCTGGGCCGTCCAGACGCTCGCCGAGGGCCGGCCGGCCGCCCTGCCCGACCCGGCGCACAACCACTCGGCCGCCGAACTCCCGCCCACCGCACGGGACGTCGAACTGATCCGGGCCAGCCTGGCGGTGGTCGAGCCGCTCGCCGACCGGGCCACCGCGCACTTCTACGCGCTGATCTTCCTGCACCACCCCGAGGTCCGGGCGCTCTTCCCGGCCGCCATGGACGTCCAGCGCGACCGCCTGTTCCGGGCGCTGCTGGCCGCCGCCCGCAGCGCCGACGACCCGGAGGGCCTGCGCGTCTACCTGAGCGGGCTCGGCCGCGGCCACCGCCGGTACGGCACCCTGACCGGGCACTACGGGCCGGTGGGCGAGTGCCTGGTGCAGGCGCTGGCCAGGTACGCGGGCGGCCGCTGGGACGCCGAGACCGAGCTGGCCTGGCGCCGGGTCTACCGGCTGGTGTCGTCGATCATGATCGAGGCCGCCGAGGAGGCCGCCCGGACCTCGCCGCCGTGGTGGCAGGGCGAGGTGGTCCGGCACGAACGCCGCACCCGGGACGTCGCGGTGATCACCGTCCGCCCCGACCAGGCCTACCCGTACCGGGCCGGGCAGTACACCAGCCTGGAGACGCCCTGGTGGCCCCGGGTGTGGCGGCACTTCTCGTTCGCCTCCGCCCCCCGCCCGGACGGCCTGCTGACCTTCCACGTCAAGGCCGTCCAGGCGGGCTGGGTGAGCAACGCCCTGGTGCACCGGGCGGCGCCCGGCGACGTCCTGCGGCTCGGCCCGGCGGCCGGCTCGATGACCGTCGACCACGGCGCCGGGGCGGACCTGCTCTGCCTGGGCGGCGGCACCGGCATCGCGCCGATCCGCGCCCTGGTCGAGGAGGTCGCCGAGCGCGGCACGCCGGTGCGCAGCATGGACGTCTTCTACGGCGCCCGCCGCGCGGCGGACCTCTACGAGCTGGACGGGTTGGAGGAGCTGGCCCGCCGGCACCCGTGGCTCACGGTGCGGCCGGTGCTCTCCGGCAGCGGGCCGTCCGGTGGCGCGATGACCGGCGAACTGCCCGAGGTGGTCGGCCGGTTCGGGCCGTGGAGCGGTCGGCAGGCCTTCCTCAGCGGGCCGCCCGCGATGGTCCGGCGGGGCGTCGGGGTGCTGCTGCGGTCGGGCGTCGCGGCCGAGTGGATCCGGCACGACCTGGTCGGCGACCTCGCGGCGGGTTGAACGGACGGGAGCACGGACCGCCGAACGGGCCGGACGCCCGGCGAACCGGGACGCCCCTACGCCCTAGGGTGTGTCTTTCGGATCACGTCGGATCAGCGGGCGTCGTTGGGGTGCGTGCATCGGCGGCGCCGAGGAGGGAGTCCATGCGGTGGGGGCACCTCCCGGCCGCCAGGCTGGGGGCCATCGGCGACTGACGAGAAGCCGGCGTGGGGGTACCCCCGGCCGAAGGCTGGGGGAGTGCGTGCCCCGGCGGCGACCGCCTGGCGTGATCCGAAAGACACGCCCTAGCCCAGATCGGGTGCCAGCAGCGCGCGGACGCCCTCGATGTTGGCCGCCAGGTACGCCCGGAGCCGTGGCGGGACGACGTTGACGGAGGTCACGCCCTCGCGGGTGAACGGCAGCCGCACCACCTGGTACTCGCCGTTGGGCTCGTCCACCTCGGGCCCGTGCCGCCGGTCGAGGTCCATCGAGGCGAGCCGGCAGACGAAGAAGTGCTGCACCTTGACCCCGTGCGGGTGGAGCAGCGTGCCGTCGTCGTGGTGGGTGTGGCTGATGGTGTCGACGAAGGCGGGCACCACGTCGGTGATCTTGCCGCCGAGCTCCTCGTCCACCTCGCGGTGCAGCGCCTCGACCACCGTGCGGTCACCGCGTTCGACGCCGCCGCCGGGGGTGATCCAGTACGGGTGCGGCGAGCCCGGCCGGACCCGCCGGATCAGCACGATCGAGGCCGGGCCGTACGGGTCGGCCGGGTCGAGCTCCAGCAGGATCGCCCGCGCGGTGCGTTTGACCACCGGGCGGGGCGGCGGGATTCGGTTGGCGGGGCCCATGGCGACCTCCGGGGCGGGAGCGTTGTGCGGGAGTCTCCCGCGGGGCGGTCCGGGCGAAACCCGTCCGAACCGGTCGGTCCGCCCGAATGCCGCACGATCCGCCCGGTCGCCGTGCTCCCCGGCCCGGCGTCCCGGCGACACGTCAGCGAACCGCACGGCCGGCGGCCGGCGGACCGGCCGCACCCCACCGGCCGGGCAGAAGGAGAGGTACCGGCGCCATGCAGCAGAGCACCGTCCAGGCCCACCTCGAGATGAGCCTCGTCGTCTCGCGCGAGCTCTCCCTCCGCGTCCTGGCGGACCTGGAGTACCGGGCCGCCGACCCGTACGCCGTCCGCCTGACCTTCCACCTGTCCGGCGACGACCCGGTCACCTGGGTGTTCGCGCGCGGGCTGCTGCTGCACGGCCTCGGCCGCCCGTGCGGCGAGGGGGACGTCCGCGTCCACCCCGCCGACGGTGACCCGGACGAGCTCCGCATCGTGCTGCGCTCGCCGGAGGGCGCCGCCGTGCTGCGGGCCGCCGCGGCGCCGGTGCTCGCCTTCCTGGCGGGCACCGAACGGCTGGTGCCGACCGGCCGGGAGACGGCCGGGCGGGAGCTCGACGCCCAGCTCGCGGCCATCCTCGGCGGACGCGAGAACGCGGGCTGAGCGGCCCGCCGGGCCGGCACCGGGAACGAGAGGGGCCCGCGCCCGGGCCGTCACCCGGGTGCGGGCCCCTCGGGGGCCGGTGGAGGGGCTCAGTCGTCGTCCAGGGCCAGGTGCAGGCCCCAGGAGACCAGGCTGATGATCAGCGCACCGAGCAGCGCGGGAACGAAGCCGGTGACGTTGAAGTCCAGTTCCAGCTTCCCCGACGCCCAGGAGGTCAGCCAGAGCATCAGGGCGTTGATCACGAAGGTGATCAGGCCCAGCGTGAGGATGAACAGCGGGAACGAGAACAGCTTGACCAGCGGCTTGATGAGGAAGTTGACCAGGCCGAAGACCAGGGCGACGGCGAGCACCGTCAGCGTCTTGTGCTGCCAGTCGGCCTTGCCGTCGGCGAGTTGGATACCGGTGACGATCCAGGCGGCGACCCAGATGGCCACCGCGTTGATCAGTGTCTTGATGACGAAACCCTTCATGGCGCCCAAGAGTGGCAGGCCCCGAGGCCCCGGGGGAAGCTCCCCCGGCGTGCCTCCCCGCTCCCGGTGCCCCGCCCGGCGCCTCCCCGCGGACGGCCGGCGCCGCCTCCGGTGGTGTTGAATGCGAGCGACCCCACCACGGACGGACGAGGGAGGACGGCGGCGTGAAGCTGTTCCGGTTGGACGGGCTGGACGCCGAACGCGCGGCCAACGACGGTGCCTACCTGCGGTTCCTGCGCGAACCGCGGATGTCCGCGGGGCTCTACGCGCTCGCCCCCGGAGCGACCGACCCGCAGACCGCGCACGACCAGGACGAGATCTACCAGGTGATCAGCGGCCGCGCCGAACTGACCGTCGGCGCCGAGACCGCCACCGTCGCGCGCGGCACCGTCGTCTACGTCCCGGCCGGCACCCCGCACCGCTTCCACCACGTCACCGAGGAACTCCGGGTGCTGGTGGTGTTCTCGCCGCCGGAGGCCTGAGCCGGCCGGCCGCCGCTCCGGCCGCCGCTCCGGGCCCGCCCCGGCGACCGGCCCCGGCGACCGGCCCCGGCGGTGATCCACGGGGCACGCCTTAGGGTCGGGGCATGAGCATGAGCCTGACGGAAGAACTCTGGGCGGCCATCGAGCCGGTGTACGCCGAGATCCTCGCCCACCCCTTCATCGGCGGCCTCACCGACGGCACCCTGCCGCGCGCCGCCTTCCGCCACTTCGTCGTCCAGGACTCGCACTACCTGCGCGACTACGCCCGGGCGCTCGCGGTCTGCGCCGCCAAGGCACCCGGCGAGGCGGACGTGCGGGCCTTCGCCGACGACGCGGTCGGCGCGCTGGCCGCGGAGCAGGGCATGCACGCCGAGTTCATGACGGCCTTCGGCGACAGCGCCGAACAGGCCGCCGCCGAGCCGGTGCTGCCCACCACCCGGGCCTACACCAGCTACCTGCTGGCCACCGTCTACGGCGGTTCCTTCGCCGAGGCGGTCGGCGCGGTGCTGCCCTGCTACTGGATCTACGCCCGGGTCGGGGAGGCGCTGCTCGCCCAGGGCTCGCCCGATCCGCTGTACGCCAAGTGGATCGCCACGTACGGCGACGAGGCCTTCCAGTCCGTGGTGCGCCGGGTGCTGGCGCTCACCGACCGGCTCGGCGAGGAGGTGTCCCCGGCCGAACGGCGCCGCGTGGTCGAGCACTTCGTCACCACCTCGCGGTACGAGTGGATGTTCTGGGACGCGGCCTGGCGCGGGGAGCGCTGGCCGGTCTGACGGCCGGCCGGACCGCGGCCCGGGCCTTCCGGGGCCGCTCCCGGGGGCTCCTCCGGGGGCTTCTCCGGGAGTCCTCCCCGGGCTCTGACCAGGGTTTCCCCGGTCTCCGGGTCGGGGTGATCTCCGGGTTCTCTCCGGGCTGCGGGCCCTCGTTCCGGCACCCCGGCCCCCGTACGATCGACGTACCGAAAGCAAGCGGGAGACGGCACCGGTCAGGCAGCCGACCCCACGGGGAGAGAAGGAACGGACATGGCTGAGCTCTGGAAGTCGCTGCCCTCCTGGGTGCGCAACATCGTCATCCCGGTGCTGGTCCTGGTGCTGCTCTGGAACGTCGTGGGATTCGTCTTCGGCGTCGTGGGCGCCCTGCTGGCGATCGTGATCAAGGTGCTGGTGGTGGTCGGCATCGCCGCCGCCGTGGTGGTCCTGGTCAAGAAGGCCGCCAAGGGCTGAGACCGGCACCCCCGAGGCCCGGTACCCCGCGCGGGGTACCGGGCCTCGGGCGTTCCCGGCCGCCGCGCGCCCGGCCGGCCCGGTCCGCCGCTCCCGCCCCGCCGTCCGTGGACCCCCTCTGGACCTGCGGCGATCGGCTCGCTACGGTGTTGGGCGTCATGTGCAGGCAACACCGCCTGTGGACGCGGGAGCTCGGAGCACCGGGCTGAGAGGACGCTGACCGGACCGTCGACGGACGGACCGACGGCTGCGTCGACCGCAGGAACCTGGACCGGGTAATGCCGGCGTAGGGAGTATGAGGTCAGATGACCACGTTCGACGCACAGCCGAAGTCTGCCCGCAGCACCGACGCCGACGGCTCCGCCGTCACCAGCGCGGGCACCGGCTACCCCACCCCGGCCTGGCGCAAGGCCTACCGCGAGGGGTCCCGACCCGATCTGCGGGTCCCGTACCGCGAGGTGCAGCTCACCAACGGCCGGACCGTCCCGCTGTACGACACCTCCGGCCCGTACACCGACGCGGCCTACGAGCCCGACGTGCGGCGCGGCCTGCCGGCCCTGCGCGACTCCTGGATCCGCCAGCGCGGCGACGTCGAGGAGTACGACGGCCGGGAGGCGCGCCCCGAGGACGACGGCATCAAGCACACCTCGCCGCGCGGCGGGAACCTGCGCAACCTCGACGCCGTCTTCCCCGGCCGCCCGCGCCGTCCGCTGCGCGGCCGCGGAGGTGCCGCCGTCACCCAACTCGCTTACGCCAAGCGGGGGGTGACCACCCCGGAGATGGAGTTCGTGGCACTGCGCGAGGGTCTGGAGCCCGAGTACGTGCGCGACGAGGTGGCCCGCGGCCGGGCCGTCATCCCGGTGAACGTGAACCACCCCGAGGTGGAGCCGGCGATCATCGGCACCAACTTCCTGGTGAAGATCAACGCCAACATCGGCAACTCCGCCGTCACCTCCTCGATCGAGGAGGAGGTGGAGAAGATGACCTGGGCCACCCGCTGGGGCGCCGACACCGTCATGGACCTCTCCACCGGCCGCAACATCCACACCACCCGCGAGTGGATCCTGCGCAACTCCCCCGTGCCGATCGGCACGGTGCCGCTCTACCAGGCCCTGGAGAAGGTCGACGGCAGGGCCGAGGAGCTCAGCTGGGAGGTGTACCGGGACACCGTCATCGAGCAGTGCGAGCAGGGCGTCGACTACATGACCGTCCACGCCGGCGTGCTGCTGCGGTACGTCCCGCTGACCGCCCGCCGCAAGACCGGCATCGTCTCGCGCGGCGGCTCGATCATGGCCGCCTGGTGCCTGGCGCACCACCAGGAGAACTTCCTCTACGCGAACTTCGAGGAGCTCTGCGACATCCTCGCGGCCTACGACGTCACCTTCTCGCTGGGCGACGGCCTGCGCCCGGGCTCCATCGCCGACGCCAACGACGAGGCGCAGTTCGCCGAGCTGCAGACCCTCGGCGAGCTCGGCCGGATCGCCCGCGAGCGCGACGTCCAGGTGATGATCGAGGGCCCCGGCCACGTCCCGATGAACAAGATCCGGGAGAACATGGATCTCCAGAAGGAGATCTGCGACGAGGCGCCGTTCTACACGCTCGGCCCGCTCACCACCGACGTCGCCCCCGGCTACGACCACATCACCTCGGGCATCGGCGCCGCGATGATCGCCTGGTGGGGCACCGCGATGCTCTGCTACGTCACGCCCAAGGAGCACCTGGGCCTGCCCAACCGCGACGACGTCAAGACCGGCGTGATCACCTACAAGATCGCCGCCCACGCCGCCGACCTCGCCAAGGGCCACCCCGGTGCCCAGGCGTGGGACGACGCGCTCTCGGACGCCCGCTTCGAGTTCCGCTGGGAGGACCAGTTCAACCTGGCCCTCGACCCGGAGACGGCCCGCGAGTTCCACGACGAGACCCTCCCCGCCGAGCCCGCCAAGACCGCGCACTTCTGCTCCATGTGCGGCCCGAAGTTCTGCTCGATGAAGATCTCCCAGAAGATCCGCGACGAGCACGGCGACGGCTCCACCGCCGTCGCCAGCGGGTTCGACGCCGAGGCGCTGGCCGGTATGCAGGCCAAGTCCGAGGAGTTCGCGGCCCAGGGCAACCGGGTCTACCTCCCGCTGGCGGACTGAGCCCCGCCGCCGACACGACCGGCCCGCGCTCCGGAGGGGGGAGCGCGGGCCGGTCCGCGTCCTCGTCAGGGGACGTCGTCGGGGCTGGTGAAGGAGGGCGAGCTGTAGCCGGGCCCGGTGAAGTCGGGGGTGGTGAAGGCGGGGCGCGGGCCGGGGACGCCCGGGTCGCCACTGCCGTCGGGGCCGGGGCTGGTGAACGAGGGGGAGCTGTAGCCGGGCCCGGTGAAGTCGGGGCTGCTGAACTCGGGCCGGACGCCGGGCCCGCCCGCGGCGGGGGCGGCGGGCACGGCCGGCAGGCCGGCGTGCAGGTAGGGCAGCAGGCCGCGGTCGCGCAGTGCGGTGCGCCACTCCCGGCGGGCGGCGGCGAGTTCGGCGGCGAGTTCCGGGTCGGTGCCGGCCGGGGCCGCTCCGGCGCCGTCCCGCACGGCGGTGAGGACGAGCCCGATGATGCCGACGGCCATCGCGGCGACGCCGGCGGCGAGGGCGATCCAGCCCGCGGTGAGCAGGGAGCGGGCGAGCACGAGCTCCGGGTCGGCGGCGCGGAGCAGGTAGCCGATCAGCAGCAGGACGAGGGCGGCGACCCAGGCGAGGATCGGGGTGAGCACGGTGAGGACGGGGAAGAGCCCGGCGCCGCCGTTGGCGGAGCGCAGCTGGGTGAGCAGTCCGGGGGCGGTGGGCTCGGTGCCCTCGGGGACGGGCGGGGTGGCGCGCAGGTCGTCGCGCAGCCGGGTGTAGTGCGCGTACTCGGTGCCGGCGGCCGCGGCGATGGTGTCGGCGTCGCGCAGGGCGCGGACGCGGAGCTGGTCGGTGGTGAGCGCGCCGGGGGCGCGCAGGGCGGTGAGGACGGTGCGGTCGCGCAGGGCTTCGGCGAGGAGGCGCTCGTATTCCGGGCGGTCCTCGGCGAGCAGTGGCGGGGGGTTGTTCATGGGGACCCCGTTCGTGCGGACCCCGTTCGCTCCGCCCCGGGGGCCGCGGGGGCCGTCCGGGACGCCGGAACGGGCGCGGAGGCGGGCCGCCGGACGGGCGGCCGGGTGTGGTGTGCCTCATGGTAGGGGCGGGCGCGGCCGTGCTGACAGTCGGTTTCCGGAATTTCGCGCCCCGGGCCGCGCGCACGCGGCGGCCCGGGCGCCGGGAACAGGTGTTCCCGGCGGGGCCCGGAAGCCTGCCGGCGGGGTGGTCAGTTGACGGGCAGTCGGGCGACGAGCAGGCGCCCCTCCATGGTGACGCCGCCGTCCATGGCCACCGCGAGGTCGTCCGCGTAGACGTAGGGCCCGGGGATGTGCGGGGGCTGGCCGTCGTCGGCGTGCACGGCGCCGGTGAGGTACGGGATGGGGCTGTGGCCGTGCACGATGCGGGTGCCGCCGTAGGTGTCGAGCAGCTCGTGGACGGCGGTCGGCCCGGCGTCGCCGCGGAAGGCGAAGCGCTTGGTGAAGCGGCGGAAGCAGTCCCACCACTCGTCGACGCCCTCGTCCGCGAGCAGGCTGTGGACGGCGTCGTTGACGTCGGGGATGGACTCGCCGTACTCCAGGTACGCGGTGGTGTCGGAGTGCAGCAGCAGGTGGCCGTCCTCCAGCGCGATGGCGGGGAGCCGGGAGAGCCAGCTGATGTGGTGCGCCTCGAGGCGTTCGAGGTCGTGCTGCTGGCCGCCGTTGAGGCGCCAGGCGGCGAGGAAGGAGGCCGTGCCGGCGGTGGACTGGACGGGTTCGTCGCCGTACCTGGCGGCGCCGAGGAAGAGCAGTTCGTGATTGCCCATCAGGGCGCGGCAGTAGCCGCCGGCGGCGGCGGCCTCGGCGGCGAGCTGCATGACGAGGTCGATGACGCCGATGCCGTCGGGGCCGCGGTCGGTGAAGTCGCCGAGGAACCAGATCCGGGAGCGGCCGGCGGACCAGTGGCCGTCGGCGTCGATGATGCCCTGGTGGCGCAGCTCGGCGCGGAGTTCCTCCAGGTAGCCGTGCACGTCGCCGACGACGTAGAGCGGGCCGGGGGGCTCGCCGGGGCCGGGGGCCGGGTAAGGGTAGCTGGGGGCGGAGGGGTCGGGCAGCGGCGGGCCGAGCTCGATGGTCGGCGGGTCGTCGCGGCCGGGCAGCTGGAGGGCCGGGGAGGGCTGGTCGGGCAGGGTCGGCTCGTAGCCGGGGTGGTCCTGGTGGGCGAAGGCCTGGGCGTGTTCCTGGCCGTGCTCCTGGGCGTGCACGGTGTGGCCGTGGCCCTGTCCGTCGTCGGGCCAGTGCTGTTCCAGGTAGCGGGCGCCGCCGTAGCCGCTGTAGGTCTCCGCGTCGTACGGCGTGCCCGGGTAGCCGGTGGCCGGCTCCGGTTCGTAGTAGGTGCCGTACGGCAGCACGTCGAGGTCCGGCTGGTGGCGGGGGCCTGAGTCGGGGTGTTCAGGCCCGGGGAAGCGGTCCTCGGGTGTCATCCGCCCATCATAGGAAGACCACTCTCCCGGCGTCGTCACCTGGTGGGTATCCAATCCTCCGGAGCGTCAGCCGGGCCGCCCGCATGGTCCGTTTTGTCCCGGCTCGTTATGGTCTAGACCTCGCCCGGGGGCCGGGGCGGGCTGACCGTGGTGCGCGGGCTCCGGCGCTGGGAGGACGCGCGGACGATCAGCTCGGTCGGCATCAGGGTGCCCGGGGGCGGGCCCGTCCCGGCGGTGCGGAACCGCGGCGGGAAGAGCCGGGCGATGTCGACGCCGGTACCGGAGTCGACACCCTCGATCGCGTCGATGAGCAGGTTGACGACGGTGGTGCCGATCCGGCGGGGCTTGAGCGAGAGCGTGGTGATGGGCGGCTCGGTGGCGGCGTAGACGTCGCTCTCGCTGCAGCAGACCAGCAGCAGGTCGTCCGGGACGCGCAGGCCGTAGCGGCGGGCGGCGGCGAGCAGGTCGGTGCCGTTGGGGTCGAACAGTCCGTAGACGGCGTCGGGCCGGTCGGGGCGGGCGAGCAGCCGGTCGGCGGCGACGGCGCCCGCGGCCGGGTCGTGCGCGGGGTACGCCTCGTAGACCGGCTCCTGGCCGACCTTGGCGCACCAGCCGAGGTAGGCCTCGGTGGAGAGCCGGGTGTAGGTGTCGGTGCTGGTGCCGGTGAGCAGGCCGATGCGGCGGGCGCCGGCCTCGGAGAGGTGGTCGAGGATGCCGAGGACGGCGGCCTCGTGGTCGTTGTCGACCCAGGCGGTGACCGGGCAGTTGCCGGGCTTGCCGTCGCTGACGACCGGGACGCCGGACCGGTACAGCTCGCTGACCAGCGGGTCCTGGTCGGGCGGGTCGATCACCACGGTGCCGTCGAGGGCGATGTTCCCCCAGACGTCGTGCCGGGAGGAGGCGGGCAGCACCACCAGCGCGTAGCCGCGGCCGAGCGCCGCGCTGGTGGCGGCCCGGGCCATCTCGGCGAAGTACGCGAACTCGGTGAAGGTGAAGGGTTCCTCGCCGTAGGTCGTGACGGTCAGGCCGATCAGGCCGGACCGCCCGGTGCGCAGGGTGCGGGCGGCCGCCGAGGGGCGGTAGCCGAGGCGCTCGGCGACCTCGCGCACCCGGCTGCGGGTCTCGTCGGGCAGGCGGCCCTTGCCGTTCAGCGCGTCGGAGACGGTGGTGATCGACACTCCGGCGGCTGCTGCCACATCCCGGATGCCGGCCCGCTCCAGACGCCGTGAGGTGGTGGGACGCCGACCGCTCTGGTTGGCTGCTGCTGTCATGGCGGACCGATCGTATGGCTCCTGACAAGGGTCTGTGACCGGCGCATCGGGAGCCCTTGGAGATACGTTTCTCCGCGAGTGAGCCGGGGTGCGCTCCTTCGATACCCGTACGAAACCAGCCGTCTTACCTCTGACATGTGCCAAAGGAACCCGGCAGAATGGCTGATCTGCGCCCATCGGCCGACCGGGCATCTCACCCCTACGGGTGAGCGCGGTCGGTATCGTTCAAGGCACCCGACCGGGGTGGTCCGGGCGCGTTCCGAGATCCCGGGGCACGGTGGCGATCCCACCGGTGACGGGCGAGCGCACCGGAGAGAGAAGAAGGAGTACGACCGTGAGCAGTGGTACGTCAGCGCAGGGCCCGCGGCTGCGGCCGACCCTCGACGGCATCCCCACCTACAAGCCCGGCAAGCCGGCCGGCGCCGACGCCTACAAGCTGTCCTCGAACGAGAACCCGTACCCGCCGCTGCCCGGCGTGCTGGAGGCGGCGGTCGCGGCGGCCGGCTCGTTCAACCGCTACCCCGACATGGCCGTCACCGGGCTGACCGAGGTGCTCGCCGAGCGCTTCGGCGTGCCCGCCGAGCACATCGCCACCGGCACCGGCTCGGTCGGCGTCGCCCAGTCGCTGATCCTCGCCACGGCCGGCCCCGGCGACGAGGTCATGTTCGCCTGGCGCTCCTTCGAGGCGTACCCGATCATCACCCAGGTGGCCGGCGCCACCCCCGTCCCGGTGCCCATCACCGAGTCCGGTGACCACGACCTGGACGCGATGCTCGCCGCGATCACCCCGAACACCCGGCTGATCTTCGTCTGCAACCCCAACAACCCCACCGGCAACGTGATCCACCGCGCCGAGCTGGAGCGCTTCCTGGACGCCGTCCCGTCCGACGTCCTGGTGGTCGTCGACGAGGCGTACATCGAGTTCATCCGCGACCCCGAGGTGCCCAACGGCATCGACCTCTACCGGGACCGCCCGAACGTCTGCGTGCTGCGCACCTTCTCCAAGGCCTACGGCCTCGCGGGCATGCGGGTCGGCTTCGCGATCGCGCACGAGCCGGTGGCGAACGCGCTGCGCAAGACCGCCGTCCCGTTCGGCGTCAACCAGCTCGCCCAGGACGCGGCGGTCGCCTCGGTGCGCGCCGAGGCCGCGCTGATGGAGCGGGTGGACACCCTGGTCGAGGAGCGCACCCGGGTGGTCGCCGGGCTGCGCGCCCAGGGCTGGGACATCCCGGACTCGCAGGCCAACTTCGTCTGGCTGGGGCTCGGCGAGCGCTCCCAGGAGTTCGCCGTCGCGTGCGCCGAGGCGGGCGTGATCGTCCGGCCGTTCCCGGAGGGCGTGCGGGTCTCCATCGGCGAGACCGAGGGCAACTCGATCTTCCTCTCGGTGGCGGAGGCGTTCCGCAAGGCGCTCTGAACCGGCGCCGTCACCGGCCAGCGGCGCCCACCCCGGCGCCCGGCAGCGACCCGCAGGGGCGCATCGCACGCGGTGCGCCCCTGCGGCGTTCCCGCGGACCGCCGGCCCCGCCCGCCCACTGGGCCGCGGAAGCAGGCGGCGACGCTGCCGGATGGCTGGGGATCGCTGGGAGCCCGCTGGGAGTTCGGCCAACGACTGCCCACGCCGCGGCCAAGCGGCCCTCGTGATCCGGTCCTTGCGCCCGGAATGCCCGGATCCGGCCCACCAGTCTCCTCCCAGCCGGCGCCCAGGACTCCGCAAGAGCGCCCAGGAAAGCTGTCCGCCATGAAGGTGCTCCCGCGACGGCGAGGTGCCGTCCTCGTCAATTCCGCGCTCGGCGTGGCTCTGCTGGGCGGTGCCGCCCTGGTGTACGCCACCCTGAACGGCAACAGCAGTGCCGCCGCCGCCAAGGCCCCGGCCCGGACGGCCACGGTGTCCAAGGGAACGGTCCTGGCCACCGTGTCCGGAACCGGCACCCTGGTCTCGCCGACCGACGCGGCCCAGGACTTCGCCACCGGCGGCCGGCTCACCGCGGTCAAGGTCGCGATCGGGGACGCCGTGAAGAAGGGCCAGGTGCTCGCCACCGTCGACACCACGGCCGCCAAACAGCAGGTGGACGCCGCCCAGGCGGCCCTCACCACCGCCAACGCCAACCTCACCAAGGCCCAGGCCGGCGTCACCACCACGACCACCGTGCCGGTGACGCCCACTGCCGCGACCACCACGGCCCCGGCCGCCCCGGCCGGCGGCGGATCCGGAGGTTCCGGCGGCTCCGGCGAACGCGGGTCCGGATCCAACACCGTGCCCGCCCCGCAGACCACCACCGTCACCACCACCAAGGTCGACGACGCGGCCGTCGCCCAGGCGCAGCAGCAGGTCGCCACCGCGCAGACCAACCTCTCCAACGCCCAGGCCGCGCTGGCCGGCACCACCCTGACCGCCTCGGTGGACGGCACCGTCGCCGCCGTCTCGGCGAAGGTCGGCGACACCGTCGGCACCGGCGGCTCCAGCGGGTCCACCGCCGGCAGCTCCGGTTCGACGGCCAAGTCGAGCGGCAGCACCGCCTCGGGCGGCACGCCGAGCGGGTTCATCGTGCTGACCAACCCGACCGGGATGCAGGTCACCGCCAACTTCTCCGAGCTGGACTCGCTCAAGCTCAAGAAGGGCGAGGCGGCCACCGTCGCGCTGAACGCGCAGTCCGACACCAAGCTCAACGCGACCGTCCTGTCCGTCAGCTCGCTGCCCAGCAGCGGCTCCGGCAGCGCCGGCTCGTCGGCCGTCCAGTACGCCGCCACCCTGCAGATCACCGGCGACACCAGCACGCTGCGCACCGGTCTCAGCGCCACCGTCCAGGTGATCACCGGCGAGGCGGACAACGCGCTGTCGCTGCCCACCGCCGCGCTCTCCGGCACCGGCACCAGCCGCACCGCGACCGTGGTCCACCAGGACGCCTCCACCGAGCGGGTCTCCGTCGGCGTCGGCGTCGAGGGCGACACCACCGTCCAGGTCGTCTCCGGCCTGAAGGAGGGCGACCGGGTCGAGCTGCCCACCACCAGCGGTGGCAACGGCTTCCCGAACGCCTCCTTCCCGGGCGCCGGCGGCCAGGGCGGCCGCGGCGGCGCCGGTGCCGGTGTGGCAGGCGTCGGCGGCGGTGGCGGTACCGGCGGCGGCGGAGCCGGCCGGGGCGGCAGGGGCTGAGCATGCGTCACGTCATCGACAAGCGCGTCCCGGCGGCGCCGCCACCGGTCATCCAGCTGCGCAGCATCACCAAGGCGTACGGGCACGGCGACGCCGTCGTGCACGCCCTGCACGGCCCGGAGGACCCGGAGACCGGCGGCCCGCTCGGTGTCAGCCTCGACATCCACCAGGGCGACTACGTCGCCGTGATGGGCAGCTCCGGCTCCGGCAAGTCCACCATGATGAACATCCTCGGCTGCCTGGACGTCCCGACCGGCGGCCGGTACCTGCTGGACGGCATCGACGTCGGCCACCTCGACGAGGGCCAGCTCGCGCTGGTCCGCAACCGCAAGATCGGCTTCGTCTTCCAGTCCTTCAACCTGATCCCGCGCACCACCGCGCTCGCCCAGGTGGAGCTGCCGCTCGCCTACGCCGGCGTCCGGGCCGCCGAGCGGCGCCGCAGGGCGCTGGCCGCGCTCTCCCTGGTCGGCCTCGCCGAGCGCGCCGGGCACAAGCCCAACCAGCTCTCCGGCGGCCAGCAGCAGCGCGTGGCGGTCGCCCGGGCGCTGGTCACCGCGCCCGCGATGCTGCTCGCCGACGAACCCACCGGGAACCTGGACAGCCGCTCCACCGAGGAGGTCCTCGGCCTCGTCGACGCGCTGAACACCACCGGCCGCACCGTCGTCCTGATCACCCACGAGGACGAGGTCGCCCGGCACGCCAAGCGGGTGCTCCGGCTGGTCGACGGCCGGATCGTCAGCGACGTCCGGCAGGCCCCGGTGGACGGGCCGCCGCCGATGCTGCGCGGAGTGGGGGTGCCGGCGTGATCCTCTGGCAGATGCTCCGCTTCGCCGTCGGCGGCCTGGGCGCCAACAAGGTGCGCTCGGCGCTCACCATGCTCGGGGTGCTGATCGGTGTCGCCTCCGTGATCCTGCTGCTGGCCGTCGGCAACGGCTCGTCGGTGGCGGTCAAGGAGTCGATCACCTCGCTCGGCACCAACTCGCTCACCGTGAGCTCCGGTTCGGCGGTCGGCGGGGCGCGCGGCGCCGCCGCCTCCGCGGTCAGGAAGCTCACCGTCGACGACGCCAAGGCGCTGGCCACCGACGCCGACGCCGCCGCCTCGATCAAGTCGGTCGCCCCCGTGGTGACCACCAGCGGCACCGCGCTGTACGGGGACATCTCGTACAGCCCCGGCTCGATCGTCGGCACCTACCCGGCGTACTTCGAGACCGCCAACCAGAAGGTCGCGCACGGCGAGTACTTCACCGACGACGACGTGCTCGGCTCGCGCAAGGTCGCGGTGCTCGGCGCCACCACCGCCAAGCAGCTGTTCGCCGGCGAGGACCCGGTCGGCAAGCGCATCGTCCTCGGCGGCACCCCGTTCACCGTGGTCGGCGTGCTGGCGGCCAAGGGCGGGACGGGCTTCACCGACCCGGACGACGTGGTCGTCGCCCCGCTGCCGACCGTGCAGAACGCCTTCACCGGCTTCGGCCCGGTCAGCCAGATCCTGGTGCAGGCCGCGTCCGCGGACAGCACCACCGCGGCCCAGTCCGAGATCACCCGGGTGCTGCTCGGCACCCACGCGATCACCGACCCGACCAAGGCGGACTTCCGGATCACCAGCCAGGCATCGCTGCTCACGGCCCGGGAGAGCACCACCAAGACCTTCACCGTGCTGCTTGGCGCGGTGGCGGCGATCTCGCTGCTCGTCGGCGGGATCGGGATCACCAACATCATGCTGGTGACGGTCACCGAGCGGACCAGGGAGATCGGCATCCGCAAGGCGCTCGGCGCCCCGCGGGCCGTCATCCTCGGACAGTTCCTGACCGAGTCCACCCTGTTGTCGGTGCTCGGCGCCGGCCTCGGAGTGGCCGCCGGCATCGCCGGCTCGCACTTCAGCATCGTCGGCATCAAGCCGGTGGTGATCCCCGAGTCCGTGCTCGGCGCGTTCGGCATCGCCGTCGCCATCGGGCTGTTCTTCGGCAGCTACCCCGCCAACCGGGCCGCGTCACTGCGGCCGATCGACGCCCTCCGGCACGAGTAGGGACCCCATGAGCAACGAGATCGCCACGGTGACCAGCAGCCCGGCCGAGCAGGTCGCCCTGCTCGCCACCCCGCCGGACGCCCGCGACGTCACCGCCGAGCTGGCCGCGCCGCCGCGCCGCAAGCTGCCCTGGCTGAGCCTGCTGCTGGCCGGCGGCGTGATCGCCAGCGGCGCCTTCGCGGGCGGGGTCTGGTACCAGCAGAACAACGGGACGACGAAGGGCTCGTCGCCGCGCGCCGCGGCGGCGGCCGGTGCGGCGGCCGGCGCCGCCGGGCAGCAGCGCGGGGCCGGTGCCGCGGGCGGCGGGTACGGCCAGAACGGCCAGAACGCCGGCGGGCAGAACGGCGGCCGGCGGAGCGGCCAGGGCGGAGCCGCCGGCGGCCAGGGGCAGGGCCAGGGCGGGCAGGGCGGGCAGGCGGGCTTCACCCGCGGCACGGTGAAGGCCGTCGACGGCACCACCGTCTACCTCACCGACGCCAACGGCAACACCGTCAAGGTCACCACCGGCGACGCGACGAAGGTCCAGCTCAACAAGGAGGGCAAGGTCGCCGACCTGCTCCCCGGCCAGAGCGTGACCGTCGTCGGCACCCCCGACGCCAACGGTGGCTACACGGCCAGTCAGCTCGTCGAGGGCGCGGCCGGCGCCGCCGGAGGAGCCGGTGGCGGGTTCGGCGGCTTCGGCGGAGGCGGCGCGGGAGGGGGCAACCGGAACCCGTCCGGCGGCTGACCCGGCAGGCCGGACGACCGCGAGGCCCTCGCCCCTCCGGGCGGGGGCCTCGACGCGTCCTCAGAGCAGCCCGTCCCGGTCGTCGTCCGGCCGCGGCAGCCGCAGCGTGGCGAGGACGCCGAGTGCCACGGTGGCGATCGCGAGCAGGAGGAGGACGGCGAGGACGGCGCCGACGAGGAGGTCCACCCCTCGGAGGTGGTTCACGCGGCGCGGTCCAGCTCGTACCAGACGCTCTTGCCGCGCTTCTGCGGATCCACGCCCCAGCGGTGCGTGAGGCCCTCGACGAGCTGGAGGCCCCGGCCGGTCTCGGCGAGACCGGCCGGGGTCCTGGACTGGGGGAGCGCGTCGCTCTCGTCGGAGACGACCACCCTGAGCGTGCCGCCGAGCAGCGAGAAGAGGACGACCGGAGCGGTGGTGGCCCCGTGCCGCCAGGCGTTCACGATCAGCTCGGCGAGGGCGAGTTCGGCGGCGAGGACGGTCTCGGAGTCCCAGCCCGATCGGGCGAGGGCGTCCCGCAGGGCCTGCCGGGCGAGGGTGAGGGAGGGGGAGTTACGGGTGCACACGGGAACCTCCGGGAGAGGAGAGGGGATGCGGTGGGGATGTCGCCGTGAGCCAGGCCAGGACGTCGGCTGGTTGCTCTTCGGTGCGCGGGCAGCACGCGCCTACTGCCAGGTGGATAGGCATCTCTGACGATCCGTCGGATCGCTCTGAAAACGACGATAGCGCACTCGCTCTTAAAATTAATCAGGATGCGGGAAGGTTCCTCCTCCCGTGGGATGCATGACCTCCCGCACCCGGATGGCTCCGCAGGCAGGCCGCGCGGCAGACTGGCCTCCGTATCCGCAGAGAGGACGCCATGGCACTTCGAACGCCAACCCTTCGTCAGCGCCGACTCGGTGCCGAACTGCGGAGGATGCGCGAGCAAGCAGGCCTCGGAGGCAGCCACCTGGCCCGTCTTCTCGGCGTCACCCCTGCCCTGGTGACCCAGATGGAGAACGGCAAGTCCGCCGTCGGTGCGGAGCGGCTGCGAGAGATCGCGGTCGCCTGCGCCTGCACCAATGAGCCATTGATCGACGCGCTCATCGAGATGGCCTCAGAGCGGGGTGTCGGCTGGTGGGAGCAGTACAGCGACAGCCTCAGCGGGGACCTGCTCGATGTCGCCGCGATCGAAGCCCACGCCCGGAGGATCTTCACCTACTCGATCACCTTCGTGCCCGGGCTGCTCCAGACCCCGGCCTATGCCGCGTCGGTGTTCGCTCGTGCCATCCCTCCGCTCCCGAGCGCTGAGGTCGATCTCAGGACGGCCTTTCGCCTGCGCAGGCAGGAGGCCGCTCGCTCAGGAGAGGCGCCCTACACGGCGTACATCCACGAGGCGGCCCTCCGGATGCAGTTCAGCGGCCCGACGGTGCTCGCCGAGCAGCTCGGCGCCCTCATCGAAGACTCCGAGGGCCCGGGAATCTCGGTTCGAGTGGTGCCGTTCAGGATCGAATCGCTGCCCGGCCCCAGCGAGAACTTCGTCTACACCGAGGGAGCGGTTCCCGAGCTGGGCACGGTGCAGATCGACATCAGCTTCGGCTGCCCGCTCTTCGATGATCCGTCCGACCTCGCGAGCTACCGCGAGATCCTCGACCGGATGGCATCCGTGGCCCTCTCGGAAGAGGACTCGCGTGACTTCATCCGATCCATCAAGAAGGAGATAGAGGGCAATCATGGCTAGCCCGGCATGGCAGAAGTCCACGTACTCCGGTTCGAGCAACGCCTGCGTCGAGGTGCGCTCCGTCGACGATCTGATCGCACTCCGCGAGTCCGACGACGGCGGCGTCGTCATCCACACCACCCGGGCCCGCTTCGCCGCCCTCCTCCGGGCCGCGAAGGCCGGCGAGTACGACCGCCGCCCCTGACCTCCGGTAGCCGCGCGGGAAGTCGGATGGGCCGACTTCCCGCGCGGCGGATCGTCGACCTGCGGATCGCGGGTGGCACAGGTCACACCGGGGGGATGTCACGGACGGCCGGGCTGTCCTGTCCAAGTGGTCGACAGCGCACGACGACACCAGGGAGCACATCGTGGAAGCCCGACTGAACCCCTTCGCCAGCCCGCTGCTGGGCAAGGTCTACAAGCACCTCATCGCCGCGAACGCGGTGCTCGCGGAGTCGACCCTGCCGCTCGCCACCCAGGAGCTGGTGAAGCTGCGCGCCAGCCAGATCAACGGCTGCGGATTCTGCGTCGACATGCACTTCAAGGACGCCGTGCACGCGGGCGAGGAGGCGACCCGGCTGAACCTGGTCGCGGCCTGGCGCGAGGCGACCGTCTTCACCGAGGCCGAGCGCGCGGCGCTGGAGATCGCCGAACAGGGCACCCGCCTCGCGGACGGCACCGCCGGGGTCACCGACGAGGCGTGGGCGAACGCCGCCGAGCACTACGACGAGGAGCAGCTGGCGGCCCTGGTCGGCGTCCTCGCGGTGATCAACGCCTTCAACCGCGGCAACGTGGCCCTGCGGATGCCGGCCGGCAGCTACCGGCCCGGCCAGTTCGCCTGAGCACACCCGGCCGGACGGGCCGGACCGGGGCCGGGGGTTCCGGGAACGCCGTGGGAGGCGTTTCCGGAGCCCCCGTCCCGTGCGCACACCATCAAAGCTGCCCGTGAGGGGTTTCCCGTCCAAAAACCGACCGATAAGGTGTTAATCCAACATTCATCGATGCCGCATAGCCTCCTCGGGCTAGCCTCATGCTGAACGCCATCGTCCGACCGGGAGGCGAAACCCCCGTGCAAGGCACTGTCACCACACCAGGCGGCTCCGCGGTGGCCGGCGGCCCGGGCGAGGCCTTCCTGCTCGTCGTCGACGACGAACCCAACATCCGCGAGCTGCTCGCCGCCTCGCTGCGGTTCTCCGGGTTCCGGGTCGCCTCCGCCGCCAGCGGCACCGAGGCCCTCGACCTGATCGCCGTCGAACGCCCCGACCTCGTCGTCCTCGACGTGATGCTCCCCGACCTCGACGGCTTCACCGTCGTCGAGAAGCTGCGCGAGCGCACCAGCCGCGGCCAGATAGCCGGCCCGGTCCACGGCCACCCCGGCGACCACCTCCCGGTGCTCTTCCTCACCGCCAAGGACGGCGTCGGCGACAAGGTCCAGGGCCTCGCCGCGGGCGCCGACGACTACGTGACGAAGCCGTTCAGCCTGGAGGAGCTGATCGCCCGGATCCGCGCCATCCTGCGGCGCTCCGGCGGACCGGCCGAGGACGGCCGGCTGATCGTCGCCGACCTCAGCCTCGACCCGGTCGCCCACGAGGTCACCCGCGGCGGCACGCCCGTCGCGCTCTCGCCGACCGAGTTCAAGCTGCTGCACTACCTGATGGCCAACGTCGGCCGGGTCGTCTCCAAGGCGCAGATCCTCGACCACGTGTGGGCCTACGACTTCGGCGGCGACCTCTCGATCGTCGAGTCCTACATCTCCTACCTGCGCCGCAAGCTCGACTCCGGCCCGGCGCACGGCCCCAAGCTGATCCACACCGTGCGCGGCATCGGCTACGCGCTGCGTCGCCCCCCGCAGGGCTGAGCGGACCGACCGGTGTTCGCCCGCTTCTCCTCGCGGCTGTCCCTGCGCGCCCGGCTGCTCGTGCTCGCGCTCGGGCTGGTCACCACCGGTCTCGCGGTCAGCGACACCGTCGTGCTCGGCACCGTCCGGATGCAGCTGGTCGAACAACTCGACCAGCAGCTGCAGCGGTTCGGACAGCCGCTGTCGCACCGGACCCCGGCCCGGCCCGGCACCGGGGATCCCGCCCGGCCCGCCTCCGGCCGGCGCAGCATGCTGCCCAGCCAGTACCTCGTCCAGTTCCTCTCCTCGGACGGCAAGGTGCAGGCCGTGATGCGCCAGCCCGTCTCCGACAGCGACCCGGCACCCCAGCTCGCCGGGCTCGACCCCACCCGGACCGCGCCGGACGCCCCCTTCGACCTGCCCGACCAGCGCGGCCACCGCAGCTGGCGGGTGCTCGTCCTACCGCTCCAGGGCCCGCGCAGCAGCACCGGCCCCAGCGCGTACGCCTCGCCCGCGGTCACCCCCACCTACGTGATGGTCGCCGTCTCGCGCGAGGACATCGACGCCACCATCGGCAAGCTGCGCACCTCCTTCCTGGCGATCGGCGGCGCCGTCCTGGTGCTGATCGCCGCGCTCGGCCTGTTCGCCGTCCGGGCCGGACTGCGCCCGCTGCGGCGGATCGAGGCGGGGGCCGAGCGGATCGCCGCCGGGGAGCTCTCCCACCGGATGCCGGAGCTCTCGCCCGGCACCGAGGTCGGGCGGCTGTCCATCGCGCTCAACGGCATGCTCACCCAGATCGAGGCCGCCTTCGCCGCCCGCGCCGAGTCCGAGGCCCGGATGCGGCGGTTCGTCGCCGACGCCTCGCACGAACTGCGCACCCCGCTGGCCGGCATCCGGGGCTTCACCGAGCTGTACCGGATGGGCGCGCTGCCCACCGAGTCGGACGTCCGGCGGACGATGTCCAGGATCGAGAGCGAGGCCGTCCGGATGGGCGCGCTGGTCGAGGACCTGCTGGTGCTCGCCCGGGTCGACGAAGAACGGCCGCTCGACCTCGCTCCGATGGACCTGCGCACCCTCGCCGCGGACGCCCTGCACGACCTCACCGCCCTCGACCCGACCCGCCCGGTCGCGCTCACCGGCCCGTCCGGCGCGGGCTCCCCCGGTGCGGCGCCCGTCCTCGGCGACGAGGCCCGGCTCCGCCAGGTGGTCACCAACCTGGTCGGCAACGCCGTCAAGCACACCCCGCCCGGCACCCCGGTCCGGATCGGCGTCGGCGGAGCGGGCGGCGTCTGCCTGCTGGAGGTCGCCGACGCCGGGCCGGGGCTCACCGAGGAGCAGGCGCAGCAGGTCTTCGACCGCTTCTACCGCGTCGACGCCTCGCGCAGCAGGCACGACGGCGGCGGCGCCGGCCTCGGCCTCGCCATCGCCACCGCGCTCACCCGCGCGCACGGCGGCACCCTCAGCCTGGACACGACCCCGGGCGCGGGCGCCACCTTCCGGGTCGAACTGCCGACCATCCGGGACCGGGTCTCCTGAGCGCCTCCTGAGGCCTTTCCGTCCGGCCCGGCGGAATTGTCGACTCGTCAATTCCCCTGTCGAGCAAGCAGTCGGAACGCCCTTTTCATTGCCGGAAATCGGCATGGAGGGCGGAGATTCCGTGTGCCTATGATCAGCGGCGCCGGGTTGTCGATCATCGCCCGGGCCACGGATTCCGCCCCCTCGCCGACCCGAAAGGGGTCCTCGTGACCATCCGCCGCACACTGGTCTCGGCCGCCCTCGTCGCCGCCGTGATCTCGCCCGCAGCCGTGCTGTCCGCGGCGCCCGCCTTCGCCGCGCCGGCCGCCGCGGCGCAGACCCGCGCCGACGCCGGCTCGATCGCCGAACTGGAGCAGGCCGCCGCCGACGCGGCCGCGGCCCACCGGGCCGCCGTCGCCGCCGAGGCCGACGCGCAGGCCAAGGCCCAGGCCTTCCTGGCGAACCCGCAGCCCTACCTGGGCACGTTCCAGCAGGCCAAGGAGACCGCGAAGACGGCCGCCGCGGCCAAGGAGGCCACCGACAAGGCGGTCCACGAGGCCATGACCGCCTACGGGGCGTCGACCGAGGAGGAGCGGCCTGCGGCCAGGGAGCGCCTGCTGAAGGCGATGGACGCCGCCAACGCCGCCATCCGCGCGGACACCGAGGCCAAGGCCGCGGTGACCGCTGCCGGCACGGCCCTGGACGACGCCAAGGTCGAGGCGTTCCGGAAGATCGGTACCGCGCAGGCGGCCACCAAGGCCGCGGCCGCCGCCGAGGCCGCCGCGGACAAGGCGCTCGCCGACGCGCGTGCGGCTGCCGAGAAGCCGGTCGAGAAGCCGGTCGAGAAGCCGGTGGACCAGCCCGTCGAGAAGCCCGTCGAGCAGTCGGCCCAGCAGCCCGCCGCCGTCACTCCGGCCTCGGACACCGCCGCCGCGGCGACCACCGGCGGCGGCACCACCGCGACGACCGCCGCGAACACGTCGACCGCCACGAACACCTCGACCACCTCGAACCGGTCGACCACCGCCTCGACCACCTCGACCACCGTGCCCACGGCGTCGACCGCCGCCACCGGGACGACCGCCACCGGCTCGACCGCCGAGCTGGCGGAGACGGGTGCCACCCCGGCCACCCCGTACCTGGCCCTGGGCTCCGGCCTCACCCTCGGACTCGGCGCCGCCGCCCTGTACGTCTCCCGCCGCCGGCCGGCCCGCTCCTCCTGATCCACCCGGTCCGCGCCCGCTCGGGAGGAGGACGCGGACGGACGGCACCCCGAACCGCAGGGCAGGCCCTCCCGCCTGCCCTGCGGTCCCGCGTCTGCGGCCCCGAAACGCCCCGATCGGGTGAACCCCCGCCGTTCACCCGCCCGGCGCCTCGGTCGTGTGCGACCGTGCAGCGGTTGCTTGTGCGGGCCCGTACGAGCTGATCGGACCGGACGGGAGAGAGGTGTCCCCATGAGCGCGCTCGTTGCCGAGAGGACCGTCGTGAACCTGGACCAGCAGCTGTGGCAGGTATGGAACTCCATGGATCTGCCCGACGGCTTCCGTGCGGAGATCATCGAGGGGACGATCACGGTGTCACCCACCGGCAGCAGCCGCGTTTTCGACGTCGACAACCGGGTCCTGGAGGACCTGTTCGTCCACCTGCGCGGCGGTGACCGGAGGCCCGGGAACGACTGCAACGTCATCGACGGGCTCAAGGCGCTCATTCCCGACGTGTTCGTCGCCCGGCGGGACATCGAGGAGATCGACCACCCGGAGGGCAAGGGTCTCCTCGCCTCCGGTGTCGCCCTCGTCGCCGAGACGGTCTCTCCGGGCGCCGAGAACCGCCGGCGCGACCACGTCCTCAAGCGCCACGCCTATGCCGCCGCCGGCATCCCGGTGTACGTGATCGTCGACGACTACGACGACCGCGGTGCGGTGACCGTCCTCACCGGGCCCGATCCCGAGCGGCGGGCCTACGCCTCCTCCACCCGGGTCCCGTACGGGCAGGAGGCCTTGGTCCCGGAGGGGCCGGCCAAGGGCTTCGTGATCGGTCGGGAGATCACGGGGGAGCGTCGTGGCTGAGCGCGGGGCGTCCTTCCGGCGGGACCTCTCCGAATGGCGGATCGCCCTGGTGGCCTGGCGGCTGCTGGTGCTGCAGGCGGCGCATCCGGTGGTGGGGGCCGGGATGGCCGAGCACTCCACGTACCAGGCGCACCCCTGGCGGCGGGTGGAGCACACCCTGGGCAGCGGGCGGCGGCTGTTCTACCAGGACGCCGATGCGCTGCGGCGGGAGGTCGCGCGGCTGGACCGGGCGCACAAGCGGATCCGCGGGACGGCGCCGGACGGGCGCCCGTACGACGCCGGGGACGCGGCGACCAGGGCGTGGGTGCTGCTCACGCTCTTCGAGTGCGTGGTCGCCATGCGCCGCCTCGGCGGGGACCCGTACGACGCCGGGCAACTGGAGCTGGTGTACGCGGAGTTCACCGGGGCGGTGGCGGCCTTCGGCCTCCCGGAGGGCGAGCTGCCGGGGACGGCCGCGGAGCTGCCCGGCTACTTCGCCCGGGTCGCCCGCGAGCAGCTGGAGTTCAACGAGGCGACCCGCTACCTGCTGAACGACATCCTGCGCGGGGCGCCGCGGCCGCGTCGGTTGCGGTTCCTCGGGGACGCCGGGTGGCGGGCGGTGCGCGGGGTGGTGGCCCGGGCGGTCACCGCACTGACGGTGGCCGACCTGCCGCCGGTGGTGCGGGAGCGGTTCGGGCTGGTCCGGACCCGCCGGGCCGCGCTGCTCTCCTGGCTGCTGCACCGGGGCGCCGGCGCCGTCGTCCCGCTGCTCCCGGACGGGCTGCGGTTCCGCTCCCCGGACGAGCAGCGGGTGCCGCCACGGTGGCGCCCGCCCCGGCAGGACGCCCGCGGGCCGCGGCTGGACCGGTTCTTCCGCGAGGTGCTGGACCAGACCGGGGACGGCTTCATCACCGTGCACGACCTGCGGGCGATGGCGCACAACGTCTGCTGGCAGCTGGAGTTGGACGACGAGGGTGAGGCCCGGGTGTACCGGGCCTTCGACGGCTGGTGGGAGCAGCTGCGCTCGGCGATGGACGCGAACGGCGACGGCAGGGTCAGCCGGGAGGAGTTCGTGGCGGCCACCGTCGCGGGCTGCGACCGTGACCCGGCCTACCTGGAGCAGGGGCTGCTGCCCGCGCTGCGGGCGGTGTTCACCGCCGCGGACAGCGACGGCAGCGGCTTCCTGGAGGCGGACGAGTACCGGGTGGTGTTCGGCGGTCCGCGCGTGCATCCGGCCGAGCTGTCGCACGGCTTCCGTCAGTTGGACGTGGACGGGGACGGCCGGATCACCCGGGAGGAGTTCCTGCACGGCTTCACCGAGTTCTTCACGGCCCGCGCCGACTCCACCCCGGGCACCCAACTCCTGGGCCGCCCTTAGAGGGTGTTCGATACCGATTTAGGCTGCCGCGAGGAGTTTCGGGCGGAGGTATTGCCCGATTCTGTCCGGGCTGGCGGTCAGTCGGGTGGC
>NZ_JBIWPA010000046.1:0-68172 GCF_044768035.1 Kitasatospora sp. NPDC101176
TCTGCCTTCCAGCAGGCCCTCCGGGCGCTTCGTTCTTTCGTGTTTCCAGCTTATCAGATGTTTTCCGCTCCGTTTTCCGGGGCTTCGTCATCCAACTCGCCGGTGTCTTCCGGGGTTTGACGCCCCGTCCGACGTTTCAAACTCTAGCCGATCCCCGCTCCGAAAAGCGAATCCGACCGCAATCCAATAAAACGAGCACGCCGAATACGCACCGAGCCGCGACAAAGCGCGACCCAGCCCGAGCCGGGAAGTGGTGTTTCGAAGGATTGGCTGCCCCGGGACCGTCCGCGCCGATGCGTGTCCGGTGCTCCCTGCCAGGCAGCTCGAAGAACACTAGACCTCGGGTGGGGCCGAGTCAAGCCCCGGTTCCGTGCCGGTGCCGGCCTGCTCGGCGGGCAGGTGGAAGGCCAGCACGGCGACGTCGTCGTCGTGCTCGGAGGTCACGCCCATGGCCCGCAGCAGCCGGGCGCAGATCACGTCGGGTGCGCCGACCGCGCCGGTCAGGGTGCGGGCGAGGAGGTCGAGGCCCTGGTCGATGTCCTCGTCGCGGCGTTCGACCAGACCGTCGGTGTAGAGGACGCCGGTGGTCCCGGGCAGCAGGCGCAGGGTGTGGGAGACGTGGAGGCCGTCGCCGGTGCCGAGCGGGGGGCCGTTCTGCTCCTCGCTGCGCAGGACGGTGCCGTCGGGGCAGCGCAGCAGCATGGGGAGGTGGCCGGCGGAGGCGTAGGAGAGGGTGCGGCGGTGCGGGTCCCAGACGGCGTAGGTGCAGGTGGCGATCTGGTTGGCGTCGATCTCCATGGCGAGGCCGTCGAGCAGGCGCATCACCTCGTGCGGCGGCAGGTCGAGGCGGGCGTAGGCGCGGACGGCGGTGCGCAGCTGGCCCATGACGGCCGCGGCGCGCAGTCCGCGGCCCATGACGTCGCCGATCACGAGGGCCGTCCGGCCGCCGTCGATGGCGATGACGTCGTACCAGTCGCCGCCGACCGCGGCCTCGGCGCCGCCGGGCTGGTAGGTGGCGGCGACCCGGAGGTCGGCCGGCTGGTCGAGCTTCTGCGGGAGCAGGCTGCGCTGGAGGGTGACGGCGGCCTCGCGCTGGCGGCGTTCGGCCTCGCGGAGCCGGGCGGCGGCGAGGACCTGGTCGGTGACCTCGGCGGCGAAGATCAGCACGCCGGCGGGCGGTCCGTCGCCGGGGGTGTCCGCGGGGCCCGCGGGGTGCCCGTCGTCGCCGGTGTCGCCGGGGCCGAGCGGGACGCAGGAGACGTTGTAGTAGCGGTTGCCGGTGAGGCCGAGGATGCAGCGGGCCTTGACGCTGCGGGGCCGCCCGCTGCGGATGACCTGGTCCATCAGGGGCAGGACGCCCATGGTGCCGAGTTCGGGGAGGGCCTCGCCGGCGGGGAGGCCGGTGGTGCGGTCGCCGAAGAGTTCGCGGTAGGCGCGGTTGGCGTAGCCGAGCTGGTGGTGCGGGCCGTAGGTGACGGCCACGGGGGCGGGGATGCGGTTGAGGACCTCGCGCAGGTTCTGGGGTTTGTGCGGGTCGAGGAGTTCGGCCGGACCGGGGAGGTGGGTGGGGTCGCGGGGGCTGGGGACGACGACCCCGTCGGTGGCGGGCGCGCCGTCGTCGGTGCCGGTCCCGGTGGGCGGGGCGGCACGCCGGGGGACTCCGGTGAGCCGGGCGCTCCAGCGCATGAGGTTCAAACGACGGCCGCTTCCTCGATTTCCAGGCATATCATCACTTTTTGTGTGCATGGCAACACACGGGGTAATGACTAGGTTGGGCTGATCCTGTCAGGCGAGGGCCCGATTCCGGAAGTCGCCCGCCCGGCGTGGTCCTCCGATCCGCGCCCCGGCCCGGGCGCCGGGGCGTTCACCGGGGGCCTTCCGGGCCGCCGTCGGGCCGCCGGCCGAACCCCGCCTCGAACTCCGAACGCGGGTGCTCCACGGCGCCCAGCGAGACCACCTCGCGGGAGAACAGCCCGCCCAGCACCCAGTCCATCAGCACCCGCACCCGGCGGTCCGCGCTCGGCAGCCGCCGCAGGTGCCGGGTCCGGTGCAGCCACCAGGCCCGCCGACCGGTCAGCCGGCCGCCGCCCCGGGTGTGGGCGACGGCACGGTGACGGCCCAGGGAGGTGGAACAGGCGGCGCGACCGGGCCGGTACTCGGCGAGCTGCGGCGCGTGCGGGCCGGCGTCCAGCGCGATCGCGATGTTCCGCGCGAGCAGTTCGGCCTGGGCGAAGGCGTGCTGGGCGTTGGGGGCGCAGGGCGCTCCGTCCGCGGCCGGGTCCGGTACGGCGGCGCAGTCGCCGGCCGCCCAGACACCGGGCAGCGCCCGCCCGTCCGGGCCGACGGCCTGCAGGGTGGCGAGGCAGCGGACCCGGCCGAGGGTGTCCAGCGGCAGGTCCGTGTCGCGCAGCAGCGGGGAGGGCCGCACCCCGGCCGTCCAGACCAGCGTGCGGGCGGCGAAGCGGCTGCCGTCGGAGAGCGCGACGACCCGGCCGACGGCGGACTCCAGCGTGGTGCGCAGCCGGACGTCGACGCCGCGCTCGCGGAGCTGGCCGAGGGTGTGCTCGGCCAGCTCCGGCGACTCCTCGGCCAGGATCCGGTCGGTGGCCTCGACCAGCACCCAGCGCAGGTCCTCGACGGCGACGTTGTGGTAGTCCCGGACCGCGTGCCGGGCCATGTCCTCCAGCTCGGCGAGCGCGCCCACGCCCGCGTAGCCGCCGCCGACGAAGACGAAGGTGAGCGCGGACTGGCGCAGCGCGGGGTCGCGGGTGGCGGAGGCGAGGTCGAGCTGGTCCAGCACGTGGTTGCGCAGGCTCACCGCCTCGCCGACGGTGGAGAAGCCCCGGCCGTGCTCCGCGAGGCCCGGCACGGGCGCGGTGCGGGAGACCGAGCCGGGCGCCACCACCAGGAGGTCGTAGGGGAGCTCGACCGGGGCCGGGGGGTCGCCCGGGTTCGCGGCGTCGGCGAACGCGCGCCGGGCGGCGTGCTCGATCCGGGTGATCCGGGCGGTCAGTACCCGGCAGTGCGGCAGGGCCCGGCGCAGCGGGACGACCACGTGCCGGGGGTCGATCGAGCCGGCCGCGACCTCGGCCAGCAGTGGGTGGTAGGTGAAGTACGCCTGCGGTTCGACGACGGTGATCTCCACCTCGCCCTTCCGCAGCCGTTCCCGCAGGCCGCGCTGCAGGTGCAGCGCGGTGGCCATCCCGGCGCAGCCGCCGCCGGCGATCAGGATCCTGATGGTGCGCCTCCTGCCGATGTGACGATTCGTCCCGGCCTCGCGGTCGGGGGTGTCCCCCGGCACGCCCCCCCTATGAAGGACCGGCGGGGGCGGTCTTGTCCACAGTCCGTACCGGGCCGGATGGGGCGGGAGTGCCGGGTGTGGCCACTTGTGCTGCCCGGGCGACTTTCTGACGCACTTTCGGCCGCGAACGGCCGTGAACTATGGTCGGATTGTGTGCTGGAGCGGCTACCGCCATGACAATCGGCGGCGACGCACCGTGGAGCGGCCACTACGGCCAGTTCCAGCGTTGGCACGAGAACCCGACTGCGGGACAGTCATCCGGGGAAGGGTAGTTCCCGGACGAGGCCCCGGACGGTGCCGACGCGCCGGGCCGGACGCGAACCGGACCGGCGGCACGAACCGTGGTCACCAGGGACGGGACGGGCGGCACGAGCGATGGGTCATCGGGTCATCAATGACGGGCTGAGCTGCACCGGGGGGTGCAGGGGCGGGCGACGACAGGGTCCGGGTTCGGGCGCCTGCGGGGGAGAGTTGGGATGATGGAACAGGAGCAGGTGTTGGGACGGGCGGGTGCACCGCACACCGGTCAGGGCATGGTGCCGGAGCAACGCGGCCCAGTGGACCTGACGCCGCACACCGGGACGGCCTACGCGGCCGTCCCCTACCGGTCGGAGCTGCCGCAGGCCGTCGCGCCCGTACCCGGGGCCAGGCTGCGGGTGGACGCCCGGCGGAACCTGGAGAGCGTGCTGCGGGCCGCCCGCGAGGTGTTCGGCGAGTTCGGCTACGGCGCGCCCATGGAGGAGGTCGCGCGGCGGGCCGGGGTGGGCGTCGGGACGGTCTACCGGCGCTTCCCGAGCAAGGAGGTGCTGGTCCAGCGGATCGCCGCCGAGGAGGTGGCCTGGCTGACGGCCCAGGCGCGGGAGTCGCTCTACGGCGGCGACGGCGCGTGGGAGTCACTCGCCGGCTACCTGGCCCGCGCGGTGCACACCGGTGCCGGGCGGCTGTTGCCGCCGGAGGCGTTCCGGTACGCGGAGGAGCTGGGCCGGGTGCCCGGGCAGCGGGTCACCGAACCCGCCGCCGTCCGGTTCGACCTGCGCGGCGATGACGCCCAGGGCGGTGCGGCCGCCGAGCCGTCGGCGGCGGACGCCGATCCGCGGCTGCTGCTCCAGCTGCTGGCGGCGCTGGTCGCCCGGGCCGGCGCGGCGGGCGAACTGCGGCCCGGCGTCACGGTGTCGGACGTGGTGCTGGTGCTCACCGCCTCGGTCCCGGTGCACGCGGCCCGCACGGTGCCGGCGCACGCGGCCGGTTTCTCGGCCGGTGCTCCGCAGACGGAGGGTCAACCGCCGTCCGGGCCTTCGGACCGTCTGCTGGAGATCCTGCTGGACGGCCTGCGGGCGCGCTGACGCGGCACCGCCGGGTCGGCCCACGGGCCCGGCGGGCAAGGGAGTTGGACGATTGACCGGCGCGCGCTCCGGCGAGGCGCGCCGGATGACCGCGACGCGCACCCCGCGGCCGCGCGCCGGGCGAACACATCCGCGACCACCCCTCGGAAGAGTGGGTCCGGCTACCGCCCCCCTCTGCGCTATGCCATCCTTTGCCCGTGGTTGGAGCCAATGTCCCGATGCGCGCCCTTCGCGCGCCGTCGGCGCCGTACAGCGGGGAACAGCGCGCCCACGCGCTCCCGCACGCTCTGCCACGCTTCGGGGGCTGTCGTGGAGTCTGGGGTCCGTTGTGAGCGCCGAGGAACAGAACGAGTACGGGTACGGCCTCGACTTCGGTCCGTCCGGAGGACTCCCCGGAGGACGGCCGGGCCGCCCGGCCGACGGGCCCGCCGCGGCCTCCGGCGGCCCCGCCCACGGGCCGGGCCACGCCCAGGCGCCCGGCGCCCCCGGCCCGACCACCGGACAGGTCCCCGACCAGGCCGGCATGCCCAGCCGTGAGTCCCTCTCCGCCTCCGCCGCCGCGCTGCCCACCGGCCGGGTACCCGGCCAGGCCCCGGCCGGCCGGGGCGGTGTGGCCCCGGAGGCCTTCGTCGGCGGCGGCCGCCCGGCCCGCCCCACCGTGCCCGCCCCCGCCGACCCGGTCGACGGCGAGCGGCCGCCCTCCGACGCCGAGTTGACCGCCCTGGTCCGGGCCGGCGACGACACCGCGTACGAGGAGATCTACCGGCGGCACGCCGAGTCCGTCCGCCGCTACGCCCGCACCTGCTGCCGGGACAGCTTCACCGCCGAGGACCTCGCGGGCGAGGTGTTCGCCCGCACCCTGCAGGCCCTCAGGGCCGGCAAGGGCCCGGAGTTCGCCGTCCGCGCCTACCTGCTGACGGCCGTGCGCAACGTCGCCGCGGCCTGGACCCGCAGCGAGCGGCGCGAGCAACTCGTCGACGACTTCGGGGTGTTCGCCCAGACCTCGGCCGCCGTCGTCGACCTCGACCTCGCCGACCCGGGCGCCGACGCCTGGGCGATGGCGATGGCCGACCAGCGCATGGTCATGCAGGCGTACGCCGCACTCCCCGAGGACGACCGGGTGGTGCTCTGGCACACCGAGGTCGAGCGGGAGTCGCCGAAGACCGTCGCGGTGATGCTCGGCAAGACCGCCAACGCCACCGCCGTCCAGGCCCACCGGGCCCGCGACCGGCTCGCCGCCGGCTTCCTGCAGGCCCACGTCTCCGGCAGCCAGGACGGCTCCTGCGCGGCGTACGCCAACCGGCTCGGCGCGTACGCCCGCGGCTCGCTGCGCAAGCGGGCCTCGGCGGAGGTCGGGCGGCACCTCCAGGAGTGCGACCGCTGCACGGCCGCCTGCCTGGAACTGACCGAGATCAACACCGGCCTGCGCGCGCTGCTGCCCGGCGGCGTGCTCGTCTGGGTCGGGGCCGGCGGGCTCGGCGCCGCGGCGGCCGCCGTCGGCGGGGCCGCCGCGGTCGGCGGGGCGGTGGCCGGCGGGGCTGCGGCGACCTCCGGTTCGGCCGGCGCCGGCGCCGCTGCGGCCGGCGCGGGCGCCGCCGCGGGCTCCGGCGGTGGTGGTGGCTCGGCCGCCGTGGCCGCCGAGGGCCTGGGCGCCGCCGCCAAGGCCGGGATCGCCGCCGCCGTCGCGGTGGCCGCGGCCGCCGTCGCCGCGTACGCGCTCACCGGATCCTCCGAACCCCTGCCCCCGGCGGCGGCTCCCGCCGTCACCAGCGCCCCGGCCGCCCCGAGTCCGGTGGCGCCCGCCCCCGCGCCGCCCGTCCCCGGGCCGGCCCCGAGCAGTGCCGAACCGGAGCCGGAGCCGCCCGCGCCGAGCCCGGTCGCCGAGCCGGTCACCCAGCCGACGCGCGCCCCCGCTCCCACCCCGACCGCGGCGCCGACGAGGCCGAAGGCCGCACCGCTCACCCCGCGGGCCACGCCGACCCCGGAGCCGACCCGCACCCCGGAGCCGACCCCGGTCGCTTCCCCCGTGCCGACGCCGACCGTGCCGGCCGTCCCCACCCCCGAGCCGCCGGACGTCCCCGTGCCGACCGTGCCGCCGGTGCCCACCCCGACGGTCGTCCCGCCCTCGCCGCCGGCTCCCACCGACTTCTGGGCCGACTCGCTGCCCGTGGTCAAGCCCGGCCGGAACCGGGTTCCGCCGGAGGGGCCCAGCATCCGGCAGAACGGCAGCGACTGGTTCTGGCAGCGCGCCGGGGCCTGGATCGCCGGTGACCGCCACCCGCACGCCGTGACCGTGCGCGCCCCGGCGACCACCGTGATCGACCTCAACCGCGGCTGCACGTCCTTCGACGCCGTCGCCGGGGTCGACGACGCCACCCTGTCGCCCGGCGGCGTGGTCTTCACCGTCCAGGGCGGCGACGGCGACGTCCTGTGGCGCTCCCGCCCGTTGGCCGCCGGGGACGACGCCGTCCCGGTGCACGTACCGCTGGCCGGGCAGCGGTCGATCCGGCTGGTGGTCACACCGGTGCACGGGGTCTGGTCGGCGCTGAACGTGGCGGACTGGGCCGAGGCCCGCTTCAGGTGTTCCTGAGGCGGGCCCCGGCGGGGTGCGTCAGCGGCCCCGGGTCGGACCGGGGCGGGCGGGACGGGTCGGGTCAGATCGCGCAGGCGCCGTCCGCGCAGGCCTCCCCGGCCGGGGCGACCTGCACCGGGGCCGGCCGGCGCTCGCCGATCTCGGCGGCGACCTGCTCCAGCACCTTGCGGAAGGTGTCGGCCTCCTGACCGCCCTGCACCGCCCACTTGCCCTCGAACACGAAGGTCGGCACGGCGGTGATGCCCAGCTCCCGGGCCTCGGCCAGCTGGGCCCGGACCTCGTCGGCGCCCTCCTCGCCGGCCAGGTAGGCCGTCACGCGGTCCCGGTCGAGTCCGGCGGACACCGCGACGTCCGCCAGCGCGGCGCGGTCGCCGACGTCGACGCCGTCGGTGAAGTGCGCCTTCAGCAGGGCCTCCTTCAGCCGCCCCTGGGCGGCCGGGCCGTACTCGGTCTCGGCGAGGTGCAGCAGACGGTGGCCCAGGAAGGTGTTGGCGTGCAGCGCGGCGTCGAAGTCGTACGTGATGCCCTCCGCCAGCCCCAGCTCGGCCACCCGGGCGTCCATCGCCACGGACTGCGGGCCGTAGCGCTCGGCCAGCCAGGCGCGGTGCGGGCTCGCCGTCGCGGGCGCGTCCGGGACGAGCTGGTACGGCCGGTAGACCACCTCGACGCCCTCCCGGCCCGGGAAGCCCTCCAGCGCCTCCTCGAAACGGCGCTTACCGATGTAGCACCAGGGGCAGGCGATGTCGGACCAGATCTCGACCTTCATGAAGGGGGCTCCAGGGGTGGGGGCGGGGACGCTTGTCGGGATAGGTGAACGATGAACCATCTCGGTACATTCCCGACACCGCCGGCCGGCCGTCCCTCCGCCCGGCCGCCCGGTGGTCCGTCCGCCCGCCCGTCCGCGGTCAGGCCTCGACGGGCGCCGGGACCACCAGCACCGGGCAAGCCGCGTGGTGCACGGCCGCCGCGCTCACCGAACCCAGCAACAGCCGGGCGAAGCCACCGTTCCCCCGCGTACCCAGCACCATGGTGTGCTGCCGGGTCGACGCCTCCAGCAGCACCTCGATCACGTTCCCCAGCACCACGTGCAGCGACATCTCCCCGGCGAACGGCTCGGCGCGCTGCCGCTGAACCGCCGCCACCGCACGGCGCAGCCCGTCCGCCATGCTCTCGACCAGCGTCTCCACGCTCTCCTGCACCAGCTCCGCCATCCCGGGCGGATAGCCGGCCGGCGCCGGGTTGACCACGGCGAGCACGTACAGCGGCAGACCGAAGAGCTCCGCCTCGGTCATCGCCCGGTCCAGGGCCCACAACGACCCGTCCGAGCCGTCGCACGCGGCCAGCACCCCCGGCGGCCGGCCCGTCGGCGGCCGACCCAGCACCGACAGCACCACGGGTACGGACTCCTCCGCGCTCACGCTGGCCACCACGACCTCCTCACCCGCGGACCGGCTCCGCCCCGCCATCATCGCCCGGCGCCGGCCCCGAGCCCCGCCGTCCCGGACCGGGCGCGCCGCGGCGGGCCGGCCGCGCACCGGACCGCCGGACCCGCGCCCACCCGGCTGATCCGCGCCGCCCGCCGGCGGTCAGCCGAACCGGACCGGGGCCAGCGCCGGCGGGCGGGCCACCGGCAGGCCCGTCCAGCAGGCGCCGTGGCGGCGGGCCCGCACCCGGCGGAGCCAGAGCTCGGTCGAGACCAGCTCCGCGAGGCCGGCGAGGGCCGCCGGGGAGAGCGGGGTCGCGGGGTCGGTGAGGCCGGCCCGGACGGCGGAGAGGTCGATCAGGCCCGCCTCGGCGAGCAGCGGGGCGTCGAAGAGCTCGGCGATGCCGTCCGCGGCGAGGCGCAGGCCGGCCCGGGCGGGGGCGGTGCGGTCGGGGCGCGGTCCGCGGCCCCAGTCGGGGGGCAGGTCGGTGCGTCCGGCGCCGGTGAGCACGGCGTGCAGCAGGGCGTGCCGGGCGCCGGGCTGGAGCCGGACGTCGTCGGGGAGCAGCCGGGCGGCGCGGACCACCTGGTTGTCGAGGAACGGCGCGTGCAGCCGCTGGCCGGGCTGCTCGGCGGCGTGGACGAGCGTGCGGTAGGAGCGCGCGTGCCGGTGGAGGGCGTGCCGGGCGCGGTGCGCGCCTGGATGTTCCTCGGGCGCCGGTCGGCGCGCGGCCAGTCGGAGCCGCAGGGCGACCGAGGAGAGCGCCTCGTCGGAGAGCCAGCGGGCGGCCGGGCCGGGGACGCACCAGGCGAGGTCACCGGCCGAGCGGTCCCCCGCCGTGCCGGCCCCGCCCGGGACGCGCCGGGCCGTCAGCTTGGCCGCCGCGTCGTCCAGCGCCTCGGCGTACCGGACCCGGGAGAGCCGGTGGGCGGCCCGGACCACGGTGAGCGGGGTGCGCAGCGCCCCGGTCAGCACCCCCGCGACGGCGCGGTCCGCCCCGGCCAGTGCGGCGACCGGGGGCAGCAGCTCGCGCGGGCGCCCGGCCCGGATCAGGTCGGCGAGCCGGGCGGGGTGCCCGTCCAGGACCTGCCGGGCGCCGTAGCCGGTGAGGTGGTCGGTGCCGCCGACGTCGAAGCGGGCCTCGGCGCGGGAGGCCGCGACGAGCTCGGGGCCCGGCTCGTCGGTCAGCCGGCCGGCCGGGGCGTCGGCCCGCAGCCCGGCGTACGGGAGGGTCCCGGGGCCGGGGTCGAGCACGGTGTGCCGCAGCCGGGGGGTGTCGGGGGCGAGCGCCAGGGTGGTCGGCGGCTCGGTCTCGCCGAGCGTGACGGCGGCCAGCTGTTCCGGCGGGGCGGGCTCCCGGGCCGCGGCGCGGGCCCAGGAGCCCTTGACCGCGCCGTTCCTGGCGACGCCGGCGCCGCCCGCGCCGGGCCCGGGCGCGGCGCTCGCGGGTGCGGGCGGCAGCGGGACGGCCGCGGCCAGCAGGGCGACGGTGGCGGAGGCGGTCCCGTAGGAGAGGTCGACGCCGAGCCGGGCGCGGGCGGCGGCGCCGGAGGGCGGCGCGGGCGCGGTGGTGCGGACCCGGGAGCGGACGGACTCCAGCAGCGCGCGGGTGAGTTCGCGGACCGCGGGCGCCTCGTCGCGCGGCTGCTCGCGGACGGCGGGATCGTCGTACGCGGACACGTAGGGACGGCCGCCGCGGACGGCGAGCACGTGGCCGGGCGGCACCTGCTGGACGCCCAGGTACGGAGTGCCGCTGCCGAGCGCCTCGGGCGATTCGGGGCAGGCGAGCCGGGCGGCCAGGTGGCCGGTGTCCAGCGGGGCGCCGACCAGGTCGGCGAGCGGGAGGGCGGCGGTGGCGTAGGCGGTGCCGCCGGCCCAGGGGGTGTGGAAGACGGGCTGGGCGCCGGCCAGGTCGGTGAGCAGCAGGGTGGAGCGGGTGCCGGTGCGCAGCACGACGGTGTAGCTGCCGGGCCAGGCGGTGAGGTGGCGGACGGCTCCGCCGCGGGCGGCGGCGAGGCCGGCGGCGAGTTCTGCGTCGGTGGCCCCGCAGTGGCCGAGGACGGCGAGGCGGGTGGTGGCGGGGGTGTCCTCGACGGGGTCGGGCGCGGTGGGGCCCGTGGTGACGGTGGCGGGCGCGCCGGGGCGGAGCGTGGCGAGGCGGATCTCCTCGGGGCGCCAGTCGCCGACGGCCCAGAGCGGGTCGGGGCCGGTCCACAGGGGGCGCGCGGCGATCGGCGCGACCGTTCCGGGCGTCTCGTGCGCGGGCGTGCCCGCCCGGAGCGTGCCCGTGCTCCAGCCCGTCAGCCACCGCATCGCGCCTCCACCCGACGAGGACCTCCACCCGAGCGGCGCGTCCACCGCCGGGCGGCTCCTCGCCGGTCCGCGGCGTGCCGTGGCGGCCGCCCCGTTTCCGGCGCGCCGTCAGGAGACATCGTGCCACCGGTCGGCGCATCCGCGGCAGGTGTCGGGGGTTCCGGTTCCGTGGCCGATCCCCTTGCCACCGAAGGGTGTTGACGTGCTCACGCACGTGACGGGGCGGGCCGGGCCTCCCCCTCCCCGGCCCGGACCGCCCCCCGCACCGCCTTGGCATGGGCATCGCGAGATGGCCGAAAGGCGTCGCCCGGTCCGGGAGGGCGTCCGCACGCCCTCCCGGACCCAGCCACCGCCCGCGGGGATGGAGGCGGCGGTGTCCCCCGGCCCGCCGGGTCCTCGACGGCGGGCCGACCCACGGGCACCAGCGAATCGCCGACCAGCCGGTCGGGCCAGGGGGCACGGCCGGGCGCACGTGAACACGGGACCGGAGCACGACGCTCCGGCGCGCGGTAATACCCACCCGCGCCGAGTGGTCCGGACCAACCCCGGCGCCCGGCCCGCGCGACACCGCCGGGTGCGCGATCCCGCCATCCGGAATGCGGCCTCTTAACCGTCGGAACGCGTCCGACTACTCTAGGTACAGCAGCTACGGCCCGGTGCCGCCCGGGCCCCGCGCACAAGGCCGCAGGAGGTGCCGCCGCCACCATGACCGTCAGCCCACGAGGACCGAACGAACGGCTCGGCACGCTCCTGACCCTCGCCCAGATCAGCAACGCCGGACTGGCCCGCCGGGTCAACGACCTCGGCGCCCAGCGCGGTCTGACGCTGCGGTACGACAAGACCTCGGTGGCCCGCTGGGTCAGCAAGGGGATGGTCCCGCAGGGGCCCGTCCCGCACCTGATCGCCACCGCCATCGGCGGCAAACTCGGCCGCCCGGTACCGCTGGAGGAGATCGGGCTCGGCGACACCGACCCCGCCCCCGAACTCGGCCTGGCCTTCCCGCGCGACGTCGCCGAGGCCGTCCGCTCCGCCACCGACCTGTGGCGGGTCGACCTCGACCTGCGCCGCGGCCCCGGCGGCGGACGCTGGAGCGACAGCCTGGCCGGCACCTTCTCGGTGGCCGCCTACGCGACGCCCGTCTCGCGCTGGCTGATCACCCCCGCGGACGGCTCGGTGGCCCGCGAGGTGCCGCGCTCCCCCAGCGACGCCTCCTCCTACCGGGTCGGCCACTCGGACGCCGCCAAGCTCCGCGAGGCCGCCCAGGAGGCCCGCCGCTGGGACTCCAAGTACGGTGGCGGGGACTGGCGTTCGTCCATGGTGCCGGAGTGCCTGCGGGTCGAGGCGGCCCCGCTTCTGCTCGCCTCGTACAGCGACACCGTGGGCCGGGCGCTGTTCGGCGCGACCGCCGAACTGACCAGGCTGGCCGGGTGGATGGCCTTCGACACCGGGCAGCACGAGGCGGCCCAGCGCTACTACATCCAGGCCCTGCGGCTCGCCCGGGCCGCCGCCGACGTGCCGCTCGGCGGCTACGTGCTCGCCTCGATGAGCCTGCAGGCCGGGTACCGGGGCTTCGCCGAGGAGGCGGTGGACCTCGCCCAGGCCGCCCTGGAGCGCAACCGGGGCCTGGCGACCGCCCGGACGATGAGCTTCTTCCACCTGGTGGAGGCGCGGGCCCAGGCCAAGGCCCGCAACGCGGCGGCGTGCGCGACGGCGCTCGGTGCCGCGGAGAGCGCGCTCGAGCGGGCGCGCGCCGGGGATCCCGATCCGGCGTGGATCGACTTCTACGCCTACGACCGCCTCGCCGCCGACGCCGCCGAGTGCTTCCGCGACCTCGGAGTGCCCGCCAAGGTCCGCCAGTTCACCCGGGAGGCGCTGGCCAAGCCCACCGAGGGCTACGTCCGCTCGCACGGACTGCGGCTGGTGGTCTCGGCGATGGCCGAGGCCGAGGCCGGCAACCTGGACGCCGCCGTCGCCGCCGGCGAACGCGCCATCGAGGTGGCCGGCCGGATCTCCTCCCAGCGCAGCCGGGAGTACGTGGTGGAGATGCTGCGCCGCCTGGAGCCCTTCCACGGCGAGCGCCGGGTGCGCGAACTCGCGGAACGCGCCCGCGCGGTGACGGTCGCCCCGGCCTGACGGGGAGGCTCCCGGCGGTAAATCGGATGCACCGGCGGGAGGGGCCTGACTATGGTCTCTCTCGTCCAGGTGCGCAGGCCGGGGTTACTTCCACTCCTCATGGGCAGGTCGCGGGTTCGAATCCCGTCACCGGCTCCGGGCCGGTGTAGCTCAGTGGCCAGAGCAGCTACGTCACCTCAGCCGCCTTCGATCTCTGGACACCCACACGTGAATACGTTTTCCGCACCTCCCGGTGCGCCGGCAGCGGTTACTTCGGTCGAGTGCCCCCCGTGGGGCGCGTTGAAGCTGGATCTCCATCGACCGCGGCCGACTCCGATCTCGGGGGGGCTGAGCGCCGGGGCGCCCGGTGCGCAGGCGGGGGTTACTTCGGATCTTGCGGTTCCGGGTTCGAGTCCCGGGCGTGCCGTGCGCGAGCGCGGCCGCTAGCTCAATCCGGGTAGAGCACAAGGCATACACCTCCGCCGACGTCGGCCTCCGGGCCGGCACGATCTCGGGCACCCCTTCCTCCGCCACGCCTCCCTCCCGCTCCGAACCAGCAGGCCAGGGGGGCTTCGCCATGTCCCGATTCAACGTCCGCAAGGCCAAGGCCGCACCGGCCTCGCCGGTCTCCACCACCGGCCGGCGCGCCCGCAACCACAACGGCGGCACCGGCCACGTCCGGGACCGCAGGTCCGAGCTCTTCCTGCTCGCCGTCGCCAACACCGTCGGCCAGGACACCTTCCACGAGCGCGCCGACGACCGCGACGACCGGTACGCCGCGCTGGTGCGCGAACTCGCCGTCGCCGATCCCGAGTGGACCCTCGGGCTGCTGCGCTGGCTGCGCCACGGCGCCCAGCTCCGGACCGCCGCACTGGTCGGCGCCGCCGAGTTCACCCGGGCCCGGCTGGACGCCGGTGCCCACGGCCACTCCCGGCAGGCCGTCGACGCGGTGCTGCGGCGCCCCGACGAGCCCGGCGAGCTGCTCGCGTACTGGACCTCGCGCTACGGCCGGGCGCTGCCCAAGCCGCTCAAGCGCGGCGTCGCGGACGCAGTCCGCCGCCTCTACGACGCCCGCGCGCTGCTGAAGTACGACACCCCGGGCAAGGGCTACCGCTTCGGTGACGTCCTGGAGCTGACGCACCCGGCCCCGGACCCGGCGAAGCCCTGGCAGGGGGCCCTGTTCGCGCACGCGCTGGACCGCCGACACCGGCCGGAGGAGGCCGTCCCGCCCGCGTCCGACCCGCTGCTGACCGCCAACCGCGAACTGCTCGCGCTGCCGGTCGGCGAGCGGCGGGACGCCGTGACGGGGCCCGGCGGCGCCGAGCGGGTGGCCGCCGGCGGGCTGACCTGGGAGGCGCTGGCCGGCTGGCTGCAGGGCCCGCTGGACGCGGCCGTCTGGGAGGCCGTCATCCCGTCGATGGGGTCGATGGCGCTGGTGCGCAACCTGCGCAACTTCGACCGGGCCGGGGTGTCGGACGCGGTCGCGGCCGAGGTCGCCCGGCGGATCGCCGACCCGGGGGAGGTCCGGCGCTCGCGCCAGTTCCCGTTCCGGTACCTGGCCGCTCACCGGCAGGCCCCGTCGCTGCGCTGGGGGCACGCGCTGGAGACCGCGCTCTCCCACTCGCTCGCCAACGTACCCGCGCTGCCCGGCCGGACGCTGATCCTGGTGGACCGTTCCGGCTCGATGTTCGACCGGCCCGACGGCCCGACCCAGCTCAACCGGGCCGACTCGGCGGCGATCTTCGGCACCGCGCTGAAGGTGCGCGCCGCCGACGCCGACCTGGTCGAGTTCGGCAGCACCAGCCGGGTGGTGCCGGTCGCCCGGGGCGAGGCCGTGCTGCGGGTGCTGGAGCGCTTCTCCAGCCTCGGCGGCACCGACACCGCCGACGCCGTCCGCGCGCACTACCGCGGCCACGACCGGGTGGTGATCGTCACCGACGAGCAGACCGGCCCCGGCCGCTGGGGCCGCGACCCGCTCGCCGCGGTGCCGGCCGCGGTGCCCGTCTACACCTGGAACCTGGCCGGCTACGCCCTCGGCCACGGCCCCAGCGGCGGCGCGAACCGGCACACCTTCGGCGGCCTCGGCGACGCCGCGTTCCGGCTCATCCCGCTGCTGGAGGCCGGGCGGGACGCCCGCTGGCCCTGGGAGGCCTGAACCGCCGGAGCGCCGGGCCCGGGACGGGCGGTCGGGGGGCCGCCCGCCCCGGGCCCGGCGCGCCCTCGACCCGGCCCGCCCCGCGTGGCAGCATCGGCGGCGGGGGCGGACGGACGGCGAGGAGCTGGCGGTGGCGCACGACGTCGACGTGCTGGTGGTGGGCGGCGGGATCGTCGGCCTGGCCACGGCGTACGCGCTGACCCGGGCCCGACCGGGCCTGCGACTGGCGGTGCTGGAGAAGGAGCCCGGCTTCGCCGCGCACCAGACCGGCCGCAACAGCGGGGTGATCCACAGCGGCGTCTACTACCGCCCCGGCTCGTACAAGGCCCGCTACGCGGTGACGGGCGCCGCCGAACTGGTGGCGTTCTGCCGGGAGCAGGGCGTCCGGCACGAGGTCACCGGCAAGCTGATCGTGGCCACCGACGAACGGGAGCTGCCCCGGCTGGCCGCGCTGGCCGGACGCGGTCGGGCGAACGGCATCCCGGTCACCGAGCTGGACCGGGCCGGGATCACCCGGTACGAACCGGAGGTCACCGGACTGGCCGGGCTACACGTCGGCACCACCGGCATCTGCGACTTCCCCGCCGTCGCGATCGCCTACGCCCGGCTCGCCCGGGAGGCCGGCGCCCGGCTGCTCCCCGGCTGCGAGCTCCGCGCCGTGCACCGCCGGGCGGACGGCGTGACGGTGCGGACCTCCGACGGTGAGCTGCGCTGCCGGGTGCTGGTGAACTGCGCCGGGCTGCACAGCGACCGGATCGCCCGGCTGGCCGGCGACGACCCCGGTGTGCGGATCGTGCCGTTCCGCGGCGAGTACCACGAACTGGCCGAGGGCCGACGGGGCCTGGTGCGCGGCCTGGTCTACCCGGTGCCCGACCCGGCCTTCCCGTTCCTGGGCGTGCACCTCACCCGGGGCGTCGACGGCGGCGTGCACGTCGGCCCGAACGCGGTGCCCGCCCTCGCCCGCGAGGGGTACGACTGGCGCACCGTCCGGCCGCGCGACCTGGCCGGCACGCTGGCCTTCCCCGGTGCCTGGCGGATCGCCCGGCGGCACTGGCGGTACGAGCTGGGCGAGTTGCACCGCTCGCTGTCCAAGCGGGCGTTCACCGAAGCCGTCCGGCGGCTGCTGCCCGCCGTCACCGCCGAGGACCTGGTGCCGGCCGGCGCCGGCGTGCGGGCCCAGGCCGTCGCCCGGGACGGCTCGCTGCTGGACGACTTCGCCTTCGCCGGCTTCGACCCGGCCGACCCGCGCTCCCCGCGCCGGACGGTGCACGTGCTGAACGCGCCCTCCCCCGCCGCGACGGCCTCGCTGCCGATCGGCCGCGAGGTGGCCCGCCGCGCGCTGGCCGCGCTGGAGGCCGGCGGATGAGCCGCGTCACAGGCCCCGCCGGGCGCCGCCGGCGGCCCCGTAGACTCGGGTGATTGTGACTGCCACCGCCCCGATCCCCCAGCCCTCGCCGTCCGCCCGGCTGTCCGCCGCGCCGGCCGGCTACCCCGCGCCGATGTACCCGCACAAGGCCACCGAGGCCCAGCACCGCGAGCGGCGCATCCGCAGCTTCCAGCCGCGCCGGGGCCGGATGACCAACGCCCAGGCGGGCGCCCTGGACCGGGGCTGGGAGACGTACGGCATACCGATCGACGGCAGCCCGCTCGACCTGCGGCAGCTGTTCGGCGGGCTGCCGGTCACCCTGGAGATCGGCTTCGGCATGGGCGAGACCACCGCCGCCATGGCCGCCGCCGACCCGTCGGCGGGCATCCTCGCCGCCGACGTCCACACCCCCGGCCACGGCAACCTGCTGGGCATGCTGGAGCGCGACGGGTCGCAGAACGTCCGGCTGGCCGCCGGTGACGCCGTGATCCTGCTGCGCGACATGCTGCCGGACGCCTCGCTGGCCGGCCTGCGGGTCTACTTCGCCGACCCGTGGCCCAAGCCCAAGCACCACAAGCGGCGGCTGGTCCAGCCGTCCTTCCTGGACCTCGTGCTGCCCCGGCTCGCACCCGGCGCCCTGGTGCACTGCGCGACGGACTGGGAGCCGTACGCGGAGCAGATGCTCGCCGTGCTGTCCGACTCCCCGGAGCTGGAGAACCTGCACCCCGAGGGCGACGGCACCGGCTGGCTGGAGCCCGCGGACCACCCGGACGGCAGCGTCCCGGGCTACGCGCCGCGACCGGACTGGCGCCCGGTCACCAAGTTCGAGCGGGCCGGACTGGCCAAGGGCCACGTCGTCCACGACCTGCTGTTCCGCCGCCGCTGAACCCCCGCCAGGCATTCGAACAGGCCACCGCACGCTGACCGTTCGGGCGCGCCCCGGACGGACGACTCGTCCCGAGTCCTCCCGACCCGGGGGTGCGGTGGCCTACCCTGTGCCGCATGGGCAGTCCGTCCGGCGGCGGGTCCCGGGCCACCGTCCAGGCCGCCGCCGACGCACCGGAGACCGGCCCGCGCACCGGAGACACCCGGACCATCCCGGGGCCCCGGAAGCGTAGGGCCCGGCGTCCGCTGTCCCGGCCGAACGCCCCGTTCCCCACGACCCCGGCCCCGCCGCCCCGGCGCGGGCGGTCGGTGGCGCTCTCCTCGGTCACCGCGACCGCCGTGCTCACCCTGGTCGGCTGCGGGGTGCTGATCCTGCACCTCGTCCAGCGGCAGACCGGCACCGTCGGGCTGCTGGTCGGGATCGGCCTCGCGATGGTGCCGCTGCCGTTCGTGCTCGGCGCCCTGGCCTGGCTCAACCTGACCGCCCGGGTGCCGCTGCGGCACACCGTGTTCTGCCTCGGCTGGGGCGCCTGCGCGGCCACCACCGTCGCCATCCTCGCCAACAACTGGACCGCCAGCTACCTCACCGCCCACCAGGGCGCGCTCGGCGAGCTGCTCGGCGCCGGCATCGCCACCCCGGTGATCGAGGAGACCGCCAAGGCCACCGCCCTGCTGGTGCTGCTGCTGCCGCTCGGCCAGCGGCTGCGCTGCCACGGCCGGCGCACCGGGCGGCCCTGCGACCCGCTGCTGCGCCGCCTGCCGGCGGCCCGGGTCCCCCGGCCCCACCCGCACCACCCGGCCGCCCCCGGCCGGCTCCGGCTGCGCCCGTACCTGCGCCCGCTGCCGTACCTGTGCCCGGCCCCGGCCTCCGGCACCGGCCCGCACCGCCGCTCACGGCCGCGCACCCTGGCCGCCGGGGTGGTGCTCGGCGGGATGACCGCCTGCGGCTTCGCCTTCACCGAGAACGCCCTCTACCTGGGCCGGGCCTTCACCAGCGACCAGCGGCAGCGGCTGGACAGCATCGGCCTCGGCGACCCGCCCAGCCTGCGCGACTTCGACAGCACCGTGCAGACCTTCGTGCTGCGGGCGCTGCTCTCCCCCTTCGCGCACCCGCTGTTCACCGCGCTCACCGGGATCGGCCTGGCCGTCGCCCTCACCAGCGGCCGGCGGTGGCTCTCCCGGCTGGCCGCGCCGCTCGGGCTGCTCTCCGCGATGGCCCTGCACGGCACCTGGAACGCCGCCGCCGACCTCGGGACGGACGGCTTCCTGGTGGTCTACGGCGTGCTGATGGTGCCGTGCTTCGCCGCGCTGGTCTGCTTCGCCGCCTGGGCCCGGGCCCGGACCACCCGGCACGCGTCGCGCCGGGGACCGGAGCCCGGCGGGGGGCGTGCCGGCCGGGCCGCCCGGACCGTCTGAGGGGGGTTCCCCTCCGGGCCGCCCGCGAGGGGCCGCCGGAGAAGCGATTTCCCATCGCGGCGACTTCCCCGTATTGTTGGGTTCACCGACGCGGGGTGGAGCAGCTCGGTAGCTCGCTGGGCTCATAACCCAGAGGTCGCAGGTTCAAATCCTGTCCCCGCTACTCAGTAGCACGAAAGGCCCGGAGGATCCGTCCTCCGGGCCTTTCGCGTTCCCCGGGCAAAGCGAGGCCACGGTCCTGCCACGAAGCTGTAACGGGGGCCCGTTCCAAGATCTGCTGTCCGTGGCCTCGACCATACTGAGGAAAAATTCATCCAGTTGGGGGCGGCCGGGCCGCGCCCGGATTAGGAAGCACCTCATGCTGTCGAAGCGCCTGGCCAGCACCGCCGCGATCTGCCTGCTCCTGGCGGCGGGCACCGCCGCATGCGGCGACAACAAGGGCGACAACAAGGGCGACGCCAAGACCGGCGCGGGCGCCGCGGCGGCCCCGCAGAAGCTCGACACCGACAAGCTGAGCGCGCAGGACATCGAGAAGCAGGCCAAGGACGCCCTCGCCGGCGCCACCTCCCTCAAGATCGCCGGCTCGATCGTCGACGAGGACGGCAAGACCGAGTTCAACCTGGCCGTGGACACCAAGGGCCAGTGCAACGGCACCATGTCCGCCGGGGACAAGGGCCAGTTCGAGATCATCAGCGACGGCAAGACCACCTACGTCAAGCCCGACAAGGCGTTCTGGACCAACCTCGGCGGCCCGAACGGCGCCCAGGCCGCGGAGCTGTTCAAGGGCCGCTACCTGACCGGTCCGGCCACCGACCCGAAGATGCAGTCGCTCGCCTCCGTCTGCAACCTCGCCGAGTTCAGCAAGAAGATCGTCGAGGACGACGGCTCGGACGGCAAGGCCGAGAAGGGCTCCGCCGGCACCGTCAACGGCGTGAAGACCTTCAGCCTCAAGGTCACCGACACCAAGGGCGAGGTCTCCACCATCCACGTCGCCACCGAGGGCAAGCCGTACCCCGTCCGGATCGAGCACACCGGCGCCAAGGACGGCAACGGCAGCGTCGACTTCAGCGACTTCGACAAGCCGATCACCGTCCAGGCCCCGCCGGCCGACAACACCATCGACTTCTCCAAGTTCGAGAACCAGATCAAGTCCGCCTGACCGGGCGCGGCCACCGCCCTGCGGACGCCCGGACGGTGGCCGCGAATAATCCGTTGCCCTCCCCGCGGTGGGCTGCCTATCGTGGCGGCACACTGAAAGGAGGTGATCCTGAGTTGAGTTCCTTCAGGATGCGTGAGGTGGCTGCTCGCTAGAGCCGCCCCTGCCTGCGCAGGGAGAGGCCCGAGGCCTCCGGCAGGCGAAATCCACAGCAGTCACCCGGCCCGCGGGCTCACCGGAACATCCCCGGTGCCTCGGCGCCCGGCCAGTGCACGGGCCGGCGCGGAGGAGCAGCCCGCGGGCTGTCTGCTGTCCGGAGGCGTCCGCACCACCCCCACCCCCCGATGTCACCCCCGCGGATCCGCGCCCGCCCGCGTCGTACCCGGGCCTCCCCCGGGTCGTTCCCGGGGTGGGGCCGCGGCGCTAGAGTCGGCGCGGGGTTCCGGACCGGAGCGGCGCGGACACAGGGGGTGGGCGGCGATGACGAAGGCGCGGCAGCGGGGCGGCACGGCGGCCCTGCGGACGGCCCGGTGGGCCGCCACCGGGGTGCTGGCCGGGACGGGCCTGCTCGGACTGCTGCTGTTCTCGCTCGGGCGGGAGCACGGCTGGCAGGCCCTCGGCGGCGGCCTGGTGGTGACCGGCGCCTCCGCGGTGCTCGGCGGTGCGCTGGGCTTCCTGTTCGGGGTGCCGCGGGTGCGCGGCGGCGGCACCGGCGAGCCGCAGGGCTCGTACGCGCCGAACACCAACCTGGAGCAGGTGTCCGACTGGCTGACCAAGGTCCTGCTGGGCGTCGGGCTGACCCAGCTCGGCTCGCTCGGCGAACGGCTGCACCAGCTCGGCGCCGCGCTCTCGCCGGCGCTCGGCGGGGGCGAGGGCGCCGCCCCCTTCGCCGCGGCGCTGGTGCTGTACTTCCTGGTCTTCGGCTTCCTGGCCGGCTGGCTGGTCACCCGGCTCGCGCTGCCGCAGGTGCTGACCGACGCCGACCAGGCCCTCGACCTCTTCCTCGCCGGGCAGGACCGCGACCGCAAGGGCGACAAGGTGGGCGCCGACGACCTGCGGGTCCGCGCGATGCAGCAGCTCGGGCTGCTGGGCGGCAGCGCGGAACAGCCGGCCGCGCTGGCCGGACAGCTGCCGCCCGCCGCCTCCCCCTCGGCCGGGCCGGACGGCGTGGTGGCCGAGGTCCGCTCGACCGCGCGCCGCTCCGCGCTCACCTCCGACCAGGTGCGGGACCTCTACGCGGACGGGTCCGAGGGCCGGCGGATCCAGGCCCTCGCGCTGATGCAGGGCGACCCGTCGCTCGCCCACCTGCCGAGCGTGCTGGACGCGATCGAGCGCCCGCGCTCGGGCTTCGAGCAGTACCACGCGCTGCTGGCCGCCCGCGGCCTGCTCTCCCGGCTGCCCGGCCCCGAGGCGCAGCGGCTGCGGGACGCGGTGGCCGGGCAGCTGATGCTGCCGGACGGGATCCCGTACGGGTCGGACCGCAGCTGGCTGGCCGAGAAGATACTGTCCCGGCTCGGGCCGGCGGCCTTCGTCCCAGCCCAGTCGGGCGGCGCCCAGGCGGTGCCGTCCCCGGATCCGGCCGGTGTTCCCGGTCCGCTCCCGGATCCGGCCGCGGCACCCGGGCCGGTGCCGGTGCCCGGTCCGGCCGCGGCGCCGGATCCGGGCTCGACCGGCGCTCCCTAGGACCCGTCCCGGGCGGCCCGGCGGCGGTGGTCGGCGGCCCGCAGCACCAGGAGGCGGCGGGTCCGGCCGTCCTCGGCGCGGGGGAAGCGGCGGATCTCGCTGGCGATGCAGCGCTCGCCGAGCGCGCGGCGCAGCGGGTCGAGGTGGCCGCAGCGGCGGCCGTGGCCGTCGTGCAGCGGCTGGACCCGGACCTCGCCGTCCGGGGAGGTGACCCGGACGAGTTCGGCCAGTGCGGCCACCTGCCCTTCGATGCCGAACCGTTCGGGGTAGGCGAAGAGCAGGTAGGCGCTCAGGGTGAGGGCGAAGGAGCCGTCGGCGAAGGGCAGCCGGGGCAGTGCGGCGGCCACGTAGCGCTGCGGGTGCGCGGCCGCGTCGGCGGTGAAGAGCCGGCGGGCGCGGTCCCAGCTGCGCAGGTAGCGCTCGGAGCGGTAGGGGTGCGGCGCCGGGTACAGGTGGGGCCGGGCGGCCATCGCCGCGGCCATCGAGGCCCGGGCGGCCAGCGCGTGGGCGGCGACCTCGGGGGCGGGGAGCACGTAGGCCGGGTCGGCGGCGATCACCCGGCAGCCCAGTTCGCGCGCTTCGGCGGCCAGCCCGGCCGCACCGCCGGGGCAGTCAAGCAACGGGCCGGGAAGGGCGGCGAGTTGGGACCGGGTGAGGTCGAACAGAGCGCAGTACTCGTCCAGTGGCCGGGAGGTGACGAGGACGGCGGCGTCCACCGCGACCGGGGCCTCGGCGGCCGGCCGGGCGGCGGGCCCGGCCCCGGTGCCCCGGTCGGCGGAGGTGCGTACGGCGGCCACCCGGCCATCGGAACACGCGGCGGCCCCGCCCGCATCCGGGGGTCTCCGGACGGGGGCGGGGCCGGTGTCGGCATCCGGGGGTCGGCGGGCGGGGGTCGGCGGCCGGGCGGGGGTCAGCCGGCGAGCAGGCTCCGGGCGGCGGACCGGTTCACGGCGGTCAGGCCGCGGACCAGCTGCGCGGTGAGCAGGACGAGCAGCACGCCGGCCAGCGAGAAGGCGGCGATCTGCCAGGCCCCCTCGACGTAGTAGACGTGCCGGACGTGGTCGCTGTCGGAGAAGTCGAAGAGCCGGTAGCCGCGCCAGTCGGTGAAGGTCGGGAACACCCAGTGGTACGCCGGGTAAAGCGCCATCGCCCAGCCGAGCAGCAGGAACGTCGTCGTCATGGTGAAGCTGAAGACCGCCCACGGGAACATCACCACCTGGTGGAGCGCGGCCTTCCAGCCGGCCGGGTCGGCCAGCCGCGCGGTGATCGCGCCCCAGGTGCCCGGGCGGACCTGGCGCACCGGCTCCGGCTCGGGGACGTCCAGGCCCAGCATGCCGCGGGCGCGGGCCCGCTCCGTCCGGCCCAGGCCCCGGGCGGCGGTGGTCAGGCCGGCCAGCACGGGCAGGCCGAGGACGGTGACGACGGTGCCGAGCCCCAGGCAGAACAGGGTGATCACGAGGGAGAAGCCGACGACGGCCACCGGCAGGCCGGTGAGCGCGTAGCCGATCTCGCGGTAGTACTGCCCGGAGAACGGCGCCCGCCAGAAGGACGGCACCGACCCGGGCCGGCTGGAGCGGGCGGGGGTGCGGTACGGGTCGTCGCCGTAACCGCCGAGGACGTCCCAGTCGCGCTCCTGCATGCTTCGGCTGCTGCTCATGTCCCGGCCTCGGTCCCTCGTTCTCGGTTGCTGACCCGGCCAGTCTGGTCGAGCGGGCGGTGCGGAACGATCCGGGGACCCGGCGGATCGGGGGTGGGGTTAACCCCCCGGTCCGGGAGCGCGCTCAGCCGGGCGGGTCACCCGGCCGGGCCGGCCCACTCCCCGGTGGTCAGCGCGTACCGGTGCGCGCCGGACCGGACGCCGCCCCCGGGCGGGTCGTGTCGGACCGGCCCCTGCGCCCGGAACCCGAGCCGGGTGAGCACCGCGGCGGAGGCCCGGTTGTCCACGTCGACCCGGGCGGTGAGGCGGCGCAGGCCGAGGGCGCCGAAGGCCAGCCCGCAGAGCAGGCCGACGATCTCGCCCGCGTGACCGCGTCCGCGGGCCCCGCGGCCGACCGCGTAGCCGAGCTCGGCGCAGCGGCCGGTGCCCAGGGTCAGGGAGGCGTGGGCGATCGGGGTGGCGTCCGCCGGGTCCTCGGCGTCCTCGCGCCGGGTGACGGCGAGCTGGTACGTCCGCCGTTCCCGCGCGAGCGCCTCCTCCAGGTAGAGCTCGATCTGGTCGGCGCAGGTCTCGCGGTCCCAGGTGTCGAACGGGAGGTACCGGGTGACCTCCGGGTCGCCGAACAGCGCGTGCAGCGCGTCCACGTCCCCGGGGGTGTGGTGGTACTCGCGGATGGCCAGCCGGGAGCCGGTGAGTCGTACGGGGACCATGGCTGGCGACCCTACCCCCGGCCAGCGGTTACCGTTCGGGCTATGAACGACGAAGACCTGCGGCTCGCCCCGCGCACCAGGGCCGCCGACCTGCTCGCCTGGGCGGCGGCGGAGGGCCGCGCCCCGGTGGCCGAGGGGCCGCTGCGAGCCGTCCTGGCCCTGCTGGAGCTGGGCGGGGGCAGGATGCACGACGGCTGGCCCGAGCTGACCTCGAACGCGGTGGAGCACCTGCTCTACGAGCGTCTCCACCTCTACGTCCAGCCCGGGCCGGAGACGGACCCGCTGGCGTACGGCGCCGCGGTCGAGCTGCTGGTGGACCACCAGCGGGCGGCCCGGCGGCTGAACGCCAAGCGGCAGGAGCGGCTGCACGCCGAGGCCGAGTGGCAGGGCGAGGTCGCGGCCGGACTGCTGCGCCGGGCCGACCTGGTGACCTGGCCCCGGCTGTACGCGCTGCTGCTGCACGCGTACGAGGTGGACGTCGCGGACCCGGCGGCGGTGCGGGCCTGGCTGGACGGCTTCCGGGAGCTGGCGGAGGAGGAGCGGCTGGCCGCGATCGCCGCGCTGGTCCCGACCGGCTGGCTGGACGAGCTGGACGAGCAGGGCTGGGGGCCGGCCCGGGTGCTGTCAGTCGGCATGGCGACGGACGGCGCGCGCCGGCTGCTGGAGCAGGGGCTGATGCGGCGCAGCTACCGCAACCTGGCGGAGCTGACCGCCGCGGGCCGGCCGATGCCGGACGAACTGTCCGGGGAATTCGGGGAGTTCGAGGAGGCTGCGGCGCAGGCCGCGCTCGACCTGTGCGGCGCGTGGACCGTCCCGGGGCTGGCGCGGCTGCTGCTGGAGGAGTTCCCGGACCTCGCACCGGAGCCGGGGCAGGAGGAGATCGACGCCTACCTGGCGGGGCTGCCGCAGGAGTAGCCGCCCGCGGGGCGCCGTGCCGGAGCCCCGGCCGCACGCGTGCGGCCGGGGCTCCGGTCCGTTCGGGTCCGCCGCGGTCGGCGGGGGCCGGCGGGGGCCGGCGGGTGCCGGCTCAGCGGGGGCCGGCGGGAGGATCGGCTCAGGGGGTGAGGCCGCGCTGCTCCAGCCAGGTCTCCGGGTCGACCGGGGCGCCGCCGCCGGGGCGGACCTCCAGGTGCAGGTGGGGGCCGGTGACGTTGCCGGTGGCGCCGACCTTGCCGATCTGCTGGCCGGAGGTGACCTTGCCGGAGCCCTTGATGATCGAGGAGAGGTGGCAGTACCAGATCTCGGTGCCGTCGGGCAGGGTCTCGACGATCCGGTAGCCGTACGAACCGGACCAGCCGGCCGAGGTGATGGTGCCCTGGCCGACCGCGAAGACCGGGGTCCCGGTGTCGGCGGCGAAGTCCAGACCGGTGTGCAGGTGCGCCCAGTAGCGGGCGCTCTGGCCGTAGTGGGCGGAGAGGTTGTAGTCCTTCACCGGCAGGGTGAGGGCGGCGGCCTTGGCCCGCTCGGCCTCCTCGGCGGCCCGCTTGGCCTCGGCCTCCTTGGCGGCGGCCTTGGCCTCGGCCTCCTGGGCGGCCTGGACGCGGGCGCCCTCCTCGGCGGCGGTGCGCTGGCTGTCGGCCTGCTGCTGGATCCGGGCGGCGAGCGCGAGCCCGGGGTCGGCGGAGAGGGCGACCGGGGTCTCGTCGGGGGCCTCGACGGCGGGCGCGGCGGCCGGGGTGGCGGAGGCGAAGCCGGTGGCGCCCAGGGTGGCCGCGACGGCGGTGACGCCGAGCAGCGGGGAGGCTCCGCGGGTCTGACGCGGCATCCGGTGCCGGTTGGCGTCGGCTTCCGGGGCGGGGTGCTCCAGGTCGGCCATGCCGGGGTGGTCGAGGAGCCGGGTACCGGCTGCGGGGCCGGCCGGGTGTGCCGGGGTGTGCGTCGACGCCACGGAGGCGCGCTCCTTTCCTTCCTTCGCGCCTACCGGGTTAGCTGACGGGTTCGGAGCAGGAAGGTCTCCTACGGCCGGGCCTGGGCCCCGCCGATTCACCCCAAGGAACGTGGTTCCCCGGCTCCCTGGCCTGCCCGGAGGCCGGCCGGCGGGATTAGGCGACGGCGCACGGTGCCGTCTGGGTACGGCGTTGACGACCGCGCTGCGTTATCAAACGTTAATCCTAGGGCGCCCCGATTCCAAGCCGTCCGCCCGGGACGACCGGAGATGGCCGGGGCACTCTGGTAGGTGATGGTGGGTTTTGTCCCCGTTGACCGGCATTGAGCCGCTCGACGTGATCGAACGTCAGCGAACGACCCCCCATCTGAGTACGCCTACTCATGTGCGGACCGATCACCCCGCCGCATCCTGACGCCATGAACGCACCGATGCAGTCCCGCACCACGGCCGCGTACTACATCCAGGCCGTGCTCTCCTTCGCGCTGTCCGGCGGAGCCCTCGCCGTCGGGATCGCCTACCTGCCGGTCGGCGGCTGGACCCGCGCCTTCCTGGCGATCGGGCTCCTCTACACCGTCACCTCGTCCTTCACGCTCGCCAAGGTGGTCCGGGACCGGCAGGAGACCAACGAGATCGTCACCCGGGTGGACCAGGCCCGACTGGAGAAACTCCTCAGCGAGCACGACCCGTTCAAGGTCGACGGGGTCTGAGCGGGCACCGCGGGACCCCGGGGGCGGACGGCGCCGAGGGCTTGACGGCTAAGGCTATTAGCCTTAGCTTTATGGCTATCGGCAGACGTCGACAACCCGCAGCGGCGGTCCCAGGAGGCCCACCATGAACGCCACCAGCGCCACCAGCACCCAGTACCTCGACGTCCCCGGCGGGCGCATCGCCTACGACGACACCCGGCAGGGCGACGGCGCCCCCGTCGTCCTGCTCCCCGGGATGCTCGACACCCGCGCCGCCTACCGGCACCTGCACCCGCTGCTGACCGCCGCCGGCCACCGCGTCATCACCATGGACCTGCGCGGCTTCGGCGAGTCCTCGATCGTCTGGGACGACTACTCCCCCGCCGCCATCGCCACCGACGTCCTGGCCCTGCTGAACCACCTCGGCATCGAACGCGCCGTGCTCGTCGGCAACTCCTACACCGGCGCGACCGTCGTCAAGGTCGCCGGTGACGCCCCGCAGCGGGTCGCCGGGATCGCCCTGATCGACGCCTTCGTCGAGAACCCCCCGGCCAACGCCCTCATGCGCGGCGTCGTCCGCGCGATGGGCGCCCTGATCGTCCACTGGCCGGCCTTCTGGGGCTTCTACCACCGCAAGCTCGCCTTCCCCGGGGCCAGGCCCGCCGACTTCGACGCCTACGTCGACGGACTCGTCGCCGCCATGCGCACCCCGGGCCGCCGGACGGCCACCCGCGGACACGTCTCCGGCGACTCCGCGCCGATCGGCTGGACCGCCGCCGTCCGCTGCCCCGCGCTCGTCGTCATGGGCGGCAAGGACCCCGACTTCCCCGACCCGGAGGCCGTCGCCGACCGGCAGACCGCGGCGCTCGGCGCCCGGAAGGTCATGATCGAGGGATCCGGCCACTACCCGATGGCCGACGCCCCGGAGGCCACCGCCGACGCCCTGCTGCCCTTCCTCGCCGAGCTCGCCTGACGCCTGACGCCCGGCCCCGGCCGCGGGCCCGCTCGCCCGAGCCCGGTCCGCCCCGCGCCGCCCGGGCCCGCCCCGTCCGTCCGCCCCGTCCACGGAGAGACCGCACCATGCCCCGAGTAGGACTGACCCCCGACCAGGTCGTCGGCCACGCCCTCGCCCTCATCGACGAACAGGGCCCCGAAGCCCTCACCCTGGCCGCCGTCGCGGCCCGGGCCGGGGTCGCCACCCCCTCGCTCTACAAGCACGTCAGCGGCGGGCTCGCCGAGCTGCGCCGGCTGCTCGCCGTCCGGGTCACCGAGGAGCTCGCGGACCGGCTGGCCGAGGCCGCCGTCGGCCGCAGCGGGGACGACGCCGTCGCCGCCGTCCTGCGCGCCTACCACGCGTACGCCGCCGAGCACCCGCACCGCTACGCCGCGCTGCCCCAGGCCCCGCAGCCCGACGACGACCTCTCCCGCGCGGCGGCCCGGCTGGTGGGCGTGATCATCGCCGTCCTCCGGGAGTACGGCCTCGACGGCCCGGAGGTGATCCACGCGGCGCGCACCGTCCGCTCCGTCGCCCACGGCTTCGCCTCGCTCTCCATCGCCGGCGCCTTCCAGCTCGCCGAAGACCTCACCACCACCCACGACCGGCTGATCAGCACCCTCACCACCGGCCTGCGCTCCTGGCCCTCGGCCTGAGCCCGCCGCCGGGGAGCCGACCGGCCAGGGCCCGCGGCGGGGAGGGCGGGAGCACCGGTGCCGGTGGGGCTGCGGGGACGCCGTTCACCCGCTTCAGCACCCACTTGAGAAATAAGGTATTAAGAATTAAGTGCCCCTCCGGGCACCCAAAGGGCACCCAAAGGGCACCCACCACCCTCCTCGGAACGGAAAGGCCGGGTATCCGATGGACCTGACCTCGCCGTGGCTCCCCCCGTCCGAGGACGACAGCCGGACGCAGCCCAGCAGTCCGGGCGGCCGCAGCGCCATGCGCTGCGTGCGCTTACTGCTCTCCTGCACCACCGCCGCCGAGCTGCTCGGCACCGTCCTCGCCGAGGGCCCCGGCTGGATCACCGGCGAGGGTTCCGCGCTCTACCTGCTGGACCCGGCCGGAATGCTCCGGCTGACGGCCTCGCACGGCCTGCCGGACTGGGCCCACGAGCGGTACAGCACCGTCGACCCGGCCGGCGACCTCCCCGCCGCGATGGCGCTGCGGCTGCGCCGCCCCTACCTGCTCACCCCCGAGCACACCAGCGTCGACTACCCGAACCGGAACGCCGGCATGGGTACCGGGATGGTCGCCGTGATCACCCTGCCGATGATCGTCGACGAGCGGCCGGTCGGCGTGCTCGCCCTGGCGCTGGCCCACCGGGGCACCGTCCCCCGCCGCGACCTGGACGTCCTGGAGACCATCGGCGACGCCTGCGCCCACCGGCTGTCCCACCTGCTCGACCACGCGGACGCCCGGCGCCCGCAGGGCCCCGCGCCGGCCCCCGAGGACTCCGGCCGGCCCGCCGGCCTGGCCCACCCGATGCTGTCACTGGCCGTCCGGGCCGCCGGGCACGGCGCCTTCGAGCGCGACCTCGTCACCGGGGAGAGCTACTGGGACGCCGAGGCGTTCCGGATCACCGGCCAGCCGGCCGCCCCGGACGGCGCCGCCCCGGAACTGGACCGGATCGTCCACCCCGAGGACCTGCCGGACGTCCAGGCGGCGGTCGCCGAGGCACTCGCCACCGGCGGGCGGTACCGGATCGCGTACCGGGTGCTGCGCGGGGGCGGCCGGGCGGCCAGCATCGAGGAGACCGGCGAGGTGATGCTGGACGTCCACGGCCGCCCCGTCCGGATCGCCGGGCTGTTCGCCGACCGCGAGCACGGCCGCAGGCCCGGGCGGGAGCGCCCGGAGGAGCCCGCGGGTGCTCCCGCCGGCCCCGGCTCGCCCACCGCCCCCGCCGGCGCCGCGCCCGACACGGCCCGCCGCGACGCCCCGGCCACCGCCCGGACCGCCCTGCTGCTGGCACTCACCCGCGCCCTGTCCCGGGCGGTGACCGTCCGGGACGTCACCACCACCGTCACCGACGTCGCCCGACCGGCCTTCGGCGCCGCCAGCATCGTGCTGGACCTGGTGGACGAGGGCCGGCTGCTGCCCGTCTCGCACACCGTGTACGGGGGCCCGCGCCGCACCGAACTGACCCGGCTCGCGGACCTCTCCGAGGGCGTGATGCAGCACGCGCTGACCCGCTCCGCCCCGCTGTTCAGCGAACCCGGCGCGGCCCGCGGCCAGCGCGGCCCGCTGACCCCGGCCGCCTGGGCGGTGCTGCCGCTGATCGCCTCCGGGCGGCAGGTGGGCTCCTGCCTGATCACCTTCGCCACCGAGCGCGCCTTCAGCCGGGAGGACCGCACCCTGTACTCGGCCTTCGCCGGGATCCTGGCGCAGTCCCTGGAGCGGGCCCGGCTGTACGACACCCACCACCACCGGGCCACCGAGCTGCAGCGCGCGATGCTCCCGCGCACGCTGCCCCGGCTGCCCGGGATCGCCAGTGCCGCCCGCTACCTGCCGAGCACCGAGGGCATGCAGATCGGCGGCGACTGGTACGACCTGCTCCGGCTGCCGGACGGGCGGATCGGGCTGGTGATCGGCGACGTCCAGGGCCACAACGCCGAGGCGACGGCGGTGATGGGCCAGCTGCGCAGCGGTCTGCGCGCGTACGCGACGGACGGGCACGACCCGGCCGCCACACTGGCCCGGACCAGCCGGCTGCTGGCCGAGCTGGACACCGACCTGTTCGCGACCTGCCTCTACCTGACCCTGGACCCGGCCGACGGGGCGCTGACCGCCGCCCGGGCCGGGCACCCGCCGCCGGTCCGGGTCGCGGACGCCCGGGCCGTCGAGCTGGACGTGCCGGGCGGGCCGCCGCTGGGCGTGGACCCGGGGCAGCCGTACCCGCTCACGGTCGGCCGGCTGGCGGTCGGCGAGACGCTGCTGGCCTACACCGACGGACTGGTCGAGGACCGCGAGGAGGACTACGACGAGTCGGTGCAGCGGATGCTCGGCGGGCTGGAACTGTGGGCCCGCCGGACCGGCCCGGACCGGATCGGCGCGGCGCCCGCGCTCGAACGGCTGGCGGACCTGCTGACCCTGAACGTGACCGAGCGGCGGTCCCGGCCGGACGACGTGGCCCTGCTGCTCCTGCACCGGACGTCGCCCCTTCCGTAACACCGTGCACACGTTCCCCCCACATCACCGGACGCGACTCGGCCATTCGCGACCCGCTCCGGGCCCGGCCCCACGAGCACCCCAGCGGGACTGATCGCCCCCGGGCGCCCCGATCGCGTCCGAACGACGCCGGTTTGACGCCGTATTGACTGGATATTGACGAGATCCGGTCACTTGGCGAGATCCGTTCACACCTTCGTAGGATCATCACCCTAGAATTCGCCGCGTGACGATGACTCAGTGGTGCGCAACGGCAACCGGCGTGCTCGCCGTCCTCGCCCTCGTGGCCGCCGCGCGGTACCGCGCCGTGTCCGTCACCCACCGCCGCCGCGCCGACCGGCTGCGGCGCGACCTCGCCCGGCTCCGGGAGGAACTCGGCACCGAACTCTCCCGGCGCGGAGCCGACCTGGCCGCCGTCCAGCAGGAGCAGGAGCACACCGCCTCCACCCAGCGGGCCTTCCTCAGCGTGGCCCGCCGCATCCTCGTCATGGCCCACGACCAGCAGGCCCTGCTCGACGAGATGGAACGCACCCACGACGACCCGGCACTGCTGGAGGGCCTGCTCAAGGCGGACCACGCCGCGGCCCAACAGGCCAGGCTCGCCCAGACCCTGGCCGTCCTGTGCGGGGCCCGGGCCGGCCGCCACTGGCCCGAACCGGTCTCCCTGGAGGACGTCGTGCGCGGCGCCCAGTCGCGGATCCTGCCGTTCCAGCGGGTGGTCGTCCGCAGCCGTATCGAGACCGCCGTCGTCGGCGCCGCCGCCGAGGCCCTGATCCACGCCGTCGCCGAGCTGCTGGACAACGCCACCCGCTACTCCCCGCCCAGCACCCAGGTGTTCGTCACCCTGATGCCGGTGCACAACGGCGCCGTCATCGAGATCGACGACGGCGGCGTCGGCATGCCGGAGCAGGCCGTCGCCAAGGCCGCCGACGCCCTGGCCGGCGGCAGCACCCTGGAGGTCTCCCGGCTGGGCGAGGTGCCGCAGCTGGGCCTCGCCGCCGTCGGCCGCCTCGCCGAGCAGTACGGCTTCCGGGTCACCCTCAGCTCGGCGCCGTCCCCGTACGGCGGCGTCCGGGTCGTCGTACTGCTGCCGAACGCCCTGCTCACCGAACCGCTGCCGCCCACCGTCCCCGGCCTCGGACCGGACGACCGGGCGTTCACCGCCGACCCCCGCCCGGCCGGCCACCCCGCCGACCACCCCCTGGTGGAGGCGCCGCCGGCCGGCCGACCCCCCGCAGCCGCGGACACCCCGCCGCCGCTGCCCCGCCGGAGCCACCGGCGCGACCGCGCCGCCCGCCCCGCCCAGCACGCCTCTCCCCCGCCCCCGCCCGCCCCGCCGCACCGCTCGGCCCGGGACGCGCAGGCGTTCATGGCGATGTTCCAGGCCGGCACCGCCAGCGGCCGATCGGCCGCCCGCGCCCAGGCCCAGCCCGACCCTTCCCTGCCCGCCTCCCCCCGACTTCCCCAGCGCTCCGGAGAGTTCCATGACCACCACCCCTGACCTCGGCTGGCTGCTCGCCGACATCGTCAACGTCCCGCAGGTCCAGCACGCCGTCGTCGTCTCCAACGACGGCCTGGAGATCGGGCGCAGCACGAACATCGCGCGGGAGGACGCCGAACGGCTCGCCGCCGCCTGCTCCGGGCTGCAGTCGCTGGCCCGCGGCGTGGCCGTCGGGTTCGGCGGGCCGGCCAGCGCCACCCGGCAGATCATCATCGAGTACGGCGGCGGCTACCTGTTCATCGTCGCCGCCGGTGCCGGGGCGCACCTGGCCGTGGTGACCGGCGAGGCCGTGGACGCCGGCCTGGTCGCGTACCAGATGCAGGTCCTGGTCGAGCGGATCGGCAGCCACCTCACCAGCCCGCCGCGCGTCGACCACGCGGCGGGGGGGCACCGGTGAGCGGGCCGGTCCGGCCCTACGTCATCACCGGCGGCCGCAGCCGGCCCACCCGGGCCGAGCTGGCCGTCGAGAGCCTGGTCAGCGCGTTAGCCGACCCGCCGGAGCTCCCCGAGCACGCACTGCTCAACCGGGAGCACCGGCGCATCCTGGCGCTCTGCCACAGCCTGCTGTCCATCGCCGAGGTGGCGGCCCACCTGGGGCTGCCGCTCGGCGTCGTCAAGGTCCTGGTCGGCGACCTCTGGGACCTCGGCGCCGTGCAGGTGCTCCCGCCCGTCCCGCAGGCCGAACGCCTGCCCGCAACCCTCCTGGAAGAGGTGCTCGTTGGCCTCCGCCAACTCCGCTGAAGCCGGGGCCGCCCCCGGGACGACCGGGGCCCACGGCTCCACCGACGGCCGGTCCGGCGGGCCGCGGTACCTGCCGCCCTCCGTCCAGGGCGCGGTCAAGATCCTGGTCACCGGCCCGTTCGGGGTCGGCAAGACCACGCTGGTCGGGTCGCTCAGCGAGATCACCCCGCTGCGCACCGAGGAGACCATGACCGCCGCCAGCAGCGGCGTGGACGACCTCACCGGGCGCGCCGGCAAGACCACCACCACGGTCGCGCTGGACTTCGGCCGGATCACGCTCAACCCGCGGCTCGCGCTGTACCTGTTCGGCACGCCCGGACAGCAGCGGTTCTGGCCCCTCTGGGACGACCTGTCGCGCGGCGCGCTCGGCGCCGTCGCGATGGTCGACCTGCGCCGCCCCGACGAGAGCTTCGACGTGCTCGGCCGCCTCGAGGAGCAGCGCATCCCCTTCGCCGTCGCGGTCAACACCTTCCCGGACACCCCGAGTTACCCCGAGGTCGAGCTGCGCTCGGCGCTCGACCTGCTGCCGGAGGTCCCGATCCTGTACTGCGACGCCCGCGACCGGCGGCAGTCCTACGACCTGCTGATCGACTTCGTCGACCACCTGCACCGCAGCTCGATCCTGGAGCTGCAGGGATGACCGCCCCCGATCCCGGCACCGCCTCCCCCGGCTGCCCGGTCGCGCACGGCGGCGGCCTGCCCGCCGGCGTCCCGCTGACCCCGCTGTACGGCCCCGCCGTCGCCGAGGACCCGCACGGCCTCTACGACCGGCTGCGCCGGCGCCACGGCCCCGTCGCCCCCATCGAGCTGGAGCCCGGCGTCGAGGCCTGGCTCGTCCTCGGCTACCCCGAGCTGCTCGAACTCACCCGGAACGAGGCGCTGTTCTCCAAGGACTCGCGCCGCTGGCGGGTGCCCGCCGAGGGCCGGCTGGCCGCCGACTCCCGACTGCTGCCGATGACCTCCTGGCGCCCCACCCTGCTCAACCTGGACGGCGCCGAGCACCAGCGGCTGCGCGCCGCGGTCTCGGACACCCTCGCCCAGATCGACCACCGGAAGCTGCGCGAGACCACCGAGGCCTGCGCCAACGACCTCATCGACAGCTGGGGCCCGGACGGCACCGCCGACCTGATCTCCCAGTACGCCCGCCCGCTGCCGCTGCTGGTCTTCACCCAGCTGGTCGGCCTGCCGCGCGAGGCCGGGCCCCGACTGGTCGAGCTGATCAGCCACTTCGTGGACAGCGGCCCCGAGTCGGTGCGCGCCAGCGCCGAGTTCCAGGCGATCCTGGTCGACCTGGTCCGCCGCCGCCGCAGCGCCCCCAGCGCCGACCTGACCTCCTGGCTGCTCGCCCACCCGGCCGCGCTGACCGACGAGGAGGCCGTGCACCACCTGGTGGTGATGATGGTCGCGGGCAACGAGACCTCCATCAACTGGACCGGCAACACGCTGCGGCTGCTGCTCACCGACCGCCGCTTCCGGGCCACCCTCACCGGCGGGCGGCTCACCGTCTCCGACGCGCTGGAGGAGGTGCTCTGGCGCGACCCGCCGACGCAGAACTTCCCCGGCCGCTGGGCCACCGGGGACACCGTCCTCGGCGGCCAGTACATCAGCGCCGGCGACATGCTGGTGCTCGGCCTGGCCGCGGCCAACGCCGACCCGGCCGCCCAGGGCCTCGCCTCCGCCGCGCAGGGCTCGCTCGGCGGCAACCGGGCGCACCTCGCCTGGGGCGCCGGCCGGCACGTCTGCCCGGCCCAGCACCCCGCCCGGATCATCGTCGAGACCACCGTCGAGACCCTGCTGCACCGCCTGCCGGACCTCCAGCTCGCCGTCCCGCCCGCCGACCTGGCCTGGCGCCCGTCCCCGTGGTCCCGGGCCCTGCTCGGCCTGCCGGTGCTCTACAGCGCCTTCACCCCGCCCCGCCCGCCAGCCCCCGAGAGGCCCGCATGGACACCACCGTCGACGGCACCACACCCGGCCGCGGAGCCGAGCCCGTCCGGCTCGACCCCTTCGGACGCGACCAGCACGCCGAGAACGCCCGGCTCCGGGCGGCCGGCCCCGCGGTCCTGGTGGAGCTCCCTGGCGGGGTGGTGGTCTGGGCGATAACCCACCACGACACCCTGCAGGCGCTGCTCGCCGACCCCCGGGTGGGCAAGAACGCCCAGCTCTGGACGACCTTCCGGGAGGGACGGCTGCCGCCGGGCTGGCCGCTGCTCAACTTCGTCACCGTGCCCGGCATGGTCACCGCCGACGGCGAGGACCACCGCCGTCTGCGCGGCCTGGTCAGCCAGGCCTTCACCCCGCGCCGGATCGCCGACCTGGCACCCGCGATCGAGGCCCGCACCGTCGCCCTGCTCGACGCCGTCGCCGAACTGGACGGCCCGTTCGACCTGCGCGAGCATTTCGCCTACCCGCTGCCGATGCAGGTGATCGGCGAACTGCTCGGCCTGGCGCTGGAGCAGCAGGACGCGCTGCACGAGCTGTCCGACACGCTGGTCTCCAGCTCGGCCACCCCGGAGGCCGCGATCGCCGCGCAGCAGGGCCTGTTCGCGCTGCTGGGCGCGGTGGTGGCGGCCAAGCGGGCCGAGCCCGGCGACGACCTGACCACCGACCTGATAGCCGCCCGCGAGAGCGGGGACCGGCTCAGCGAGGCCGAACTGGTCGGCACCCTGCTGCTGATGCTGGTCGCCGGGCACGAGACCACGCTCAACCTGATCACCAACGCCGTCCGGGCGCTGCTCGCCCACCCCGACCAGCTGCGCCTGGTGCTCGACGGCGAGCAGCCCTGGTCGGCGGTGGTCGAGGAGACGCTGCGCTACGACTCGCCGGTCGGCCAGTTCCCGCTGCGCTACGCGACCGAGGACATCGAGGTCGGGGACGTGGTGATCCGGCGCGGCGAGGCGCTGCTCGCCTCCTACGCGGCGGCCGGCCGGGACGCCGGGCACCACCCGGACGCCGACCGCTTCGACCTCACCCGGCAGCCCAACCGCCACCTCTCGCTCGGCCACGGCCCGCACTTCTGCCTCGGCTCCGGGCTGGCCCGGCTGGAGGCGGAGACCGCGCTGCGGCACCTGTTCGGGCGGTTCCCCGGGCTGACCCTGGCCGAGGGCGCCGAACCGGAGCCGATCACCTCGTTCGTCAGCAACAGCGTGCGGACCCTGAGGGTGACGGTCTGAGCCGCCCGGTTACCTGAGGCGGCCCGGGTCGTTCGGCAGTGCATGAAGAAACTCGCCACCCTGGCCGCCCTCACCATGGCGGGCCTCGCGCTCGCCGCACCGGCGGCGTCCGCCACCACCCAGACCGCGAGCTCCCCGGACGCCACCGGGGGCCTCACCGACGGCCTCAACCTCTCCCCGGCCGACCTCGCCATCCACGCCGCCGGCAAGCTGCCGGTGGTCGGGCACACCGCCCAGGAGGTGGAGGCGGTCGGCACCAACCAGATGAGCCACCCGGGCCTCAGCGGGCAGATCGGCTGACGCCGCCGGGCCGGCCGGACGCCCCCGTCCGCCCGGCCGGCCCGCCGCCCGCGGGGTGCCGCCGTGGCCGGTCCGGCGGGATCCCGCCGGACCGGCCCCGTACTACGGGCGCTGCCTGGAGAGCTCGTTGAGTTCCGGGTAGGTCAGGCCCCCGTCGAGCGCGGCGTAGGTGCCCGTCCCGTAGACCTCCTCGGCGGCCCGGCGGACCGCCGCGTACGCCGCCTTGAACAGACCGGGGCCGAGGCTGATCCGGGCCACGCCGAGCTCCGCCAGTTCGGCGACCGACGGGGAGCCCGGTCCGGCCAGCACGTTCAGCGGGGCGGGCACCGCCGCGACCAGGGCCGCGATGGTGGCCCGGTCGGCCACGCCGGGCACGAAGACGCCGTCCGCGCCCGCCGCGACGTACGCCCGCAGCCGGCGCACCGCCTCGTCCAGCCGGCCCTCCGGTGCGCCCAGGCCGCGCAGGAAGACGTCGGTGCGCGCGTTGACGAAGGCCGGGACGCCCGCCGCGTCGGCGGCCGCCCGGGCGGCGGCGATCCGCTCGGCGGCGTCCTCGGCGGTGCGCTCCTCGTCCTCCAGGTTCACCCCGACCGCGCCGGTCGCCAGCAGGGCGGTGACGCTCCCGCCGACCCCGGCGGCCGTCTCCGCGTAGCCGGCCTCCAGGTCGGCGGTGACCGGCAGGCCGACCGCGCGGACCACCTGGGCGGTCCGCGCCAGCACCTCGTCCCGGTCGGCGCCGCCGCCGTCCGGGCTGCCCAGCGACCAGCAGACGCCCGCACTGGCCGTCGCCACCGCGCGGGCCCCGGCGGCGGCCACCAGCCGGGCGCTCGCCGCGTCCCAGGCGTTGGCCAGCACCAGCGGGTCGCCGGGGCGGTGCAGTTCCCGGAGCAGCCGGGCCTTCTCCTGCCGGTCCTTCGCGTCCACGGCGGTCACGTGCGCGGTCCTCACTTCGCGGCCGGGCTGAGGCGGGTGGCCACGCCGATCCGGTTCCAGGCGTTGATGGTGGCGATCAGCGCGATCAGCTGGGCCAGCTCGGTCTCGTCGAACTGCGCGGCGGCCTCGTCGTACACCTCGTCCGGCACGTGGCCCGGGACCAGCATGGTGACCGACTCGGTGAGGGCCAGCGCGGCGCGCTCCCGGGCGGTGAACCAGGGGGTCTCGCGCCAGGCCGGGAGGGAGAGCAGGCGGTGGTCGCGCTCGCCGTTCTTCACGGCGTCGGTGGAGTGCATGTCGATGCAGAAGGCGCAGCCGTTGAGCATCGAGGCGTGCACCTTGACCAGCTCGGCGAGCACCGGCTCCAGACCCTGCCGGGAGGCGCGGTCCACGGCGGCCATGGCCCGGTAGAACTCGGGGGCCAGGGTCGGCAGGGAGAGGCGCGGGGCGGGAGCCGGGACGTAGGCGTCGGACGGGGTGTCGGTGGTCGTCATGACAGCCAGCCTAGGGAGCCGGTGGCCCGTTTCCCTGGTGCATTCGGGCTGCGGATCCTTGGGCCACTTCGGCCCGCTGGCCGGCCCCGCCGAGTCTGCCACGGACGGCCCGCGGCGGAGCGGGGTTCCGGCGTTCCGGTACGCGAACGGGCGTGCGAGGATCGCCGGTAGGACGAGGTCAGGGGGCCAGGATCGTGTGCACGGCGTTCGTCAGCATCGAGCCCGGGGCGGCGGTGCCGGTGCTGCTCCTCTCCGTCCGGGACGAGTACCTCGGGCGGGCCTGGCTGCCGCCGGACCACCACTGGCCGGACCGGCCCGGCCTGCTCGGCGGTCTGGACCTCGCGGCCGGCGGGACCTGGCTGGCCGCCGACCCCGAACGGCGCGTCGCCGCCTGCCTGTTGAACGGCTTCGGCCCGGCCGCCCCGGCCGGCACCCGGCGCTCCCGCGGCGTTCTGGCCCTCACCGCCGTCCAGGAGGGCGGCATCGGCCACCTCGACCTCACCCCCCACGACCCCTTCCACCTCGTCGTCGCCCGGCCGGACGGCGCCCGGGTCACCAGCTGGGGCGGCGGCCGACTGGAGGAGCGCGAACTGCCGCCCGGCCTCAGCGTGGTGCTCAACGACGGGCTGGAGGGCCTGGCAGCGAACCGGACCGCCTCCGAGCGGATCCGCGCGCTGATGGCCGCCCGCGCCGAGCACTTCCGGGCCCGCCTCGAGGCCGCGCCCCGACCGGAGCCGCACGGCGACGGCCCCGTCGAGCGGGCCTGGGGAGCGTGGCTGCCGATCGTCACCGGCGACGGGCTGCCGCTGGACGACGACGCCGCGCTGATCCAGCGGCGGGACTTCGGCGACGGCCGGATCTGGGGATCCTCCTCGATCTCCCTGCTCGCCCTCGGGGCCGACCGGCTGCGCTACGACTTCGCCCCCGCGCCGGTGCCCGCCGGGGGCGGCGCGTGGCGCCGGGTGGCGCCCGGCCCGGACCGGCACGGCGGGTCCTGAGCGCCCTCCCTGCGCGCCGGTCCCCGACGGCGCCCGACCCGAGCAGCGCCCGACCCGAGCAGCACCCGAGCGCCCGCTCCGGCCCGCGGTGTCGCGCAGACGTCCGCTCGGTGAACTTCTGTCGGCGGCCCTGCCGGGCGTCTACATGCCCGTAGTAGCTTCGCGGGGCTCCCCCGGATCAGACCCCCGAGCGAAGGTGCGCGATGTCCACCCTGACCTACCCCGAAGCGATAGGCGTCGGCCTGCTGCAGGGAGTGACGGAACTCTTCCCGGTCTCCAGCCTGGGCCACAGCATCCTGCTGCCCGCCCTCATCGGCGGGAGGATCCAGCAGGACCTCGACATGACCGCCGAGGGCTCCTCCTACCTCGCCGTGCTGGTCGGACTGCACCTGGCCACCGCGCTCGCCCTGGTGGTGTTCTTCCGCAGGGACTGGGTCCGGGTGATCAGCGGGTTCCTCAGCTCGGTCCGCCGCCGCAAGGTCTCCGACCGGGACGAGAAGCTCGCCTGGCTGCTGATCGTCTCCACCATCCCGGTCGGGGTGGCCGGCCTCGCCCTGGAGAAGGCGCTGCGGCACGCGCTCGGCAAGCCCGTCCCGGCCGCGGTCTTCCTCGCCCTCAACGGGCTCGTCCTGCTCGGCGCCGAGCGGCTCAAGCGCGGCGGCACCGGCCGCCGGCGGGCCGGGCGCGCCGCCCCGCCCGTCGAGGAGCCGGGGCTGGACCCGGCGATCGCCTCCGACCACCGGCTGGCCCGGCTCGGCTACGGCCAGGGCGCCTGGATCGGCGCCGCCCAGATCCTCGCGCTCTTCCCCGGCATCAGCCGCTCCGGCGTCACCATGAGCGCCGGCATCCTGCGCGGACTGCACCACGAGGACGCCGCCCGGTTCTCCTTCCTGCTCGCCACCCCCGTCATCCTGGCCGCGTCCGTGCTGAAGGTGCCCGAGCTGTTCAAGCCGGAGAACTCCGGCGTCCTCGGCCCGGTCGTCGCCGGCAGCGTCGCCGCCTTCGTCGCCGGTTACGTCTCGGTGCGCTTCCTCACCAAGTACTTCGAGACCCGCAGCCTGACGCCGTTCGCCGTCTACTGCTTCGTCGCCGGCGTCGGCAGCGCGGTCTACCTGTCCCTCTGAGCCGATCGCCCCGGGCTGCGATCGCCCCGCGCCGCGCTCACACCCGGGCCAGGACGCGGGCGAGTTCGACCGGCTGCGAGACCATCGGCCAGTGCCCGGTGTCCAGCTCCACCAGCCGCCAGCCGCCGCCCGCGACCAGCTCCACCACCACGGGCGGCGGCTCCGGCCAGTCCAGCAGGCACTTCACGTAGGTGGCGGGCAGCGCGGCCAACGGCCGTTCCAGCACGGCCGGTTCGGTCAGCGAGGAGCCCGGGTGCGGGGTCGCGCCGGCGACGATCCGGTCGATCTGCTCCGTCGTCAGCCCCTGCTCGGCGAACTCCGCCGCCGGCATCGGCGCCCAGAACCCGCCGTTCGCGGCGATCGCCGCCACCAGCGCGGCCGGCTCCGCGCCCTGGTCGGCGAAGGACTCGCCGTCCACCGGCACGTTGGCGTCCACGAAGACCACCCCGGCCAGCCGGTCGCCGATCCGCTCCGCGGCCTGCCCCACCGGGATGCCCGAGTAGCTGTGCCCGACCAGCACGACGTCCCGCAGGTCGAGCCGCTCCACCGCGGACACCACGTCCGCCACGTGCGTCTGCTGCCCGGCCGGCTCCCCGCGCCGCTCCGCCAGCCCGGACAGCGTCACCGGGTGCACCCCGTGCCCCGCCGCCCGCAGCTCCGCGCCGACCTCGTCCCACACCCACGCGCCGAGCCACGCCCCGGCCACGAGTACATAGTTCGCCATGCGCGGCACGGTAGCGGGTGGGTGCGACAGGGGCCGGCGGATCCCGCCGCCCGCCCGGGGCGGACCGGGTCAGAGGCTCGCGACCGCGGCCAGCACCACCTCGGCGACGGCGGCCGGCTGCTCGACCAGCACGGCGTGGCCGGCGTCCGGGACGGTCACCGTCGTCACCCGCGGGCAGGCCTCCAGGGCCGCGCGCTCGACCGGCTGGAGGCCGATCTCGTCGTGGTCGCCGCGGACCACCCAGGCCGGCAGGCCGGTGCCGCAGAGCCGGTCGACGAGGGAGCCGTGCCGGTCCAAGTACTCGTAGTAGGCCCGGACGATCCGCCGGGCGGAGCCCGCCTCGGTCAGACCGAGGTCGGCCGTCAGAGCGTCGGCCCGGTGCGGCGGCAGGCTGCCGCGCATCGTCCGGGGCAGCGTCCTGACCAGGGCGGCCCAGGCCGCCGCGCCGAGCCCGGGCACGTGCCCCACCTGGTCCATGACGGCCAGGAACCTCGCCTCGTCCCGCCGGGAGAAGGTCGGCGAGAGCAACACCAGCGGCCCGGCGAACAGGCCGGCCGCGGCCGCCTCCAGGGCGACGTTGGCCCCCAGGCTGTGGCCCACCAGCACGTCGCAGCCGCGCTCGGCGGCGAAACCGGCCATCAGCCGGGCGTAGTTGTCCATCGACACGTCCGCGGGTGCGGCCGTCCCCCCGAAGCCGGGCTGGGTGACGGCCGTCAGCCGGATCCCGGCCGCGGCGAGCGACGGGTCGGCCAGCACGTCCTCGTACCAGACCGCGGAGCACATCCCGCCGGGGATCAGCACCACCCGGTGCCGGGCGTCGGCCGGACCGGCCTCCCGGACGTCCCAGTTCCCGTTCATGCGGCAACGTTCTCGTTCATGCGGCAGAGTCTGGGCCCGGGGTCCGGCCCCGGCGGGGACAGTGCTCCGATCGGAGTGTGTCGGTCGCGCCGGGGCCGGACGGCCCGGCCGTCAGCCGGTGAGGCCGAGGGCGGCCAGCCGGGTCGGGTCGGTGAGGATGTCCAGCGCGGTGATCCGGCCGTCGTGGATGGTGAACGACATGACCGACAGCGCCCGGCCCCCGGCGAAGGAGACCACCCCGGGCGAGCCGTTGACCAGGACCGGACGGCCGTCGGCCGCGAAGCGGGCGAAGGTGATCGCCTGGGCGGCGACCTCGGCCGCACCGCGCCGCAGCACGCTCGGCACCAGCGTGCCGCCGTCGGAGCGGGCCACCACCTCCGGGTCGAGCACCGCGAGCAGCGCCTCGAAGTCCCCGCCGCGGGAGGCGGTCAGGAAGGCGTCCACCACCTCGCGCTTGCGCGCCGTGTCGGCGTCGGCGGCCGGGGTGGCGCCCTGGACGCGGCGGCGGGCGCGGCTGGCCAGCTGCCGGGTGGAGGCGCCGGTCCGGCCGAGGACCGGCGCGATCTCGTCGAAGGGCACGTCGAACATGTCGTGCAGGACGAAGGCCAGCCGCTCGGCCGGGGCGAGCGTCTCCAGCACGACCATCAGCGCTATGCCGACCGAGTCCGCCACCAGGATCTCGTTCACCGGGTCCAGCGTGGACAGCCCGCTGACCACCGGGTCCGGCAGCCGGACCTGTCCGTCCTGCTCGGGCAGCGGGTCCTCGCGACGGGAGGTGCGCGAGCGCAACTGGTCCAGACAGACCCGGCCGACGACGGTGGTGAGCCAGGCGCCGAGGTTGCGCACCCCCGTCACGTCGGTGCGGCTCATCTTCAGCCAGGCCTCCTGCACGGCGTCCTCCGCCTCGGCCACCGACCCCAGCATCCGGTAGGCCACGGAGCGGAGTTGGGGCCGCTCCGCCTCGAACCGCTCGGCCAGAAGAATTTCCTCGCCCATCTGTCACATCCTCGCGTCGGGATCCGTCGGTCCTGTGACGGACGCTAACCGACGAGGAGCAGACGATGACCACCGCTCGGATGAAGAACCCCGCCATGGTACTGCCCGAGGCCATGACCGGCATCCAGACCATCTACAAGGCGATGTACCAGGGGGGCGTCTCCCCGAAGGTGCTGGAGCTGGTGCACCTGCGGGCCAGTCAGATCAACGGCTGCAGCGCCTGCGTGTTCGCCGGCGTCACCGGCGCCAAGCAGCACGGCGAGACCGACGAGCGGCTGCACGCGGTCGCCGCGTGGCGGGAGGCGCCGTTCTTCTCCGACGAGGAGCGCGCCGCCCTGGAACTCACCGAGTCGGCCACCCGGATCGCCGACCGCTCGGGCCGGGCCGTCCCGCAGGACGTCTGGGACGCCGCCGCCGACCACTTCGACGAGGAGCAGCTCTCCGCGATCATCCTGATGATCGCGCTGACCAACTTCTTCAACCGCATCAACACCACCATCGAGGAGCCGGCCGGCGCCACCTGGAGCTGACCCGGGGCCGCGGGGCCGCCGCGCGATAATCGGGACGGACCGCGACCGCCCCGGACAGAACGGCCCCCATGAGCAGCTCCTGGACCTCCTTCGGCGGCGACCTGCACCTGGACCTCACCGAGCGGCGGGCCGCCGGTGCCGGGTTGCGGGTCGCCCTGGAGGACGCCCTGCGCGAGGCCGTCCAGGACGGGCGCCTCGGACCGGGCACCCGGCTGCCGTCCTCGCGGGCCCTCGGCGAGGACCTCGGGATCGCCCGGAACACCGTCGTCGAGGCGTACGGACAGCTCACCGCGGAGGGCTGGCTCACGTCCCGGCAGGGGTCCGGCACCACCGTCGCCCGGCGCGCCGCACCGCGCCCCGGGCGGCGGAGCACCCGGCCGGCGGCGCGGGGCCGGAGCGTCCGGCACGACCTGTCGGCGGGCCGGCCCGACCTCTCGCTGTTCCCCCGCACCGCCTGGCTCGCCGCGGCCCGCCGGGCCCTGGCCACCGCACCGCACGACGCCTTCGGCTACGGCGGGCCGCTCGGCCGGATCGAGCTGCGGCAGGCGCTCTGCGACTACCTGGCCCGGGTCCGCGGGGTCCGCACCGACCCCGACCACCTGCTGATCTGCACGGGCGTCACCCAGGGCCTGGGCCTGCTCGGCGCGGCCCTGCGGGAGCGCGGTGCCCGCGGCATCGCGGTCGAGGGGTACGGCCTGCCCCCGCAGCACGCCGTCCTACGGGCCGCCGGGCTGGGCACCGTCGCACTGCCGCTGGACGGGGCCGGCGCCCGGGTCGAACGGCTCGACGGGCTCGGCTCCCGGTGCGGCGCCGTGCTGCTCACCCCCGCGCACCAGTACCCGACCGGCTCGGCGCTGGCCGCCGACCGCCGGGCCGCCGCCGTCCGCTGGGCGCGCGAGCAGGACCGGTACGTCGTCGAGGACGACTACGACGGCGAGTTCCGCTACGACCGGCAGCCGGTCGGCGCGATGCAGGCGCTCGACCCGGAGCGGGTGGTGTACGCGGGCACGGCCGCCAAGAGCCTCGCGCCGGGCCTGCGGCTGGCCTGGCTCGCCCTGCCGGACGCGCTGGTCGAGCCGGTGGCCCGGCTGAAGGCGCTGGCCGACACGATGTCCCCGGTGCTCGACCAGCTGACCCTCGCCGAGCTGATCACCTCCGGGACGTACGACCGGCACGTGCGGCGCTGCCGGCTGCACTACCGGCGGCGGCGGGACCAGCTGGTCGCCGCCCTGGCCGAGCACGCCCCGCGGGTGCGGGTCACCGGCATCGCCGCCGGACTGCACGCCGTCCTGGAGCTGCCGCCGGGTTCGCCGTCCGAGGCGGAGCTGCGGGCCCGGGCCGAGGCCGCCGGGCTGGCCCTGGGGACGCTGTCCTGGCACCTCGCCGACCGGGCCGTCGGCGAGGGCGCCGCGCCGGCCCTGGTGATCGGCTACGCGGCCCCGCCCGAGCACGCCTACCCGGCGGCGCTGGCCGCGCTCTGCGAGCTGCTCCGCGAGCGGTGAGCCCGGCCGGGCCGGGCCGGGGCCGCCGGACGGGCGGTGCGGCGAGCCGCCGGGGGTCACCGACGGCCCGGGGCGGGTCACTTGTTGCGGCTGCCGAGCTCGAACAGCAGCATGATGAAGCCGGCGAAGACGTGGATGCCCGCGGTGTAGATCACCAGGCGGAGGTAGACCCGCTTGTTGGCCCACTTCCCGGCGTCCATGGTCTTCGGGCCGGCCGCGGTGTCCGCCGCGGCGGTCGGCTTGGCGGCGGTGCTGGTGGGATCGGCCATGGGGATCTCCTCCGGTTCCTGACGGTGGGTCAGTGGGTGGCTGCGGGGCCGCCGCCGAGGCAGAGTTCACCGCCGGGGCTCTGCAGCAGGGTGTGGACGAAGAGCAGTTCGACGCCGGCCGGCGCGTCGGCGGCGATGCAGTGCGGGGTGAGCGAGTCGAAGTGGGCGGAGTCGCCGACGTCGAGCCGGTGGACGCGGTCGCCGAGGGTGAGCCTGAGCCGCCCCTGGAGGACGTACAGCCACTCCTCGCCGGGGTGGACCCGGACCACCGCGTCCTGCACGCCGGGCGGCACGTGCACCCGCAGCGCCTGCATGGCGCGGCCGGGGGCGCCGGCGCGGCGGTAGCCCCAGCCGCCGGCCCGGCCGGGGTCGATGGCGCCGCCGCGGACCACCGGGTCGGGTTCGGCCATGGTCTCGCCGAGGAGGCCCGAGACGGAGGTGCCGTAGGCGCGGGCGAGGCCGAGCAGGACGGGGAGGGACGGCTGGCGGCGGCCGGTCTCCAGCCGGGACAGATAGGCTGGGGAGAGCCCGACCCGCGCGGAGGCCACTTCGAGCGTCAGGCGGCTGCTGAGCCGGTGTTCCCGGAGGCGGGCGGCGAGGCCGGCCACCTCCTGGTCGTCGAGCTGGTCTCCCGGGGCGGGGGCCCCGGTCGGGCTGGTGGTCATGTGACCAGTGGACACCCGCCGTGCCGCTCGGGCAAGGATTTTGCCTCAGGGGCAAATCACCCGGAGGCTCCGCCGCCGGGCCGCGGGCCGGACCGGCCTCACGGCCGCGGGATGTTGCGCAGGTTGCTGCGGGCCAGGTCGATCATGCGCCCGACCCCGCCGGAGAGCACCGTCCGCCCGGCGGCCAGCGCGAAGCCTTTCAGCTGGGCCGCGGTGATGTGCGGCGGGATCGACAGCGCGTTGGGGTCGGTGACCACGTCGACGAGCGCGGGCCCGGGCCGTTCCAGCGCCTCGGCCAGCACCTCGCGGACCCGGCCCGGTTCGGTCACGCGTTTCGCCGGGACGCCCATCGCCCGGGCGATGCCCGCGTAGTCCACGTCCCCGTTGTCGATCTCCGACTCCGGGTAGCCGGAGACCAGCATCTCCAGCTTGATCATGCCGAGCGCTCCGTTGTTGAAGACGACGGTCTTCACCGGCAGCCGGTGCTTGGCGACCGTGAGCAGCTCGCCGAGCAGCATGCCGATCCCACCGTCACCCGCCATCGCGATGACCTGCCGCCCGGGGCAGGCGAGTTGGGCGCCGATCGCGTGCGGCAGGGCGTTGGCCATCGAACCGTGCAGGAAGGAGCCGATCACCCGGCGGCGCCCGTTGGGCTGCAGGTAGCGGGCGGCCCAGACGTTGTTCATGCCGGTGTCCACGGTGAACACCGCGTCGGCGGCGGCCACGTCGTCGAGCACCGAGGCGACGTACTCCGGGTGGATCGGCAGGTGCTCCTCGATGTCCCGGGTGTACGCGCCGACCACGTCCTCCAGCGCCCGGCAGTGCCTGCGCAGCATCCCGTCGAGGAAGGACCGGTCGGGCTCGGCCTCCAGCAGCGGCAGGACGGCCCGCAGGGTGGCCGCGACGTCCCCGTGGACGGCCAGCTCCAGGGCGCTGCGGCGGCCCAGCCGGGTGGCGTCGTGGTCGACCTGGACGGTGTGCACCTGCGGCAGGAAGGAGTCGTACGGGAAGTCGGTGCCGAGCAGCAGGACCAGGTCGGCGCAGTGCAGGGCCTCGTGGCAGGCGCCGTAGCCGAGCAGCCCGCTCATCCCGACGTCGTAGGGGTTGTCGAACTGGATCCACTCCTTGCCCCGCAGCGAGTGCCCCACCGGTGCGTTCAGGGCCTGCGCGAGCTCCATCACCTCCGCGTGCGCCCCGCGGACCCCCGCACCGCAGAACAGCGCGACCTTGCGGGCCGCGTTGAGCAGCCGGGCCAGCTCCTGCACCTGCGACCACGGCGGCGCGGCCACGGCCTGCTCGGTGAGGAAGTGGCTGCTGCCGGTGGGCCCGGCCGCGGGCAGCGCGGCGACGTCCCCGGGGAAGGCCAGCACCGAGACGCCGTGCGAGCCGAGCGCGTGCTGGACGGCGATCCGCAGCAGCCGGGGCAGCTGGGCGGGGGTGGAGACCATCTCGCACCAGTTGCTGCAGTCGGTGAACACCCGCTCGGGGTGGGTCTCCTGGAAGAACCCGGTGCCGATCTGGCCGGACGGGATGTGCGAGGCCAGCGCCAGCACCGGCAGTCCGCTGCGCTGGGCGTCGTAGAGGCCCTGGACGAGGTGGGTGTTGCCGGGCCCGCAGGAACCGGCGCAGACGGCCAGCCGGCCGCTCAGCTCCGCCTCCGCGGCGGCCGCGAACGCGCCGGCCTCCTCGTTGCGCACGTGCACCCAGCTGATGCCCTCGGCCCGCCGGATCGCGTCCACGACCGGGTTGAGGCTGTCCCCGACCACCCCGTAGACCCGCTCCACCCCGGCCTGCCGGAGCACCTCCACCATCTGTTCGGCCACGCTCGCCACGGGTGCTCTCCTTCCCGCCGGTACCGCCGCCCGCCGGGCGCTCGGGTGCCGGCGGCCGCCGGCTGCCACAGGACACCTGCACCCTCCGGCGGCCGGGCCCGGCCCGCACCCGGGGCGGGCCGAACAGGTGAGGCCGCCGCGGGGGCGGGGCGGGGGGCGATCCGGCTACTCCGCCGCCAGGTGGTCCGGCGACTGCCCGACCTTGCCGGCGGCCACGCCCGCCTGCGCCTGGCGCCGGGCCGGCTCCCGGCCGGGCGGCTGCGCGCACCGCTCCTGGGCCGGCGGCACGGTGGTCGGCAGGGTCACCGGCTCCCCCGCCTTCACCTGCACCAGCTCGCCGTCGTGGCGCAGGTGGAGCACCTCGCCGCGGCGCAGCGTGTACGTCGTCCCCTCGTGGGTGATCCGGACGCCGAGCAGCTGCCCGCGGACCAGCAGCGAGAAGCCGAGGCGCATCAGTCCGGCCGGCAGCCGGGGCCGGAAGGACAGCGCCTCCCCGTGGTCGCGCAGCCCGCCGAAGCCGGCCACCAGCGCGATGCAGGCCCCGGCCAGGGAGGCCATGTGCAAGCCGTCGCGGGTGTTGCCGCCCAGGTCGTGCAGGTCCATCAGGGCGGCTTCGGCGGTGTAGTCGTAGGCGAGGTCGAGCTGCCCGACCTCGGCGGCGATCACCGCCTGGGTGCACGCGGAGAGCGAGGAGTCGCGGACGGTCAGGCGCTCGTAGTAGGCGAAGTTGCGGGCCTTCTGCTCGTCGGTGAAGGCATCGCCCCTGACCTGCATGGCGAGCACCAGGTCGGCCTGTTTGACCACCTGCTTGCGGTACAGGTCGAAGTAGGGGAAGTGCAGCAGCAGCGGGTACTTCTCGGGCGGGGTGTGCTCGAAGTCCCAGACCTGGTGGTGGGTGAAGCCGTCGGCCTGGGGGTGGACGCCGAGGTCCTCGTCGTACGGGACGTACATCGCGGCGGCGGCGTCCCGCCAGGCGGCGGTCTCCTCGGTGTCGACGCCGAGGTCGGCGGCCTCGCGCGGGTGGCGGACGGCGGCCTCGGCGGCGGCGCGCAGGTTCGACTGCGCCATCAGGTTGGTGAACACGTTGTTGTCGGCGACGGCGCTGTACTCGTCGGGGCCGGTGACGCCCTCGATGCGGAACCGGCCGGCGACGTCGTGGTGGCCGAGCGAGCGCCACATCCGGGCGGTCTCGACGAGGAGTTCGAGCCCGTACTCGCGCTCGAACTCGGCGTCCGCGGTGGCCCGGACGTAGCGGGCGACGGCGGCCGCGATGTCGGCGCCGATGTGGAACGCGGCGGTGCCGGCCGGCCAGTACCCGGAGCACTCCTCGCCGCGGATCGTCCGCCAGGGGAACACCGCTCCGGCCAGGCCGAGTTGGGCGGCCCGTTCGCGGGCCAGCGGGAGGGTGGTGTGCCGCCAGCGCAGCGCCTGGTTGACGGCGCCGGGCAGGCAGTAGGTGAGCACCGGCAGGACGAAGGTCTCGGTGTCCCAGAAGCTGTGGCCGTCGTAGCCGGGGCCGGTCAGCCCCTTGGCCGGGATGGCCCGCTCCTCGCTGCGGGCGCCGGCCTGCAGGACGTGGAAGACGGCGAACCGGACGGCCTGCTGGAGTTCGACGTCGCCCTCGATCTCGACGTCGCTGTTCTCCCAGAACTCCCGCAGGTAGTCGGCCTGTTCGGCGACCAGGCCGTCCCAGCCGGTGTACCGGGCGGCGGTCAGCGCGGCCTCCACCTGGTCCCGGACGGCGGGCAGCGAACGGGTGGCCGACCACCCGTAGGACATGAACTTGACCAGCCGCAGCCGCTGCCCGGGCGCGAGCACGGTGGTGACGCTGACCCGGCACTGGTCCGGCGTGGCCTCCGCGACGGTGTCGAGCCGCTCGGGCCCCTCGATGAGGTGGTCCATCCCGGCGGCGACCCGGATGCCGCTGTAGCGGGTGCGGTGCACCAGGACGGCCTTGCCGTCCGCGGCGTGGTGCGCCTCGGACTGCAGCGGCGCCTCCAGGACGGCCGCGGCCCGCGGGTCCCCCTCGGGGCCGCCGGGCAACTGCTCGTTGGCGACCAGCTCGGACTGCAGCACGATCCGCACCGGCTCGTCGACCGCCTCGACGCTGTACTCGACGGCGGCGACGGCCCGCTGGGTCAGCGAGACCAGCCGGGTGGAGCGCACCCGGATCGTCCGGCCGGCCGGGGAGGTCCACTCGGCCTCCCGGTTCAGCAGGCCCTCGCGGAAGTCCAGCCAGCGCCGGTGGCTGACCAGTTCGCCGTAGCGCAGATCGAAGGGCTCGTCGTCGACCAGCAGCCGGATGATCTTGCCGTTGGTCACGTTGATGACGCTCTGGCTGGACTCCGGGTAGCCGTAGCCGCCCTCTCCGTACGGCAGCGGGCGCAGCTCGAAGACGCCGTTGAGGTAGGTGCCGGGCAGGCCGTGCGGCTCGCCCTCGTCGAGGTTGGCGCGCAGGCCGATGTGGCCGTTGGAGAGCGCGAACAGGGACTCGGCGCGGGCCATCGAGGTCAGGTCCAGCCCCTGTTCGACGATCTGCCAGGGGTCGACGGAGAAGTTGTCCAGGCCGGTCATGCGTCCTCCTCCGCCGCGAGCAGCTCGGCGAGGTCGTCGACGACCACGCTCGCACCGTCCCGGCGCAGCTCGGCGGCCTGTCCGGTGCGGTTCACCCCGACCACCGCGCCGAAGCCGCCGGCCCGGCCGGAGGCCACCCCGGCCAGCGCGTCCTCGAACACGGCGGCGTGCGCGGGCTCGACGCCGAGCGTGCGGGCGGCGTAGAGGTAGGTGTCGGGCGCGGGTTTGCCGGGCAGGCCCTCGCGCTTGGCGACGACGCCGTCCACGATCACGTCGAACAGCTCCTCGATGCCCGCCGCCCGCAGCACGTCGTGGCAGTTGGCGCTGGAGGACACCACCGCGCTGGGCAGGCCGAGCGCCTGCAGCCGGCGCACGTAGGCGACCGAGCCCTCGTAGGGCCGGACGCCCTGCTCGCGGATCATCCGCAGCACGGTGTCGTTCTTGGCGAGGCTGATCCCTTGCACGGTACGGGCGTTGGGCGGGTCGGCGTCGGTGCCCTCGGGCAGGTCGACGCCCCGGCTGCGCAGGAACGTCCGGGTGCCGTCGAGGCGCGGGCGGCCGTCCACGTAGGCGTCGTAGTCGGTGACGGCGTCGAAGGGGACGAACTGCCCGCCGGTGCGCGCCGCTTCGGCACGCAGGAAGGCGTCGAAGGTGTCCTTCCAGGCCGCCGCGTGCACTTCGGCGGTCCGGGTGAGGACCCCGTCGAGGTCGAAGAGGAATGCGCGGATGTCGTCCGGTAGCCCCAGCATGGGTGCAGTCTTACCCGCGAACACGGGGAAGCCGCCCATTTCCCGGCGGCGCGTCGCGGGAAGGGCGGCTTCCGGCCCGTCCGGCCGCGCCCGGCCCGGGCCGGGGTCGGGGCCGGGACGGGCACCGGGGTCGGGGCCGGCATCGGGGGCGGGCGGCGGCGGCCGGATCAGGGCGAGTCGGGCATCTGCGCCTCGGCGGCCGCCGTCACCGCGAAGACCGCACCCTGCGGGTCCGAGACCACGGCCATCCGGCCCGACTGCATGTCGAACGGCGGCTGGATCACCGCGCCGCCGGCCTTGACCAGGGCGTCGACGGTGGAGTCCACGTCGTCCACCGAGAAGTACGCCATCCAGTGCGAGGGCGTGCCCGTCGCCAGGTACCCGGCGACCGGCTGCATGCCGCCCACCGTGCGGTCGCCGACGTTCAGCGAGTAGTAGCCCTCCATGCCCTGGATGGTCGCCGGGCGCAGCCCGAGCGCCTGGTGGTAGAAGGCGCCGGCCAGGCCGGTGTCCGTGGTGTTGAGCTCGTTCCAGACCAGCGCTCCCGGCTCGTTGACCACGCCCGCGCCGATGAAGTCGACCTTCTGCCAGACGCCGAACACCGCGCCGGTCGGGTCGGCGGCGACCAGCATCCGGCCGACGGTGCCGACGTCCATCACCGGGTAGAGGATCGTGCCGCCGTGCTCGGAGATCGACCGGCTGCTCGCGTCGGCGTCGTCCGAGGCCAGGTAGGTGGTCCAGCCGACCGGCGGCAGCGGCTGGCCCTCGGGCGCGGACTGCGCCATGATCCCGGCGACCGGCTTGCCGTTGAGCGAGCACACGGAGTAGCCGCCGAACTCGGCCGGGCCGACCTCGCCCTGCCAGCCGAACAGGTCGCGGTAGAAGTCGAGCGCGGCCTGCTGGTCGCTCGCCATCAGATCGATCCAGCACGGGGTGCCGGGCTTGTACGGAGCGGTGACTACGGGCATTGCTGGGCCTCCCGGAGGCAGTGGTCGCCGGCGCGGTGGTCGTCGGGGCGGGCGGTCGTCGGGGCGGGCGGCCGACGGCCGTCCGGTGCCGACCGTCCGCGCGAACGGCCGTACACGGCCACCATCGGCCCGCCACCGCGATCCCGCCACCGGACGGCGCCCTGCTGGGCGACCGGGCACGGAGCGACCACCGGGCGGTCACCCGGCGTCGTGCCGGGACGCCGTGACGAAGTACGGCTGCACCTTGCCGCTCTGCGCGTAGTCCTTGAGCCGGACCAGCAGTTCGGCCCAGGTGCCGGCGACCATCGGGACGCCCTCCTCGCTGCCCGGCTGCCAGCCGCCGTGCCGGAACAGCAGGCGGGTGCGGTCGGGCGCGTCGGGCTGGTCGGCGAGGTCCCAGCTGATCCAGGTGCCGGCCCAGTGCGGCGGGAAGGCGCCCGCGTTGGCCCACACCACCCGGTCGAGGTCGGCCCGCTCGCGGCGCAGCCGGAACGGCTCGGGCACCCCCGGGAAGTCGAACAGCAGGACGTCGCCCTCCCGGTCCACGGCCGTGGTCCACCAGCTGGTCAGCCCGTCGTGCGTGTTCAGCGCGGCGAGGACGACGGCCCGGGGCGCGGCGATGTCGAACTGCAGGGCGATCTCGGGCATCGGGTCCGCCTTTCGCTGGGCTGCGCGGCTCCCCCCGCCCCTCCTCCGGCCACCATGGCACGACCCCCGGGCCGACGCGCCCCGGAGGGCGTCGGCCCGGGGGTCGTCCCGGTGCGTCGCGGCGGGGCGGGCCTCAGCCGCCGCTGCCGTAGGTGGTGTTCGCGCAGATGTCGTCGTCCGCCGAGCGGGCGTCGTTGGTGACGGTGGTGGGCAGCGGCGCCGGGGTCGCCGGGGTGCCCGCGGCCGTGCCGCTCGCCGACGCGCCGGCCGCACCGGTGGCGGAGCCCGCGCCGTTGGCCGCGGCGAAGTCCTTGCCGACGATCACCGTCACGCCCGCCGAGTTGCCGGCCTCGACGCTGGCGCCCGGGAAGAGCGCGGCGACCTTGTCGGCGTTCGCCTTCTGCCCGGAGCCGTACTCGATCATGGTGGTCTTGTACTTGGTGCTCGCCGCCTGGCCGGCCGTGGTGGCCGTGAACTTGGCCGCCTTCAGCTGGTCGGTCGCCTTGCCGGCCAGGCCGTTGACGATCGTCCCGTTGTAGACCGCCACCTTGACCGTGGAGTTGCCGGCGTCGGCCGGCACCGGGGCGCTGGTGGGCGCGGCCGCCGGCGCCGAGGCTCCGGCGGAGGGGCTGGCCGCGGCGTCCGGCTGCTGGCCGGTGGCGTTCTGGCCGTCGATGGTCTGGTCGGCCTTGAGGGTGGCCCAGAGCTTGCCGGCGTCCGGCTGGACGAGGTCGATGTTGGCGTCCTGGGTGCGGTAACGCCAGGGAGCCGTCACGAACTTGAGGTCGTGCATGTCGATGTTCTTCAGCGACAGGCCGAACGAGAGCAGCTTGTCCGCGGAGGACAGGCCCGGGTCGACGGTCAGCGACTTGGTCGCGGCGTCGGCGAGCGGCAGCAGGGTGGTGGGGCTCAGCCCCTCCTTCTTCATCTTGCTGGCCAGCGAGCTGAGGAAGGCCTGCTGGCGCTTCATCCGGCCGATGTCGGAGCCGTCGCCGATGCCGTGCCGCAGGCGCACGTAGTCGAGCGCCTTCTGGCCCTGGACGGTCTGCTTGCCCGCCGGGAGGACGAGGTCGCCCTTCTTCTTCAGGTTCGGGTTGATGTCGCCCTCGTAGATCGCCTTCGGCAGGCAGACGTCGACGCCGTTGACGGCCGAGGTCATCGCGGAGAAGCCGTTGAAGTCGACCACCATGGTGTGGTCGACCCGGATGCCGGTGAGCTTCTCCACGGTGTTCTGGGTGCAGGCCGGGTTGCCGTCGTCGCTGCCGCCGGTGGAGAAGGCGGCGTTGAAGAGGTCGTTGCCGCCCTTGGTCCACTTGCCGTTGGGCAGCTTGCAGGGCGGTATCTGGACCATCGCGTTGCGGGGGATCGAGATGCCCACGGCGTGCTTGTGGTCGGCGTAGACGTGCAGCAGGATCGTGGTGTCCGAGCGGGCGCCGCCGTCCTCGCCGCCGCCGAGGTCCGCGTTGTTCTTGCCGCGGCTGTCCGAGCCGATCAGCAGCACGTTGACCGGCTTGTTGCCGTCCGCGTCGGCCTGCGCCTCCGGGGGGCGGTCGGTGGCGATGGCGTCGGCGTCGAAGGACTTGATGTTGGCGTTCAGCTTGAAGTAGATCGCGCCGCCGGCGCCCGCGATCAGCACCAGCACGCCGGCCGCCGACCAGGCGACGATCTTCTTCACGTTCTTCTTGGGCTTGCTGCTCTTGCGCGCCGCCGCCCGTCCGCCGCCGGCCGGTCCGTCCGGCCTGCCGCCCTTGCCGCCGTCCTTCCCGCCGTCCTTGCCGCCGCGGCCGCCGCCCTTGCCCTGAGCGGCCCGTCGGGCCTCCGCCCGGCCACCGGTGCGGGGCTGTGGCACGGCGCCGCCGCTCTCCGTGGTGAGCGCGCCGGGCGCGTCCTCGCCCCGGGCCGGGCCCTCGCCCCACTGACCTGACATGCGCGTACCTTTCACCGACGGAAGCGACGCCCCGGACGATCTGGCGCACCGCACACAGAGAGACGGTCGGGACCGCTCCCAGGTTGCACATACGAACGTAGGTACAAACCGACGAACGTGGCTTCCGATCATATTTAGGCCCGACGTGATCACCGACCTCCGGGCCACCACCAGCCCCGGGATCCGGCGTACAAGTGCCGGACAGAACCGGCGAAAACGCCCGATTCCGACGTGACCTACCCCACCCCCGCCCATGGCGCCGGCACAGCCCCCGGATCCGTTGCCCGCCCCCGCCCGCTGCCGTGCGTCACCGGCCGGTCGCGGCCCGGTCACGGGCGGGGGTGGGGGCGGGGGCCGGGCGGCGCGGGGCGGCTGCCCGCGGGAGGGGTGCGGCGGGCCCGGGCCGGGTGCGCGCGGAGGTGGCGGGCGGCGGGCGCGGGGCTCCGGGGCACGGGTCCGAGTGCGGCACGGGTCCGAGTGCGGCACGGGTCCGAGTGCGGCACGGGTCCGAGTGCGGCGGCCCGGATTCCGGGGCGCGGCGGGGCCGGATCGCATCCGGACGCCCGGCTCGGGCGCCGCGCACCCGCGGCACCGCCCCACCGGTTCGCTGACGGAGCGTCAGTGCGAGCCCCGTGGCGCGCGAACGGCAGCGCCCCGGCCGAGTGGCTCGGCCGGGGCGCTGCACCGCAGGTCGGAGGCGGTTCGCTCACGTGTGGGCCACCAGGGGCTCGAACCCTGAACCTACGGATTAAAAGTCCGCAGCTCTGCCAATTGAGCTAGTGGCCCGCGGCCCTGGTCCCGGCTGGGAAGGGCCACCGTGATCCTACCCGGTGGGGCCCAGGGCTCCGCCAGTGGATTGCGCGGGCGCGCCGGGTCCGCGGGGCCCTTCCGGGGGCGCGGTGTAGTGGGCGGCGCGCACCCGGCGGAGCCAGGATTCGGCCGGGCGCGGGTCGGGCGCGGCGGGCAGGACGCCGGGGCGGGCGAGGCGGTCGGCGGCGTCCGCGATCAAGGACTCGGCGACGGCGGGCCGCTCCGCGATGCGTTCGCCGAGGTCACGGACGTGCTCGGGATCGGTGAGGCGGACGGCGTTGTGGCCGGTCTCGTGCAGGAGGACGGCCTGGCCGACCAGCCGGACGAGGTGCCGGGCGTGCTTGGCGGCCCGGCGGCGGGCCGCCGGGTCGGTGCCGTCGCGGGTCAGCAGCTTGCGGAACTGCTGCTCCGCGTAACCGAGATAGGCCTTCCGCACGGCCGGAGCGCTGAGGAAGCTCGAGCGGATCTCGACCAGTTCCGCACCGAGCGGCGTGCGCACCTCGTACAGCTCGTCCGGCAGCCAGACGAGCTCGGAGGCGGTCGGGTTGCAGGACAGGGCCAGCCGGCACCACTTGGCGGCCTCGTGCAGGGTGACGTCCGGCCCGGTGGTCACCTGCGACTCCGCCGGGCGGTGCAGGCCGTGCAACTCCTCGGTGGGCACGGCGAACAGCCCGAGCCGGTCGACGTCCGAGCCGGCGTGGGCGAAGCCGTACGCGGTGGAGCCCACGACGCCGGACAGCAGGACCGGGCCGGGGGCGGCGGGTGCGGCGGACATCGACGGTCTCCTCTGGTCCGGGCCGGGGCCGGCCGGGGCGGAGCTGCGCCCTCGCCGCGACCGGTACCGCATCCTCCCCGGTCGGGGCGCGCCGGGCGAGCGAATTCCGCTCCGGGGCCCGCCCGGAGGGACCGGCGGGTAGCGTACCGACCATGTCGACCACCACCTCCGACGACGTCCTGATCATCACCGGCGCCGGTCGCGGCATCGGTGCCGCCACCGCCCTGCTGGCCGGCCGGCGCGGCTACCGGGTCTGCGTCAACTACCGTGCGGACGAGGCCTCGGCGGCCGCCGTGGTGGACGCCGTCCGGGCCGCGGGCGGCACCGCGATCGCCGTCCGGGCCGACGTCAGCCGGACCGCCGAGGTGGAGCGGCTGTTCGCCACCGTGGACGCCGAACTCGGCCCGCTCACCGGCCTGGTGAACAACGCGGGCACCCTGGAGCGGCAGTCCCGGCTGGAGGACATCGACGAGGACCGGCTGAACCGCATCTGGGCCGCCAACATCACCGGCCCGTTCCTGTGCTCCGCCCAGGCCGTCCGCCGGATGTCCACCCGGCACGGCGGCCGCGGCGGCGCCATCGTCAATGTCTCCTCGGCCGCCTCCCGGCTGGGCTCGCCCAACGAGTACGTCGACTACGCCGCCGCCAAGGGCGCCGTCGACTCGATGACCCGCGGCCTCGCCCTGGAGGTGGCCGCCGAGGGCATCCGGGTCAACGCCGTCCGCCCCGGGCTCATCCACACCGACATCCACGCGCTCGGCGGCGAGCCCGGCCGGGTCGAGCGGGTCGCCCCCGGACTCCCGATGCGGCGCGGCGGGCGGGCGGAGGAGGTCGCCGAGGCCGTCCTCTTCCTGCTCTCCCCGGCCGCCTCGTACACCACCGGCGCGTTCCTGGAGGTCTCCGGCGGCCGCTGACCGCTCCGGCGTCCCCGGCGGACGCCGAAAGGCCCCCTCCGGTTTCCTTCCGCCGACCCGCCCGCCGCCCGTACGGTGATGCCATGACCGACGCCTTCATCGACATCCCCGGTGTGCGCAACTTCCGTGACGCGGGCGGGATCGGCGCCCTCCGCCGGGGCGTGCTCTACCGCTCCGGCTCCTTCCACGACCTCACCGAGGAGGGCGCGCGGCGCCTCAAGGCCCTCGGTCTGCGCACCGTCCTCGACCTGCGCAGCCCGTTCGAGCTGGAGGTCTGGCCGGACCTGCGGCACGGGCTCGACCACGAGACCCTCAACCTGCCGACCCTGCCCGCCAACCGCGAGGACGTCGACCGGCCCTGGCCGGAGGACCAGGCCTCGCTCTACCCCTTCATGGCCGGGACGGCCGGCCCCTCCCTCGTCGCCGTGGTCCGCCACCTGGCCGCCCCCGGCACGCTGCCCGCCGTCGTCCACTGCGCCGTCGGCAAGGACCGCACCGGGCTCACCATCGCCGTCCTGCAGTCGCTGCTCGGCGCCTCCGAGGAGGAGATCACCACCGACTACCTGCGCTCCAACGTCGGACTCGGCCTCGACAAGGGCCCCCAGCCGTACGTCGACGAGACCGGCGCCGAACGCACCTCGCGCCCGATCAGCGCCGCGCTGCTCGACTCCGCCCTCTCCTGGATCACCGGCCGGCACGGCTCCGTCCCCGACTACCTGCGGGCCCACGGCGTGACCGACGAGGAGCTGACCGCTCTGCACGCCAACCTGTCGGGCTGAGCCCCGGCGGGCACGGCACGCGGCACCGGCGGCGGCCCGGCCCGGCGGCACACCGACCCAGGCAGCACCGAGCCGGGCGGCCCCGGCCCTCAGCCCCGGCCCGCGGCCCTCAGCCCCGGCGCTCGAAGCGCCACCACTGGGTGGGCGAGTCGACGTCCTCCCACTGGTGGACGGCCCGGTCGGGGGCCGGGGCGGCGGTGAGCGGCTTGCCGCTGATGAAGCTGGTGATCGTGTAGGTGCCGGGGTCGTCCACGTGGGCCTCCAGCAACCACTCCTGGGCGCCGAAGGCGTTCGCCGACCACTGCTGGACGGGCACGCCGTCCTCGACCGAGGCGCCGGTGACGTCGAGGCGCTTGCCGCTGCCCGCGTTCTCCAGGTGGCGCAGCGCCCCGCCGGGGTGCACGGCGGTCAGCTGCCAGAGCTGGGCGTCGGAGCCGTCGTCGGCGCCCTGGCGGACCCGGGCGCCGCTGCGGCGGCTGCCGTCGGCCACCTCGAGCAGCAGACCGCTGCCGACGTTGCGGATCAGGTAGCGGCCGTCGGTGATCGCGGTCTCGCGCGCGCTGTCAGTCACGCTCGAAGTGTGCCACCGGGGACTGACGGAGCTCGTAGCCGAAGACCGCGGCGAGCACGGCGGCGGTGGCCGCGACCTGGACGAGCGCGGAGACCTCGGTGCCGAGCGGGACGGCGGCCACCACCAGGGCGGCGCCGGCCAGGCGCGGGGCGTTGGGCCGCAGGCCGAAGAAGCGGCGGACGGCGGTGTTGACCACCAGGTAGAGCGCGGTGCCGCCGGCCAGCGAGGCGGCCTGCGGGAGGCTCACCGGGGCCACCGGGTGGGCGACCGCGGACTTCACCCCGGCGGCGAACAGCAGCACGCCGAGCAGCAGGCCGAAGTGGCCGAGGTTGTAGACGGTGACCGCGGCCCGGTTGCGCTCGGCCGAGGGCAGCGCGGCCATGTGGTGCTCGGCGCGGGCGTCGTCGTCGTGCCCGAAGTACGCCCACCACAGGCCCACGCAGACGCTGAGGCTGAGCAGGGCGACGGCGATCAGCCCCGGGCCGAGGTCCGTGCTGCCGGCGCCGACGCCGATGGCGATCACCGACTCGCCGAAGGCGATGATCACGATCAGCCCGTGGCGCTCCACGAAGTGGTCGGCCCGCAGCCGGAACTCCGGCAGCCCGGCGAGCCGCGGGGTGACGAACTGCAGCGCGAAGGCCGCCGCCCAGAAGGCGAGTTGGACCGTGCCGGTGAGGTAGCCGCCGGTCACCACCAGGGCCCCGCCGACCAGGTTGGCCCCGCCCATCCGCAGCACCGGGGCGAGCGCCACCCCGGCGGCCGCGAACATCCCGGTGTGCACCGCGACCACCACCAGGTACGCCCAGCCGAAGGCGGCGCCGCTGCCCTCGAAGGCGTGCGGGACGGCCAGCGAGATGACCAGGAACGCGGCCATCGCCAACAGCAGCAGACCGCGCCGGCCGTGGGTGCGCGGCGGCATCGCGTTGGTGAGCCAGATGAAGGCGTCGTACATCCACCAGATGACCGCCAGCATCACCAGCACCTGCGCGAACCCACCGGGGGTGAGGTGGTGGACGAGGCTGCCGGTGAGCTGGGTGATGGTGAAGACGAAGACGAGGTCGAGGAAGAGCTCGAGCGGGGCCACCTTCAGGGCCGGCTCGGCCGCGGAGGCCGGGCGGGCCGTCACGCGGCGGGAGTCGAGGGCACGGGACGCGGTCACCGCGCGAGTATGCGGTACGGCGGCGGTGCCGCGCGGGGTTTTCCACCGAGCGGGCACCGGCACCCGCGGGAGTACCCGGCGGGCCCCGGCCGTCGGGCGTCCGGGGCGCCGCCGCCCGGAGCGGCGACCGGGGGCGGCGACCGGCACGGCACCGCCCGGAGGACCGGGTACCCGACGCCGGGGCGGGCCGCACCGCCGCCTATGCTGCGGCGAATGTCCTTCGAGCAGATTCCGCCGCACCGTCAGCAACCCGCCCTCCTGGAGGCGGTGGCCGAGTTGGAGGCGGTGACCGCCGCCGGGGACGACGAGGGCTTCGGCCCCGCGCTGGGCCGGGTGGGCGGGCTGTTCGGGTCGGCCGGGCCGGCCGAGGTGGCCGCGGCCGGGCCCCGGCTGGCCGCGCTGCTGCCGGACGCCCCGCCGTTCCCCCGGGCCCACCTGGCGATGGTGGTGGGCGCCTGCGTGGAGAACGGCGCCGATCCGCTGGCCTGCGCCGGCCCGGTGCTGGCGGGCCTGCGCGGGGCACTGGGCGGCGCGCAGCGGCTGGTGCGGCGGTGGGAGGAGACCGGCGGCGGCCCGCTGCCGGATCCGGAGGCGGACGATCCGGCCGAGGCGCACGACCGGATCGAGCACCGGGAGCACCTGGACGCCTGGCACGCCCACCTGGCCGTGGTCGGCTGGTGGACGCTGCACCTCTGGCAGCAGGCCGCCTGGGCGGTGTACGCGCACGCGGCGGTGCGGACCGAGGCGCGGGCCTCGGGCGTCACCGGGGTGCTGCTGGAGCTGTTCGGCCGGTACTCCGGCGGGCAGCACGAGTTCAAGGGCCTGGCCCACCTGGCGCTGGTCCTCGACGACGAGCCGCTGCTGGTCCTGCACCGCCCCACCGGCGCCGGCTTCCTGCTGCGGATGGACGGGCTGAGCGACACCTTCCAGCTGCACACCCTGCTGGCCGACGTGCTGGTCGGCGGCGGCCACCTGCCCGGCCCCCGACCGGACCCGGAGGTGGCTGCGCTGGCCCGCACCGCCGACCTGGACGGTCGCCGGGTGATCGCGACCGGCGCGTTCAACCTGGTCGCCCCGGACGGCTCGTGGCTCTGGAACGAGGGCACGCCGAGTGACGTCCCGGTGGTGGACGGCGTGCGCACCCTGGTGCTGGACCCGCTGCCCTACGAGCGCAGCTGGTCGGCCGGGCGGTTCATCCAGGAGCTCCCGGGGGACCTCCGGCTGGAACGGGTGCTGCCCCCGGCGGAGGCCGCGCGGCTGCTGGCCCGGACCGCCCCGGCGCAGTCGGCGGAGCAGGCGTTCCGCTAGCGGCGGGCCCCGCTCCCCGGGCCCGGGCCCACTCCGGCCGGGGCCCGAAACGGGGCAGGGCAGGACCGGACGGGACGGGACGGGCGCGCGGAACGGCGGGGCGAGGGGCGGGATACGGCCGGGTTAGGGTCGGGAGGCGGAACAGGAAGTCGGAACAGCCCCTACGAGTGGAGTCCCCCATGGCGAAGGTCCCGAACGTGCTCGTCTCCGCCGCGCCCGCCGCGCTGACCGCGGCGAGCGGCCTGGTCGGCGGCTACGGCGTCGCCCGCTGGAGCGGCCGGCGCGAGCTGGGCGGCGCGGTGCTGGCGGCCGCCGGTGCCGGGGCGGCCGCGCAGTGGCGCCGCAGCTCGGGCCCGGCCACCGCGGCGGCGCTGACCGGCCTGTACGTGGCGGCCTTCGGCGGCTCCCACCCGCTGGCGAAGAAGATCGGCGCCTGGCCGTCCGTCCTCGCCGTCACCGCCGTGGTCGCGGCGGCCTCGACGGCCGCCACGGCGCTCTCCGCCCGCCGCCGCTAGGGTCTGTCTTCAAACCCCCGTCGTCCGCCCGGAGGGCGTCATCGCGCCGCCGCGCCGAACCGCTCGACGAAGGCGGCCCGGTTCGCCGAGACCGGTGAGCGGTCCCAGACCGCGAACACCACCCGCTCGAAGGCCGCCCCGTACCGGGCCAGCGCGCCCTCGAAGGCCTCGGCGACCTGCGCCGGGTCGTTGCGGAACACCCCGCAGCCCCAGGCCCCGAGCACCAGCGTGCGGACCTCGTGCCGGGCCGCCGCCGCGAGCACCCGGACGGCCCGCTCGGCGAGCACGCCGCGGACGTCCACGCCGGCCGAACGCCGCTCCAGCTGGCCGGCGTTGGGCGCGGGCGAGGTCAGGAAGGTGACCGGGTAGGGCCGGGCCAGCAGCTCGCCGCGCCCGTCCCTGATCACCGGGACCGCGGGCGAGACGATCACCCGGTGGCTGTACCGCAGGTCGGTCGAGGCCCGGTGCGCCTCGTAGTAGTCGGGCGCCTCCAGCAGGCAGGTGTACAGCAGCGCGCTGCGGCACAGGTCCTCCTCCTGGGCGCGGGCGCCGCGCAGGTAGCCGCCGCCGGGGTTGCGCGCGGAGGCGAAGTTGAGGACCCCGACCGGGCCGGCCCCGCCCTCGACCAGGCGCCGGGCGGCCTCGATGCTGCCCTCGGCGGTGACCTCCACCGCCCCGCGCGGCCCCGGCCCCGGATCGCCGGCGCGCAGCAGCGCGGCCAGCCCCTCCGGCGGGTACGACACCGTCCCGGCCCGGGCCGCCGCCAACTGCTCCCCCACCGACACGGGTTCGCCCCCGGACGCCCGGTAGCTCCCCCGCTCGGCGATCTCCTCGTTCCTCCGTGCCACGTCGTGCAGTCTGCTGCTCATGGCCGCGACGCTACGGGACTTCCGCCACTCCGCGCCACAGGTTATTCTCACTCGCAGAACAACACCTCCGGGGGCACGAGGGAGGTGTCGGGGGTACCGGGGGGTGTCCGGGGGGCCGGGGGAACGCGAAGGGCCCGCTCCATGCACTGGAGCGGGCCCTTCGTGCGTTCCTCCCGGCCGGGGCCGGCCGGCCCGGGCGTCCTGCGCCCGGCCCGGCCGGCCTCAGCCGCGGCCGTCACCGGTGGCGGACCACCGGCCGTACGGCGTCAGTTCTTCCAGCGCGGCTTGCGGTCGTCGCGGTTGAAGCCGCCGCGGTCGCGGTCGAAGCCGCCCGAACGGGCGCCGCGGTCGTCACGGTCCCGGCCGCCGAAGCCGCCGGAGGCCTGCGGGCGGCCACCGGAGCGGTGGTCGTCCCGGCGGGCGAACGGACGGCTGCTGGCGCCGCGCTCGTCGCGGTCACGGCCGAAGGCCGGACGGTCGCCGAAGGAGCGGGCCGGACGGTCGCCGAAGGAGCGGCCGCCACGGTCGTCACGGTCACGGTTGAAGCCACCGCGGTCACGGTCGAAGCCGCCGGAGCGGGCCGGACGGTCGCCGAAGGAGCGGCCGCCACGGTCGTCACGGTCACGGTTGAAGCCACCGGAGCGGCGGTCGTCGCGGTCGAAGCCACCCGAACGGGCGCCGCGGTCGTCACGGTCCCGGCCGCCGAAGCCGGCGCGGTCGCGGTCGAAGCCACCGGAGCGGCGGTCGTCGCGGTCGCGGCCGCCGAAGCCGCCCGAACGACGGTCGTCACGGTCACGGTTGAAGCCGCCGGAGCGGCGGTCGTCACGGTCGCGGTCGAAGCCGCCCGAGCGGCGGTCGTCGCGGTCGCGGCCGCCGAAGCCGCCCGAACGACGGTCGTCACGGTCGCGGTCGCGGCCGAAGGCCGGACGCTCGGTGCGCGCCTCGCGGTACGACGGGGTGCGCTCCTCGGCCTGCGCCGCGGCGGCCGCGGTGGTCGCCTCGGCGGCCGGGGCCTCCGCGGCGGCGTCGTCGCCGGCCTCGGCGGCCGGGGCCTCGTCCACGATGCCCAGGTCGGCGCGCTCGCGGGCGGCGCGGGCGGCCAGGCGGTCGGCCTCCTCGCGCAGCTCGGTGGCGCGGCGCTGCGCGCGCTCCAGCTGGCGGGTCATGTCGGCGAGCTCGCGCTCGGCGGCACCGGCGATGTTGGCGGCGCTCTCGGCCTGGACCTCGGTGAGCGAGCGGGCGCCGGTGATCTTGGCGACCTCGGCGTCGAAGGCGTGGTCCAGGATGTGGCGGCTGGCGTCGACGCCCGCGTCTTCCATCAGGCGGAACACGCCGCGGCGCTGGTGCGGCAGCACCAGGGTGACGACGGCGCCGGAGCGGCCGGCGCGGGCGGTGCGGCCGGAGCGGTGCAGGTAGTCCTTGTGGTCGCCGGCCGGGTCCACGTTGAGGACCAGGTCGATGCCGTCGACGTGGATGCCGCGGGCGGCGACGTCGGTGGCGACGACGACGTTGACGTAGCCGTCCTTGAAGTCGCCGAGGACGCGGGTGCGGGCGCCCTGGGTCATGCCGCCGTGCAGCGCGTCGGCCTTCACGCCGGCCTCGATGAGCTGCTCGGCGACGCGGTCGGCGCCCATCTGGGTGCGGACGAAGATGATCGTGCGGCCCTTGCGGGCGGCGATCGCGTTGGTGATCGGCGCCTTGTCCTTGGGCTTCACCACGAGGATGTGGTGGGTCATGGTGGTGACGGCGCCGGCCGACGGGTCGACCTCGTGGGTGACCGGGTTCTTCAGGTAGCGCTTCACCAGGGTGTCGATCTCGTTCTCCAGGGTGGCGGAGAACAGCAGGCGCTGGCCGCCGGCCGGCACCTGGTCGAGGATCTCGGTGACCTCGGGCAGGAAGCCCATGTCGGCCATCTGGTCGGCCTCGTCGAGCACGACGGTCTGGACGTCGTCCAGCTTGGCCGAGCCGCGGTTCAGCAGGTCGCGCAGGCGGCCCGGGGTGGCGACCAGGATGTCGACGCCGCGCTCCAGCGCGTAGATCTGGTTCGACATCGAGGTACCGCCGCAGACGACCTTGAGGCGCAGGCCGAGCACCGAGCCGAAGGGCTCCAGGGCGTCGGCGACCTGCATGGCCAGCTCGCGGGTCGGGACCAGGATCAGGCCGCGCGGGTGCTTGGCGCGGGTGCGCTCGCCGTCGGCGAGGCGGGTCAGCAGCGGCAGGCCGAAGCTGAGGGTCTTGCCGGAGCCGGTGCGGCCGCGGCCCAGCACGTCCTTGCCGGCCAGGGCGTCCGGGATGGTCGCGGCCTGGATCGGGAAGGGGGTGGTGACGCCGCGCTTGGCGAGGGCGCGCACGACGTCGTCGTGCAGGCCCAGGTCACCGAAGGTGATGGTGGGCTCGGCGGCCTCGGCGGTGTCGTCCGCGTCGGCGGCGTCCGAGTCGGCGTCGGCGATCCCGGCGTCGATCAGCTCGACGTCGGCGAGGTCGACGACCTCGGTGGTGGTGTCGTTGGTGTCGGTGACATCGGCGGCGGACTCGCTTGCGGGCATGGCGAAGCGGGCGTCGTCAACGAGAGACATGCAAAACCTTCCGGAAGTGGCACGCGCCAAAGTCCGGGGTTCTGTTTCACAACCGCCTCTATGCGGTCAGCCACGGATCGCCGGAACGCGCCAAGGGCGCCAGATGGAAATAGGGCGCCAGTCAAATGGATCAAACGAACGATCTACCACCATAGAGGAACCTCGGGATCAGAGGCAAATGCCCTGGCCAGCTCGCTAATGCCCACCCGCGCGCGGGCTCGGGGCCGAGGAACCGGAGCTACCCGCAGAGGGCTCCGTGGCCGGTGGGGCGGTGGTGGCGGGTGCGCTGTGCTCGGGCTCGGGGGACGTCGACGGGTGGCTGCTCGGCGTCACCGACGGCGTGCCCGCCGCACCCCCGCCACCGTGCCCGTCACCGGCGCCGCCCGTCCCGCCGGAGCCGCCCGGGCCCGCGGTGGTGCCGCTGCCGGCCGCCCCGCCGGGGCCGGCCGTCGAACCGCCCGTACGGGGCGCGGGGCTGGCGCTCACGCCGCCCGCCGCACCGTTCACGCCGGTCGCACCCGGCGCGGTGTCCATGGCGGGCGCCGCCGGGACCGGGACCACGCCGGCGGCCGCGCCGGTCACGCCCGGCGCCACCTCGCCCGCCACGGCGGCCGTGGCCCCGCTCGGCGCACTCTCTCCCGGCGAGCTCCCCGGGCGCTCCGGGCGCCCCGACACGCCCCCCGGGTGCCCGGCGCCGGGCGAGGCCGACGGCCCGCCCGTCGCCCCCGGCCTCCCGGCCGGACCGGCCTGACCGACCGGCGCCACACCGTGCTTCTCCTCCGTCGCCCCGCCCGGGCCCACCGACATGCAACCCGTCAGCCCCAGCCCGGCCACCACCAGCACCGCCGCGGCCCGCACCCCGCTCGACCGCCGGACCACCGCTCCCGGCACCGCCCGCCCCGCCGCCAGCTCCCGCAGCGGGGCCGCGCCCCGCGCCGGAGCCACCCGCGCCGTCCCCGCACGCACCGCCGCCCGAACCGCCCGCACCGAAGCCACCGCGCTCACTCTCCACCGCCCCGCCCGGGCCGCCCACTGCCGCGCGGCCGCTTCCGGTGCCCAACGCGCACCCGCCCCGGCGGGACACGGGCGGCACACCAGGAAGCCCCCGGGCGGGCCCTGCGGGGCGCGTGGGGCCACCGGGGACCGCGGGGACCGGGACGGGGCCGGAGGCGCGCCGGGGCGGCCTGCAGGGCCTCCGGAGCGCCGGGGCCCGCACGGCCCCGCCACGGCGGGCCTCCCGGGCCCGGCCGGATCAGCCCCAGAGCGCCGAGGCCAGCCCCGCCCCCGCGTACACCGCGGCCAGGCCCACCGCCAGGCTCCCCGCCGCGTTCGCCAGCGCGTACCGCCCGGAGCCGGTCTCCACCAGCCGCAACGTCTCGTACGAGAACGTCGAGTAGGTCGTCAGCGCCCCGCACAGCCCCGTCCCCAGCAGCAGCTGGACCTGCGAGGACGCCGCCCCCGCCGCCACCGCCCCGGTCACCAGGCCCAGCACCAGGCAGCCGACCGCGTTCACCGTGAACGTCCCCCACGGGAACACCGAGTCGTGCCGGGCCTGCACCGCGCGGTCCGTCAGGTACCGCAGCGGCGCGCCGACCACCGCGCCCGCCACCACCAGCAGCCAGTTCACCCCGCCGCCCCCTCCCGCCCCACGTAGCGCACCACCTCGCAGCGGTCGAGCAGCACCAGCCCCTCCGCGACCAGCCCGTCCAGCTGCGGCAGGAACGCCCGCACCCGCTCCTCCGCGTCCACGATCACCACCGCCACCGGCAGGTCCTCGCTCAGCGACAGCAGCCGCGCGGTGTGCACCAGCGACGACGCCCCGAAGCCCTCGATCCCCCGGAACACGCTCGCCCCGGCCAGCCCGGCGGCCCGCGCGCGGTGCACGATCTCGCTGTACAGCGGCCGGTGGTGCCAGTGGTCGTTCTCACCCACCAGGACGGTCAGCCGCAGCGCCGGCCCGCTCAGCCCGCTCACCGCACGCCCCCTCGGCGGATCAGACGGCGCGTCACGCCGGCCGCCGCCCACACCGCGCCGAGCGCGGCGACCAGGGTCAGCCCCAGGTACGTCAGGCCGAGTCCGAGCCGCCCCGCCTCCAGCAGCCGCCGGACGTCCACCGCGTACGTCGAGAAGGTCGTGAACCCGCCCAGCACCCCGGTGCCGAAGAACGGCCGCAGCAGCGGGTGCACCGGACGCCCCTCGGTCACGGTCACCAGGAAGACCCCGATCACCGCGCAACCGACCACGTTGACCAGCAGCGTCGTCCACGGGAACGCCGTCGGGCCGTCGGGCCGGAGCAGCCCGGCCGCGTACCGCGCCAGGGCCCCGATCGCCCCGCCCGCCGCGACCACCGCCACCGCGGGCCCCTGCCCGCGCAGCGCCGGCGGCCGCCGGCGCTCCGCCCCGCCGCCCCGCGGCCTGGCTCGCGCCGGGCCGTCCACCGTGCCGTCCGAGGTCGCCATGGGCCCATCAAACACCGGCTCACGCCACCTGGCACACCGTCACCCCAGACCCGACAATGATCCGGTGGAGATGACCCGGGAAGAGTTCGAGACGCTGGTCAGCGACGCCCTCGACCAGATTCCCCCGCAGCTCGCGGCCATGATGGACAACGTCGCCGTCTTCGTCGAGGACGAACCGGACGCCTCCGACCCGGAGCTCCTCGGCCTCTACGAGGGCACCCCGCTCACCGAGCGCGGCGAGTGGTACGCCGGCGTCCTGCCCGACCGGATCATCATCTACCGCGGCCCCACCCTCCGGCACTGCGAGACCCACGAGCAGGTCGTCGAGGAGGTGCGCACCACCGTGATCCACGAGGTCGCCCACCACTTCGGCTTCGACGACCACGAACTCGACGAGCTCGGCTGGTCCTGACCGGCTCCCCGCCCGCCCCGGACCGGCCGCGCCCCGGGCCCCGGACCGCCCCCGACCCGACCGGCCGAAACCCGTTTTGGCGATCCGCCCGGCATCCCATATGCTTCTCGACGTCCCCGAGCGCTGGAAACAGCGGGACAGGCCGCAAGCCCTCATCGTCTAGTGGCCCAGGACGCCGCCCTTTCAAGGCGGTAGCACGGGTTCGAATCCCGTTGGGGGCACGCAGTACCGTAGTAAAGTGCAGTGACGCAAGACCTGAGTGGGAAACCACTTCTAGGTCCCGTGGAGCAGTTGGTTAGCTCGCCACCCTGTCAAGGTGGAGGTCGCGGGTTCAAGTCCCGTCGGGATCGCTCGTCTCGCAGGAGACGGTGCAGTACGGCCAGGTAGCTCAGTTGGTACGAGCGTCCGCCTGAAAAGCGGAAGGTCGCCGGTTCGACCCCGGCCCTGGCCACAGAAGGAAGGCCCCGGAGAGTACACTCTCCGGGGCCTTCCGTATGCCTGCCCCCGACCCGCCCGGCGGGGATGCGCGGACGTGACGGAGGTCACGGCCCCGGGGGGGGGGGGGGGGGGGGGCCGCGCCCCCCCCCCCCCCCCCCCCCCCCCCCCCCCCCCCCCCCCCCCCCCCCCCCCCCCCCCCCCCCCCCCCCCCCCCCCCCCCCCCCCCCCCACGGG
>NZ_JBIWPA010000047.1:0-62917 GCF_044768035.1 Kitasatospora sp. NPDC101176
GCCACGCCCTCGGCCTGCCCGCCACCTCCCTCGCCTGGGGCCTCTGGGAGGACGACGGCATGGGCAGCCGACTCGGCACCGCCGACCTCGCCCGGATGGCACGCTCCGGCATCGCCCCGCTGAGCGTGGCGGAGGGGCTGGCCCTGTTCGACGCCGCGCTCACCTCGGACGAGCCCCTCCTCGTCCCCGCCCGGCTCGACCTCGGCGCGCTGCGGGCCGCGGGCGACCGGGAGCGGGTGCCGGCGCTGCTGCGCGGCCTGGTCGGGCCCCCGGCGGCGGCGCGGCCGATCGCCGCCGCCACGGCCGCACCGACCGCGGACGCCACTCCGCCGTGGGTGCGCAAGCTCGCCGAGGCCGCCGGGCCGGAGCGGGCCAGGATCGCGCTGGACCTGGTCGGCGCGGCGGTCGCCGAGGTGCTCGGGCATCCGGCGAACCGGCCGGTCCCGGCCGAGCGCGGCCTGCTGGACCTCGGCCTCGACTCGCTGACGGCGGTCGAACTGCGCAACCGCCTCAGCGCCGAGACCGGCCTGCGGCTGCCCACCACCCTGCTGTTCGACCACCCGACGGCCAGCGCCCTCGCCGCCCACCTGCACGGCGAACTGGCCGTCCGCCTCCCCGGCGGGGCGGGCGCGCTGCTCGGCCACCTCGACGACCTGGAGGCCGCCCTCGCCGCCGCCCCCGACGACGAGGAGACCCGCGAACGGCTGGCCGCCCGGCTGACCGCCGTCCTGGCCCGGCTCGCTCCCGAGGCGCCCACCCGCCTCGACCTCGCGGACGACGACGAGCTGTTCCAGCTGATCGAGGACGAGCTGGGCGGCGCGGAGTGACCGCGGACGGCCGGGCCGCCACGCCCCGCGCAGGGGTGGCGGCCCGGCCGTCGGGCGGGTCCTGGCGGACCGGTGCTACGCCGGGAGCCGGTCGACGTTGAGCTCGACCCAGGTGCGCAGGTGCGCCAGCGGCACGCAGGCGTCCTCCCCGAGGTCGGTGAGGCTGTACTCGACGCGGGGCGGGACTTCGGCGAAGATCTCCCGGTGGACGAGGCCGTGCTCCTCCAGCCGGCGCAGCGTCTGGGTGAGCACCTTCGGGCTCACTCCCTGCAGGCGGCCGCGCAGGGCGCCGAAGCGCTGCGGGCCCTCCTCCAGGGCGCCCAGGGCCAGCGCGCTCCACTTGTTGGCGAGCAGGTCGAGCAGGTCGCGGCAGGGGCAGGCCGCGGCGTAGACGGACTTGGGGTCGGTGGCGTCGGTGGCGGAGCTCGTCATGGCCCAATAGTACCCAACGGGTACCAGTAGCCCTTGCGGGTAACCACTACCTTTCCCATACGGTCGCCGACGTGCCCGGATCTCCCCGGGCCGTCGGCCCGGTTCCCCCGGGCCGGTCGCACCAGCGAGGACACGAGGAACCCGCCGTGAGCACGATCCCCACCACCATGCCCGCCGTCGCCTACCGCCGCAGCCTGCCGATCGACCACCCGGAGAGCCTGGTCGACGTCGAGCTCCCCGTCCCCCGGCCCGGGGCGCGCGACCTGCTGGTCCGGGTCGAGGCCGTCGCCCTCAACCCGGTGGACCACAAGATCCGGCAGAACGTCGACCCGGGCGGCGAGCCCAAGGTGCTGGGCTGGGACGCGGCCGGCACCGTGGTCGCCGTCGGCAGCGAGGTGGAGCTGTTCCGCGTCGGCGACGAGGTCTACTACGCCGGCGCCCTCGACCGGCCCGGCGCCAACTCCCGCTACCACGCGGTGGACGAGCGACTGGTCGGCCACAAGCCGTCCTCGCTCGCCTTCGCCGAGGCCGCCGCCCTTCCGCTGACCGCGCTGACCGCCTGGGAGGGCCTCTTCGAGCGGCTCGGCGTGCGCGGCGGCGCCCCGGAGCAGCCCGGGACCCTGCTGGTCACCGCCGCCGCGGGCGGCGTCGGCTCGATCACGATCCAGCTGGCGCGCGCCCTCACCGGCCTGACCGTCGTCGGCACCGCCTCCCGCCCGGAGAGCGTCTCCTTCGCCCGCCGGATGGGCGCCGACCACGTCATCGACCACCGCGAGCCGCTCGGCCCGCAGCTGGCGGAGGTCGCACCGGGCGGCCTGGACCACGTCTTCAGCACCACGGGCACCGTCGACAACCTGGCCGCCTACGCCGAGGCCCTCAAGCCCTTCGGCGGGATCGTCGCCATCGACGACTTCGACACCCTGCCGGTGGGCCTGCTGAAGCCGAAGAGCATCGCGTTCCACTGGGAGTTCATGTACACCCGCTCGATGTTCCGGACCGCTGACCGGATCGCCCAGCACCACATCCTCGACCGGGTCGCCCGCCTGGTGGACTCCGGCGTCCTCGCCACCACCGCCACCCGGAACCTGGGCCCGCTGACCGCCGCCTCCCTGCGCGAGGCCCACCGCCTCCAGGAGTCGGGCACCGCCATCGGCAAGACCACGCTCACCGGCTGCTGACCGCCGGCCCCGCGGCACCCCGGCCTTCCCCGTCCTCCGGCCGCCGGTCACACTGGCGCGGGCACAGCAGACCGACGACCGGACGGGGGCCGCATGGCACGGGGCAGGAAGAAGCGGAAGAGACCGCTCGCGGAGGGCGCCGGGCGCCCGCCGAAGGCCGCCCGGAGGCGTCGGGGTTCCCGGGCGGACGCCTCCTTCGCACCCCGCACGGTGCGCCGCGCCGCTCTCGCGGTCGCGGTGCCCGCCCCGCTGCTGCTGGTCGGGCTGATGGTGCTGGCCGCCGACCCGGACGTCTCGGCCGTGTGCACGGTCCTCGCCGTGCTGGTGCTGATCTGCGCGCTGGGCGGTCTCATGGTGGTGCGCACCAGCGGCTGGGTGCTCTGGCCCGGCGTGCTGCTGGGCGTGCTGCTGCTCGCCCTGCCCACCGCGACCACCCGGGCCGAGGTGCTCGCCCACCGCGCCGAGCGCACCGAGGTGGTGATCACCTCGGCGCACAGCGCCAGGGACCGCAGCGGCACGGTGCACTGGACGTGCGGGATCCGCCGCGCGGACGGGCGGCCCCTGCCGCACGCCTCCTTCGACGGTCTCGGCTGCGACGGGGCCTCCGACGTGGGCTCCACCACCGGCGTCCTGGTCGACCCGGGCGGCTGGGTGCCGCCCGCCTCGACCGACCTCGACCTGTCGTTCCTGTCGGCCGGCGTCTACGCGGTGGCCGCGCTCGCGCTGCTCTGGGCACTGCTGGTCACCGCGGCCGCCCGCCGCACCCTGCGCACCGCCGGCTCCCGAACGGCCGGGCACCCGCCGGCCCGCCGCCACGGGTGACCGGAGCGGAACCGCACCGCTCCCGCCCTCGTCCTCAGCACGGTGAGCGAGCAGACCCCCACCACCCCCGCCCTGACCTACTTCCGGGCCACGCCCGCGCTGTGGAGCGCCCGGGACATCCCGGGCTGGCGCGAGGACGGCCGGCTGCGCGGGTTCTACACCTGGTTCCTGCACCCGAACGTGGGCATCGACCTCGTCGAGGAGAAGCGCTCGCTGCTCCGGGACCGCGCCTACGCCCGGCGGCTGCGCACCAGCCTGGAGTACCTGCTGGAGCAGCAGCCCGCCACGCTCGGGACCTGGCACGCCATCACCGGCTACGACATCCACTTCTACGGCGAGGGCGAGCTGTACGGCTTCCTGCTCGACCTGCACGCCTTCTTCTTCGGCGACCGGCCCGGGCCCCCGGAGGACCCGGACCCGGACCGGCCGTCGCCCCCGCCACACTGGACGTACTGGGCGCGCTTCACCGGCTGACGCGCCCCGGGGACCCGCCAGGGGCCCCGGGGCGCGGAACGGACGGACCCTACGGCGCGATCGGGAGCCGGCGCTTGTGCTCGGTGGCGCGGTAGCGGTCGACGATGATCTCGAAGACCCGCCCGTCCACCGGCTTGCCCTCCAGGAAGTCGTCGATGTCGTCGTAGGTGACGCCGAGCGCGTCCTCGTCGGCCTTGCCCGGGTCGAGGGTCTCCAGGTCGGCGGTCGGGACCTTCCACACCAGCTCGGCGGGCGCGCCCAGCGCGTCCGCGACGGCGCGCACCCGGCGCTTGGTCAGGCCGGTGAGCGGGACGAGGTCGGCGGCGCCGTCGCCGAACTTGGTGAAGAACCCCGAGACCGCCTCGGCGGCGTGGTCGGTGCCGACGACCAGGCCGGACAGCGCGCCGGCCACCGCGTACTGGGCGATCATGCGCTGGCGGGCCTTGATGTTGCCGTGGACGAAGTCCTGGTGGTGGGCGTCCCGGAAGGTCACCCCGGCCGCCAGCGCCGCATCCAGCGCGGCGTCGCTCGCGGGCTTGACGTCCACGGTCAGCACCTCGTCGGCCCGGATGAAGGAGAGCGCGAGCTTGGCGTCGTGCTCGTCGCCCTGGACGCCGTAGGGCAGCCGCATCGCGTGGAACCGCGCCTCGTGCCCGGCGGCCCGCGCCCGCTCGACGGCGAGCTGGCAGAGCCGGCCGGCCGTCGTGGAGTCCACGCCGCCGCTGATGCCGAGCACCAGCGAACGCAGACCGGTGGTCACCAGTCGCTCGGTCAGGAAGGCCACGCGGCGCTCGATCTCCCGCTCGGCGTCGAAGGTCTCGGCGACCTCGAGTTCGCGGGCGATCTCCTCTTGCAGGGCTATGGACGCCGACTCGCTCACGGCTGCTCCTCGTTCCGGTTCGCTGGGTTGTGCCGGGCCCACCCTATCGGGGGCGCCTGCCGCGGATCGGCGCCGGACACCCGGCCGAATTCCCCGTCGGACGCCGCCGCCGGGCTCCGTGTCGGCACGGCGAATGCCGGAAATCCCCGGTCGCCGCATGCCGTACCATCGATCGCCAGATCGACGTCCGGAATTCCATTCGGAATCGGCACCGCCGATTTCACCGTCGGCGAGGTGAACGAAAGGCGTCCCGGATCCGAATTCCGCGGGGCCACACCACCCGCGCGCCCCGCGCGCCCCCGTCGGCGGCGGGGACGGCGCCCGGCCGTCCACCATCCGGACGTCTCGCCGTCTTCGCAGGTCAGAGCGGTGCAGCGGGCGTCGCGCCAGGGCCGGTGGCCGTACGGCGGCACCCCGGGTCCGGGCCACCACGCCCCGGCCTGTGCGCTGTCACGCGCCGCGGCTCGCTACGGAGCGGAAACCGCGCCCTGGAGTGAATATCCGTCCGGAATACGCGCCTTCACGCCGTTGTAACCTCGCCCTCACAATCCCAATACTTCCGATTGTCACAGCGACGCCGGGCAGCGCCCCGGATCCCGATCGGCCGCCGCCCGCCGGAAGCCGCCCCGTACCGCCGGCCTCCCGCTCCCGGGCCCCAGCGACCGCCGCGTTCCCCCGCATTCCTCCGTGGTGCCGCACGTCCGTCCCCCGAACACCGCCGCACCGCGACCGCTCCACGCACCCCACCCACCCCCGTCCGTGCACTCCCCTGCTCCGAGGAGGGTCCCGTTGGACAACCGGTACGAGGCCTACGCCTTCGCCGATCCGATCTTCTACGACTCGCCCCGTCGCTGGGGCGCCACCGAGGAGTTCGACGCCGTCACCCGGCCGCTGCCCGCCGGGTGGGAGCGCGGCGACCTGGAGATGTGGGCGATGCTGCGCCCGACCGACGTCCGGATCCCCCAGCAGGGCTGGAAGATCCACGTGTCCTCGACCCCCGAGGACGCCGAGCAGGTGCTGGAGGAGGTCCACCGCTTCTGCCTCGCCGAACGCGTCGCGTTCAAGTTCCTGCGCGGGCTGCCGATCCTCCAGGTGCAGAACTCCAAGTACGCACCGCGCGGATCCAGCGGCAAGTTCTGCACCCTCTACCCGCGGGACGACGCGGAACTCGAGCGATGTCTGCACGGCCTCGGTCCGCTGCTCGCCGGCCGCCGGGGCCCCTACATCCTCAGCGACCTGCGCTGGGAGGACGGCCCGCTCTACCTGCGGTACGGCGGGTTCGCCGAGCGCTACACCCGCAACGCGGCGGGCGACAAGGTGCTCGCCCTGGAGGACGGCGAGGGCCGGCTCGTCCCGGACGTCCGGGGCGCCGGGTTCGCGGTGCCGCCCTGGGCGCCGGTGCCCGCCTGCATCGCCGCGGCGGTGGCGGCGCGCGCCGCCCAGCAGGACGACGAACTGCCCTACACCGTCGAACGGGTGCTGCACTTCTCCAACGCGGGCGGCGTCTACCTGGCCCGCGCCGAGGGTCCGGACGCACCGCCCGTCGTCCTCAAGGAGGCCCGGCCGCACGCCGGGCTGGACCAGCGCGGGACCGACGCGGTGACCAGGCTGCAGGCCGAGCACGACACGCTCGCCCGGCTGGCCGGGGTGCCCGGCGTCCCCGTCCTGCACGACCTGCTGACCGTCTGGGAGCACCGCTTCCTGGTCCAGGAGTTCGTCGAGGGCGAATCGCTGAGCCAGTGGCTGACCGGCCACTACCCGCTGATCCACCCGGACGCCGACGAGGAGGCCGTCGCCCGCTACACCCGCGAGGCGCTCGCCATCGTGGCGCGGATCGAACGGACCCTGGACGGCATCCACTCCCGCGGGGTGGTCTTCGGCGACCTCCACCCGCGCAACGTGATTATCCGGCCGGACGGCGAGATCTGCTTCATCGACTTCGAACTCGCCAGCACCGTCGAGGACTTCGTCCGCCCGGCGCTGGGCGCGATGGGATTCACGGCCCCGCCCGGCTACACCGGCGCCCAGATCGACCACTACGGCCTGGCCGGCATCCGGCTCTGGCTCTTCCTCCCGCTGGCCCAGCTGCCGGCCCTGGACCCGGGCAAGGCCGCCGAGTTCGCCGACGACATCGAGGCCCGCTTCCCGGTGCCGGCCGGCTACGCCGACGGGATCCGCCACCTGCTCGGCGCGGCGCCCGGCGACGGGCGCAGCGACCGCCCCGAACTCGGGATCCGCCGCCGGGAGGCGGGTGCGCTGCTCGGGGCCACGGCCCCCGACTGGCCCGCCCTCCGGGACTCGCTGGCCGAGGGGATCCTCGCCACCGCGACCCCGGGGCGCGCGGACCGGCTCTTCCCCGGTGACGTCGCCCAGTTCACCCGCGGCGGTTTCGGCCTGGCCCACGGCGCGGCCGGCGTGCTGTACGCCCTGCACGCCACCGGCGCCCGGATCGAGCCCGACCACGTGCGCTGGCTGGTCGACGCGGCCCGCACCCGTCCACTGGGCCCGGGCCTGTACCACGGCGGGCACGGCGTCGCCCAGGTGCTCGACCTGCTCGGCGAGCACGAGGCGGCCCTGGACCTGCTGGAACGGCTCGGCACCTCGCCCAAGGAGGACGTGGGCGCCGGACTGGCCGAGGGCGGTGCCGGTATCGCCCTCGCCCTGCTGCACTTCGCCGGGGCCACCGGCGACGCCGGCCTCCTCGACGCCGCCCGGGCCTTCGGCACCGCCGCGGCCGACGAGGCGCAGCGGGGCGGCACGGACGGCGGCCGCCGCCGGACGGGCCTGCTGGCGGGCGCCTCCGGAGTGGCGCTCGCGCTGGTCCGGCTCCACGAGCGCACCGGTGACCAGGCCCTGCTCGACCGGGCCGAGGCCCTGCTGGAGCTGGACCTGGAACGCTGCGTGCGGGTCGCGGACGGCACGCTGCAGGTGCTCGACGGCCGCCGGGTGCTGCCGTACGTCGAGACGGGCAGCGCAGGCATCGGCCTCGCCCTGGAGGCCCTGCTGGCACACCGCCCGGACAGCCCCACCGCCGACTGGGCGCCGCTGATCCGCCGGGCCGCCGAACCCGAGTTCGTCATCCAGCCCGGGCTGTTCAACGGGCGGGCCGGACTACTGGGCTACCTGGCCCGGTGCCGCCCGGCCGATGCCGGGGAGGCCGCCCGCGCACGGCGCGCCGTCGAACGCCACCGCCGCCTCCTGAGGCTGCACCAGGTCACCTACCAGGGGTGGCTCGCCTTCCCCGGGGACCAGTTGCTGCGGCTGTCGACGGACCTGGCGACCGGCTCGGCCGGGGTGCTGCTGGCGCTGGGGACGGCCCTGGCGGACACCCCGTTCCTGCCCTTCACCGCCGCCGAGCCCGGCGCCCGGCCCTGCGCCGATCCGGCGACGGACCCGACCGGCGCCCCGGCGTCGGCCCCCTGAGCCGCCGTACCCGCCCCACCGTCCCGGCCGGGAAGCACGCCGGGACACCCATCGGGCGCCGCGAGCACCGCGCGCCCCCACCTGCCCCCGGCCACCAGGCCGGGTGATCCACCCGTCCGAAGAGAAGGAGAAAGTCATGGCGATCCTCGACCTCCAGACCATGGAGCTGCCCGAGACCGAGGCGGCCCCGATCGACGACACCCTCGCCTCCACCAGCTCGCTCAGCGTGCTGAACTGCGGCACCAGCACCGTCAGCACCCTCGTCTGTCTCTGATCTGAGACTCCCCCGGCCGGGGGCGGCACCCCCGCCTCCGGCCGGCCGGTCCGCAGCAGGCTCCCTGCTGCGGACCGGGCCGTCCGGTCCGCCTGGTCAGCGGGCCGGACGGTGACCGTTGTGCCGCGCGGCCCGCCGGGCCGCGCCACCCAGCCCGGAGCAGAGAGGGGTCCCCCGTGGCGGACCAGGTCCCGCCGCCCGCCGCAGGTGCCGCGGGCCCGGTGCGGCTGCGCCGTGAACTCACCCGTGAGCCCGGCCGCCTCGCCCTCGCCCTGCTGCTGGCGCTCGCCGCGACCGCCGCCACGATCGCGCTGCCGCTGATCCTGCGCGAGGTCATCACCGACTTCTCCGACCACCGCCCGCTCGCCGCCGACGCCACGTGGATGTGCCTGGCCGCCGCGGGCAGCGCCCTCGCCCAGGCCGGCTGCGGCTTCCTGCTCGCCCGGATCGGCGAGCGGATGGCCTACCGGCTGCGGATCCGTCTGATGGAGCACGCGCTGCGGCTGCCGCTGGCGGTCGTGCGCACCCAGGGGACGGGCGAGCTCGCCGCCAGGGTCACCTCGGACGCGCTGCTGCTGCGCCAGGTCGTCGACGTGGCCACCCAACTGCCGCTGGCCGCGCTGACCGTCGTCGCGACGCTGGCGGTGATGGCCTGGATCGACTGGCTCCTCACCCTGGTCACGGTGGTGGCGCTGGCCGCCCTCACCCTGGTCGTGGTCCTGGTGCTGCGCCGGATGCGGGCGAACGTGACCGGTCAGCAGGACGCCGTCGGGCACATATCCCAGCGCTTCACCGCCAACCTCCAGGCCCTGACCACCATCAAGGCCTACCGGGCGGAGCCGCTCGCCACCCGGGCGCTGGCGGCCGACGCCGAGCGGTTGCGGGCGGTCTCGCTGGACGGCGCCCGGCTGGGCGCGCTGATCCCGGCCGCGCTCACGCTCGGCAACCAGCTCGCGATGATCGCGGTGATCCTCACCGGCGGCGCCCGGCTGGCCGACGGCTCACTGGCCCCGGCCGCCTTCGCCGCGTTCCTGCTCTACCTGCTGCAGACCATCCCCTCGGTCAACACGCTGGCCAGCGGGATGGGTCGGCTGCAGTCCGGCCTGGCGGCCCGGGACCGCTGCAACGACCTGCTGCGGATGGCGCCCGAAGCCGATCCGGAGGACACCGGCCGCGGGGCGCCGACCCCGCTGCCGCACGCACCGTCCGTGACGTTCACGGGCGTCTCCTACACCCACACCGGGGCCGAGGACCCGGCGCTGCGCGGGGTCTCCTTCAGCACCGCCCGGACCGGGCTGACGGCCCTGGTCGGCCCCTCCGGAGCCGGCAAGAGCACCGCGCTCTGCCTGATCGACCGCTTCATCCGGCCGTCCTCCGGTGCGATCACCGTCCTCGGCCACGACACCCGGCACTGGCCGCTGGCGGCGCTGCGCGCCCGGATCGCCTACGTCGACCAGGCCTTCACCCTGCTGGAGGCCACCGTCCGGGAGAACCTCCAGCTCGGCCGGGCCCAGCCGCTCGGCGAGGCCGAACTCGCGGCCGCACTGGCCTCCGTCGGACTGACGGAGGACGTCGCCCGGCTCCCCCGGGGCCTGGACACCGTCCTGGGCCGGGAGACGGACCTCTCCGGCGGCCAGCGCCAGCGCATGGCGCTGGCCCGCGCGCTGCTCTCGGACGCCGACATCGTCCTGTTGGACGAACCGACCAGCCAGCTCGACGGTCTGAACGAACAGCGGCTGCGCGCGATCGTCGACGACCTCGCGGCGACCCGGGCCGTCATCGTGGTGGCGCACCGGCTGTCGACGGTCCAGCACGCCCACCACGTGATCATGATGAGCGAGGGCGGGGTGGTCGACGCGGGCGACCACCCCGCGCTGCTGGAGCGGTGCCCGCCCTACCGCGAACTGGTCGCCGCCCAGGCCCTCCCCGCGCACTGACGTGCCGTCCGCCGGCCCGCGGAGCGGGCGAGCGGGGGCACGGGGCGCGGCCGCGGGGCTCGGGAGGCCCTCTCGACGCGGGCGGGCCGAGGCGTCATCCTCGACCGGGTGTGCCCGCTGCGCGGCCCGCCGCCCGACCGCGTGCCCTCCCGACCCAAGGAGCCCCATGGACCGTCCGCGCCTCGTCCTGGACCCGACCGGCCGCGCCCGCGAGGCCGAGACCGCCGAGCTGTGCGCCCGCGGTCCCGCGACGCCGGTCGACATCCTCGGTGTCGAGGCCTGGGCGGTGGCGGACCCGCTCCTGCTGGAGGAGCTGCTGAGGGACCCCCGGGTCTCCAAGGACGGGCACCTGCACTGGCCGGCCTTCGACGACGTGGTGCCCAAGTGGCCGCTGGCGCTCTGGGTCGACGCACGGAACATGTTCACCGCGCACGGCGCGGACCACCGCCGGCTGCGCCGCCTGGTGGGCGGCGCGTTCACACCCCGGCAGACCAACGCGCTCGCCGGTCGGGTCGGCGCCCTGACGGACGCCCTGCTGGACGGGATCGCCGCGACGCCGCCGGGCGTCACCGTCGACCTGCGCGAGCGGCTCGCCCACCCGCTGCCGATCCGGGTCATCGGCCACCTCATGGGCCTTCCGGCCTACCTGGAGGAGCGGTTCCGGCAGCACGTCGACCGGGTCTTCGACACCACGCTGACGCCCCAGGAGTCGGCGGCCAACGCGGCCGCCTTCTACGCGATGCTCGACGACCTGATCTCCGCCAAGCGCGAACGGCCCGGCGACGACCTGACCTCCCGGCTGATCGCCGCCCGCGACACCGAGGGCGACGGTTCGGCCGCCGCCGCGCTGACCGAGCAGGAGCTGCGGGACACCCTGCTGCTGGTCGTCTCGGCCGGGTACGAGACCACGGTGAACCTGATCGACAACGGCATCGCGCTGCTGCTCTCCCACCCCGAGCAGCTCGCCCTGGTCCGGGCCGGCGAGGTGCCGTGGAGCGAGGTCGTCGAGGAGGCGCTGCGCCGGGACGCCCCGGTGGCGCACCTGCCGCTGCGCTACGCCGTCGAGGACATCCGGCTGTCGGCGGAGGTGACGATCCGCCGGGGCGAGGCCATCCTCGCCGCCTACGCGGCCGCCGGCCGGCACCCGTGCCGGTTCGGGGCGACCGGTGCGGAGTTCGACGTCACCCGGCCGGTGAAGGAGCACCTTGCCTTCGGCCACGGCCCGCACTTCTGTCTGGGCGCACCGCTGGCCCGGCTGGAGGCCGAGACGGCGCTGAGCCGGCTGTTCGATCGCTTCCCCGGTCTGACCCTCGCGCCGGGCGCCGAGCTGCTGCCGGTCGAGTCCCTGATCTCCAACGGCCACCGGTCGCTGCCGGTGCTGCTCTCCGGCCCGGGGGCGGCGGAGGCGTAGCGCCGCCGCGGACCGGTACGCGCCGCCCTGTGGCGGCCCGTCGCCCGGGCCCGAGGGCGCCGAAAAAATCGCACACTCACTTGTTGTCAGTGTGATCAGATGTGTGGACGCTGTGGCGTCGCACGCCACAGGGGAGGATCGGCCCACCCACGAACCGGGCCCCAGGTCACACGGGAGACGCACCATCAACACCGCCATACGCAGGGCCGCCCGCGGCACCCTGCCCGTCGCCGTCAGCGCCGCCGTCCTCGCCGCGGGCCTCGCCGCCTGCGGCACCGTCGAGCAGCTGACGGCCGCCCAGAAGGTCTCCAAGGCCTTCGGCAAGCTCGGCGACGCCCGGTCCGCCGGGGTCACCGTCTCCGTCGAGGCCACCCCCGAGCAGATCGTCGCCTTCGGCAAGGCCTCCGGGGAGGAGGTCGAGCGGAAGAGCGCGGAGGCCCTGTCCGGCCTGAACGTCACCGTGGCGATGGCCGCCGACAAGCCGCTCAAGGACCTCGACACCTTCAAGAACGCGCAAAGCTCCGGCGGCACGCAGGACCTGACGTTCGACAGGTCGCTGCGCGTCTCGTACGTGCTCGCGGACAAGAAGGGCACCGCCCTCCTGGAGTACCGCCAGGTCGACGCGAAGGGCTACCTGCGCGTCGACGCCAAGGGCCTGGTGAAGCTGGTCGGCGAGGACCCGGCCGAGGTGGACTCCGTCACCCGGGACCTGCCCGCCGACCTCGACGCGGTCAAGCAGGCACTGACCGGCAGCTGGGTCTCGGTCGACCTCCAGGAACTCGCCGACGCGTCCAAGAAGTCCGACAGGGCCAAGCCGAACGCCCCCACCGGCCGGCCCACGCTCGACCCGAACACCGCCCGGCAGCTGACCGACTCGCTGAAGGACGTGTTCTCCCGCACCGTCACCTTCGAGGACAAGGGCAAGAAGGACGGCACCGAGCACCTCCTGATGAGCGCCCCGGCCCGTCAGCTGGTCGACGAGGTGCTGAAGGCCGTCAAGCCGCTGTCCGCGAAGTTCCCCCAGCAGTTCGAGAAGCTCCCCGCGAAGGCCCCGGCCGGCGTCCCGGACCGCAAGGTCGGCGTCGACCTGTACCTGAAGGGCGGCGCGCTCTCCTCGGCCACCTTCGACCTGGCGCAGCTGGAGGAGAAGGCCGGGCCGGACGCCGCCTTCCCGGTGAAGCTCGCGTTCAGCGAGACCGCCCCCGCCGTTCAGGCTCCCGCCGGCGCCCTCAGGATCACCGGGACGGACATCGGCAACGCGGTGCTCGCCTTCGCGGGCGCCGCCGCCGAGAAGGACGGGCCCGGCACCGCGGGCACCGCCGGCACCCCGGGCAAGCCGCTCACCGACGCCCAGGTCAAGGAGCTCGTCGGCCTCGGCATGCCCGAGGAGCAGATCCGGATCTTCAACCAGCTCGGCATGGACTACGAGGAGATCAAGGACCTCGCCAAGAACGGCTGAGCAGCGCGCGTCGCGGGGCGCGGGGGACCGGACCGACCGGCCTCCCGCGCCCCGCGGCCGTTCCCAGGCACGGGCTCACCGGCTCACCGGCGCGGCGGCTTGCCCAGCACAACGGATCGCACACAGACTTCCCCCGGAACTTCCCCTTCCCCCCACCGGAGGACTGCGATGACCAACGCCAAGCGCGGATCGGAAGCCCTGCTCGAGGCCTGGCGCAACGCCGGACGCCCGATCAGCGACGAGTTCGTCGCCGGCCTCGCCGACATCACGTCCGAGCTCGTCCTGGAGCGGATCCACATCCGGGGCATCCCCCGCCCCGACGTCCTGCAGGCCTCGTTCCGGCTGAACGGCGACGGCTCGCAGGTCGGCGCCGTGGTCCAGCAGGTCGCGGACCTGGCCCGGCGCACCGAGCTCACCGACGACACCTCGCTCTTCTACTTCACCCGGGGTCTTCCGCCCGTCTTCGACCAGGTCCTCGAGGTGGCCGTCGGGACCGGCACCCGCGCCCGCTGAACCCCCGACCGGGCACCCCCGATGACGCTCACCGGCCGCCGGTCCGTCCTGCAGGTCCACCCCACCCGGCGCTGCAACCTCCGCTGCCTGCACTGCTACTCCTCCTCGGGCCCGGAGGTCGACGAGACCACCGAGCTCGCCGTCCTGCAGCGGGCGGTCGCCGACGCCGCGGCCCTCGGGTACGACGTGCTGGGGGTGTCCGGCGGCGAACCGACCCTCTACCGGCCGCTCACGGAGCTGCTGCGCACGGCCCGTGCGCACGGCATGCGCACCACCGTCACCAGCAACGGCATGCTGCTCACCGGCCGCCGGCTCTCCGAACTGGCGGGACTGGTCGACGTGCTGGCCATCTCGCTGGACGGCGTGCCGGACAGCCACGTGCGGATGCGCCGGGACCGGCGGGCCTTCACGGCGATGGAACGCCGCCTCCCGCTGGTCCGGGCCTCCGGGATCCCCTTCGGCTTCATCTTCACCCTGACCCAGTTCAACGTCCACGAGCTGGCCTGGGTGGCCGACTTCGCCGTCACCTCCGGCGCGTCGCTGCTCCAGATCCACCCGCTCGAAGCGGAGGGGAACGCGGTGGACGCCCTGCCGGACGCGGTGCCCGACGTGACGGAGATGCTCTTCTCGGTGCTGGAGGCCGCTCGCCTGCGGTCCTCGACGGACCTCGTCGTCCAGCTCGACCTGGTGGAACGCGGGAGTCTGGTGGCCCGGGCCGACCGCTTCCTCCCCTACGGCGACCCGGACGGCGACTCGGACGGCGACCCGGCGGGGCGGATCGGCTCCTGGCTCTCCCCGCTCGTGGTCGAGACGGACGGTGCGGTCGTGCCCCTGGTCCACGGGTTCGACCGCCGGTACGCGCTCGGTGACCTGCACCGGGCGCCGCTGTCCGACCTCGCCCGCACCTGGGACCCGGCGCCCTTCCGGGACCTCTGCCGGCGGGTGCACACCGAGCTGGCCGGCGAGGCCGGGCCGGCCTTCATGAACTGGTACGACGAGGTCACCCGCGCCTCGCGGGCGAGCCTCGTCGGCTGAGCCGCGTCGGGCGGCGGCCGGACGGCGGCCCCGTGTCCCCGGTGGAGTCACCGGGACACGGGGCCGTCCGCTTCCTCGGCATCAGACCCGGATGCTCTCGACGTCCGAGGTCGAGCTGGTGAAGCCGTTGGTCGTGATGATCCTCAGCTGGACCTGCTGGCCGGGCTGGAACTGGCGGCGGTCGATCCGGACCCTCGGGTCCTTGAGGCCCACCCCGATCGTCTGCCACGTGACACCGCCGTCCGTACTGACCTGGGCGGCGAAGGTCTGACCGGGCTCCGGTACCCGGCCGCCGAAGTCCAGGTCGAGCCCGAACGCCCCGTCGGCCGACCCGGCGTGGCGGGCGGCGAGCAGGGGCGGCGGCGGTCCGCCGGGCCGGAAGGTGTCCACCACCTGCCCGCCGACGACCAGCTCGATCGAGGCCGGGCTGGGCCCCACCGGGACGACCGCGTCGACCAGGCCGGTGCGGTCCTCGCCCGGGTCCGGGTCGGATCCCAGCTTGACCGTGACCGGGAAGTCGCGCACCGGGGCGCCGTCGCCCTGTCGGACCCGCAGCACCACCGGGACCTCGCCGTTCGGCGCGGCGCCCTCCGCGGCCTGGTCCGGCTGGGCGGCCGCCGCGGTCACCGGGTTGACGAAGCGGATGCCGCCCTCACGCCGGGTGAGGTCGACCGTGCCGACCACGCTGACCAGCTGTTCGCCGGCCGGTTCCGGGCCGCCCACCGCCTCGCGGTGCATCGCCCGCGCGGCCGGTGCCGGAGCCACCGCCGTCACGGACAGCTGCGGGAAGCGCTCGTCGGGGCGGCCGCCGTACGACCTGGTGACCCTGAGTTCCTCCCTGGCGGGTGGGGCGGCGGGCACCGGAGCCGGCGGGGCGGCGGGCCCCGGGGCCGGCGCGGCGGGGACGGGGGCCGGCTGGGGACCGCCCACCGCCAGGGCCTCCTCGGCCACCAGGCGCCGGCGGATGCCCTCGTAGGTGTAGCTGCTCATCCACTGGCGGTTGCAGTAGGTCATGACGTCGTGCCACACCACGCCGGCCATCGCGGCCATCGGCACGCCCAGCTTCGGGTCGCCCACGTCGAACCCGGCGAAGGTGGCCGGGCCGTCCGCGAGCTGTCCGTTCGGGAACGGGTATCCCAGCAGGTCGTCGGGGGACTCCCCGCAGAACCCGGGGTGGCGGCGGCCGAAGGTGTGGCCGAGCTCGTGCCCGCCGTACCAGTCGCTGTAGACGCCGTCGAAGTCCCAGCCCCAGTCCGCGGCTCCGCACGGTGACGAGGCGACGGTCGCCGGGTCCGGCGCCGCGGGCACGCCGGAGGAACACCCGCGCATGAAGAACCCTCCGTCGGCGACCTGGCCGATGTAGTGGGTGCGGCGGTCGCCGCCCGCGCTGATGTCGAGGGCGCGGATGGCGGCGAGCTGGGCGTTGGTGTCGTTGCACGCGAACGGCGCGGCGGCCGTCACGTCGATGACGGTGTGTGAACTGATCACCTCGGCCACCGGGTAGGCGCGCTTGAGCCAGCTGATCAACGCGGTGTAGTCGAGGTCACGGGGAGTGTGCGTGGTCGGCGGGTCCCCGTCCGCGTAGCGCAGGCCGAAGACCCGCACGCGCAGCGGCGGGGAGCTGTGGAACCACACCGTCGGACCGTTGGCAGGAACGCTGAGCGGGACGGGCGCGCCGGTCAGCGAGTCGCTCAGGGTGAGCGACCTCACGCTGAGTGCCCCTTCGGCCGTCAGGGCGGGCGGCAGCAGGAAGTTGAGGCTCAGGTCGGCGTCGGCACGGCGGGTGGGCAGGTCGAGGGGGGCGTTCGGGTCGAGGGTGAGGGTGTTGACCGAACGGACGGTGGATCCGGGATCGGTGGGGGACCTCAGCACCGTGAGGGTGCCGCTCACCCCGGTGACCGGGCCGATCGTGCCGCTCACGTAGGCGCGGACCACGGTCGTCTTGCCGGCGATCAGGGTGACGCTGTGCTGGAGGTCCTGCACCGCCTGGGTGACCTCCGTCGCGTCGAGGACTGCGGTTGTCGGAGTAGTCATGGCTGACCCCTTGGAGGTACGTTCCGGCCCTTTCAGGCTATGCCCGGCGAGGGCCGCTCGCGCGTCCTGCGGGGCGGCCGGAAAGGGCCCGGAGGCCATGCCCACCAAGGTCCGTACGGACACGCATGATCTGACCGGCAGGGCCCGCACCGGCCGTGGGCCGACGCGGCCGGACCGCCGCCGGCCGAGGTGGCGGGCGGCGGTCCGGGCGGGCGCCGACGGTCGGTCAGCGGTGCGTCCGGAACCGCTTCACCTTGTCGATGAAGCCCACCGAGACCTCCTCGTCCGGGGCGTCCGCCATCGTGACCGCGGTGGACATCGCGGCGGCGCCGAGGACCGGGTCGGCGGCGCGGTCCACGTGCACCGTGACGAGGTTGCGCCCGGCCGGCGGCGCGGGCTCGCGCGGGAAGCTCACCTCGGACTCCACCAGCAGCTCCGCCGGGAAGCGCGGGTCGTCCGTCGGCCCCGGCCGGCGCTCGACCACACCGAGCTTGCCGAAGTCCCGCACCATCGCGTTGATGGCGTCGAGGTAGGGGGTGGGCAGCCAGCGCAGCCAGGTCCGCCGCGTCCCGAACGCGGCCAGCCGCTCGCCCATCGGGCGGGAGGTGTCCACCACCACCTCGTAGTCCTCCTCGGCCAGCACGTGGTTGGGCACCCGGGCCGGCCAGAAGGTGGGCAGGTACGGGTCGTAGGGGCCGAGCCCGAGGGAGCTGCTGTACTCGTAGCCCGACCGGCAGCTCGCGGTGTCGGTCTGCCACGGCACGGCCATCCACCGGGTCAGGTCGCCGGGACCCTGGGCGTGCAGCGGTCCGTCGAGGGAGAGCGCGACGTCCGGGGTGAGCGCCTGGCCGTAGAAGGGCGGCGGCGGGGCGGCCGGGTCCCGGTGCCGGATCCGGAAGGGACTGCCGTACAGCGTGGTGTGCCGCATCGGCCAGGTCAGTTCGCACCCGGGGTGGAAGGCGTCGGCCAGGCAGAACGACAGCGCCGCCCGGTCGAGGGTCTCCGGCCGCTGGGCGAACGGGACCTCGTCCAGGGAGGACGGGGGCTCGGCCGCCGGGTCGTGGTCGTTCACGAAGTCCCCGCGGGCCCAGCGCTGCAACAGCCGGTACTGCAGCGGGGAGAGCGTCATGTGCTGGCGCACCGACGTCGGCGGCAGGTTCATCGCGTCGCCGTAGACCGCCGGCCAGGGCACCGGCGACACGCCGTCGCGGTCGTAGTCGCGCACCGCGAGCCACACCTGACGGCGCAGCTCCCGCTGCACGGGCGAGGGGTCCGCGAGCGCCGCGAGCCGGGCCGGGTCGAGGAGGTGCTCGCGGCCGCCGTGCCCGAACTGGACGGCCAGGCCCTTGTTGACCCACTGCAGGCCGGAGAGCCGGCGCAGCACCGGCAGGACGTCGCGGGTGAACGACACCTGCGGCGGTTCGGGGAGCAGCCCGGCCTCGAAGAAGGAGCCGCGCACCAGGTCGTACATGGTCCGCACCGACATGAGCTCGGGCGCGTAGTTGGGCGGTGCGGTCACCACCCAGCCCGGCTCGACCGGGATCCGCCGTCCGTCGATGCTGACCTCGGCGGTGACCGGGCCGTCGGAGGTGTCGTCGTACCAGCCGTCGTTGTTGGCGAAGGTGTCGGCAGGGGCGTCGGCGGCCGAGGCCGAGACGCCGTGCCCGCCGAGGAAGATCAGCCGGCCGCTGTCGTCGGTGCGCAGCTCGCCGAGGTAGACCCGCCGGTCCATGAAGGTGCCGGTGTCGAAGCGGTACTCGGGCGCACCGGAGCGGTTGCGGCCGCGCACCGAGCGGCTCCCGGGGTCGATGGTCAGCAGGCTGCGCTGGTCCGCCGGGATCTTGGCGTTGCGCAGGTTGCTGGCGTCGGCCTGCCCGGCCTCCGGGATGTCCAGGGCGATCTGGAACTGGTACCAGGCGGCCTTGGAGTTGGCGACGTGCACCGTCCAGCGCAGGTCGGCGTTGTCGGCGGTGAGTTCGGCGACCGGCTCGCCGGCCGCGTTGTAGCCGTAGACCCGGAACCGGACGCCCTGGCGCTTGAGGGCGCCGGTGACGTCCTTGTAGCTCCCGGGGGGAGCCACCGCCGGCTGGTCGACTTCGGGGGCGAGCACGAAGTCGTCCATCATGCTGTCGCCGACCCGGGCCACGCCGATCGCGGGGTGCACGGCGGCCCGGACGATCCGGGTGTCCCGGCCGGGCGGCGGGGTCAGCTGCGGGCGGGCCGGGCCCGGTTCGGCGGCGGGGACGCCGTTGACGTCGCGGCGCTGCTCGGCCGAGGCCCGGTAGACCGTCCGGCGCACCTCGGCGATGCTGCCGACGGGGCGGTGCTCGGCCAGCGAGTGCCACGGGTTGTAGGCGAGGTTCTCGCCGTAGGCTGCCTGGCCCCGGGCCGTGACGTCCTGCTGCTGGAGGGTCAGCCGGGCGACCTTCACGGGGGTGCTCGCGCTCTCCTCCCAGCGCACGGTGGCCGCGTCCAGCGGCATCGTGTCCGGGTCGGTGCGGAACTGGACGAGCAGGTCGAAGGCGGCCGTCCCGGCGGCGAGCCGGTGGGCGAGGTCGGTGCCCAGGTAGGCCGGGTCCTCGTCGGGCGGCGTCGCGGTCGGGTCGCCGGGTTCGCAACCGACCGGCACCAGCTTGTACTTGACGAAGCGGTCGGCCCCGAAGGCGTAGGGCAGCACGCCCCAGTAGGTGGTGGTCAGGACGCTCGGCTCGAAGACCGCCATCGCGTCGAGGATCTCCCGGGTGACCGGGTGCGCGTCCAGGTAGCGGTCGTAACTGCCGTCGACGACACCGGCCTTGGTGAACTCGCACATGTCCTGGGCGGTGTCCACGAAGAAGACGTCGAAGTTCTGCATCAGCAGGTCCTGGGTGCCCGCCTCGGTGTCCCCCTCCAGCAGCTTCGGCCCGGGCACCCCGAACAGCTTCACGCCGATGCCGAGGGTGGTCTTCAGGTCGGGGCTGCCGGGCACGGTGTCGCTGGAGAACCGCACCCAGGCGGTCAGTCCGCCGGGCTGCTCGTGCGCCGCCCGCAGGAAGCCGACGCGCAGCTCGGCGGGCAGGTCGTCGGCGACGGTGAGGACGCCGCGGGCGACGCCGTGCGGTTTGAGGAACACCGGGCGCTTCACCGGGTCCTGGCCGCGGGCCATCCTGGCGCCCTGCGTCATGTCCACGAACATCTGCTTCAACGCGGCGGCGGCGTCCGCCGTGCAGTCCGGCAGGGGCGGCCCCCCTGCCGACTCGTCGAAGGGTTCGGGCTTCCCGATCATGCTGTGCTCCCGTCGGTGCGGCGGCTGGTCCGGTGGCTGCTCCGGTGGTCCGGTGAACGCCGCTTCCGGCTGCCCGGCCCCGGTCCAGCCTGCACAGGACGTCCGCGAACTGCGCGGCGACGTACGCCCGAAACGAGCACTGCCCCGGGCTGCCGCGGGCCCGGTCACTCCAATCGGCCAGCACCGCTCGCCCCGCCCTGGGCGCCGGGGGCAGCGTCGTCAGTGGCCGGTCGTGCCCCGGAGCGCGGGGGCGGCCGGACTCCTCGAGGAAAGGGAAGAGGGATGGCCAAGGAAGGACTGCGCGTCACGGTCCAGGGCGACCTGCCGCACGACGTGCTGGAGCGGATCGGGAACGCGGTGCGGAAGGCGGTGCTCTACGAGGTCGCGGAGCTCGACCTGGTGCCGCCGCTGCGCGAGGTGCCCCTCGCCGGCGGCGCCCGGGACGCGGTCGACGCGGTGATCCACCGGCCGGGTCCCATCGGGATCCAGATGGCCCCGGAGCAGTAGTGGCCGACGCCGGGGGCGGCGGGGCCCGGACCGGGGCCACCTGCCCCAGCAGCACCTGCAGTCCGGGCCACCTGCTGCTGGGCATCGTCCGGCCGGACGGGACGGTCGCCGCGCTGCGCCAACCGATCACGGTGGACGCGGAGTTCGCCGAGCGGGCGGCCGCCCCCGGCCGGCGCCCGGCGGAGTCGCGGTTCCGCTTCGCCGGGCCGTGCGTCGGGGCGGCCTGCCGCCAGTGGGAGGACGAGCGGTGTTCGCTCGGCGACGCGCTGGCGCAGGCGGGGCGCGAGTCGGGCGCGGCCGACACCGACGCCCCGCTCCCGCCGTGCGCGATCCGCCCCACCTGCCGCTGGTGGCTCCAGGGCGGTCCGGCGGCCTGTCACGTCTGCACCCGGGTGGTGCACACCGCCGCGCCCCCGGAGGCGGGGCGGGGTGCCTGATCCGGGCAACCCCGCGCGCCGGCCCCGCCCTGACCCGTGACCCGTCAGGGCGTGAGCCCACCCGTCGGCACGTACGGGTCAGGGCCTGCCGGCCGGTGCCCGGTCCGCCACCGCTCCGCTCTCTCCCCGGGCCCCGGCCGGGCCCGGCGGCGTCGCACCGGCGGGGAGCGGAACGGGCCGGGGCTCGGCGGCCGGGGCCGCCAGGGCCGCGAGGCGGCGGAGGCTGGCACGCCGCTGGAGAGCGCTGAGCCCGGTGGCCGCCGCGCCCAGGGCCAGCCAGCCTGCCGGGCCGGCCGTCATCACCACGCCGGTCAGCAGCAGCGGGCCCAGTGACTTCTGCACCGACTGGGACATTCCCGCCACGCCCAGGTAGGAGGCCCGGGCGCGCGGCGGAGCCAGGCTGACCGCCAGCTCCCAGGACGCCACCGAGCGCAGCAGCTCCGCCAGGGTGACCAGCATCGCCGCGGCCAGCAGGGCGATCGAGGCCCACCAGGGCCCGCCGCCGGTGGCGGCCGCGGTGAGCAGGCAGGCCGCGAGCAGCGTCACCCCGTACCAGCCCACCGCCGCGGCCGCCCCGCGCGGGCCCTCGGCCCGGGTCGAGACGCGCAGCTGCAGGACGACCACCAGCACGGTGTTGACGATCAGGAACGCGGGGACGACGGCGTTCGGAGCGTCGGTGTGGTGCACCAGCCACAGCGGCAGGCCGACGTTGAGGACGGAGTCGTCCAGGTTCAGCGGCATGTCCAGCAGGACGAAGAGCAGGTAGCCGCGGTCGCGCCAGGGGCTGGGGGCGGCGGCCGGGTCTGCGGGGGCGTCCCCGCCGTCGTGCGCCGCCGCCAGACCGCGGCCGGCGGGCTCCCGGGTGCGCCGGACCAGGGCGGCCGCCAGCAGGAAGGACAGCGCGTTGGCGACGATCAGCACCCGGTAGGCGGTGGCGGTGCCGACGGCCAGGCCGATCGCGGCGATGCCGGCGCCCAGCGCGTACCCGGCGTTGGCCACGCTGCGGAACAGCGCCTGGTACGTCCCCCGCCGCTCGCCGGCCACCCGGGTGGCGAAGAGCATCTCCAGGGTCTTGGCGGCCCGTTCGGCCAGGCAGGTCAGCGCCACCACCGGCAGCAGCGCGGCGAAGTCGTGGACGACCAGCAGCAGGCCCATGGTGCCCAGGCGCAGCAGGTGGCAGGCGATCAGCAGGCCGCGCACCGGGAACCGTTCGGCGGCCCGACCGGCCAGCGGCGACCCGGCGATGCCCGCCACGGCGGCCACCCCGAGCAGCAGGCCGAGCCGCCCGGCGTCCAGGCCGACGACGAAGGTGAAGTAGAGCACCGAGGCGGCCGCCCAGACACCCGTCCCGGTGCGGTCCACGCACTGCGCCAGCAACATGGTGCGGGCGTCCGGCCCGCCCGGCGGCCGCCGCAGTTGTGCTGTCAGTCCGTTCCCGTGTCCGGGCATGGCAGGTCCCCCGAGGTGTGATCGGCATCAATCTCGACGTCAAGATACTTCACGTCGAGATGGTTGGGGACCCCCGGGAGGCCCGGAGTCCGGAGCCACGCGGGCCCGGTCGGGCTGCTCGCACATCCGCACCGGAGCCGCGACCCCCGCCGGCCACCGCGCCGAGCCCCGCGGAAGGCCCGCACGGAGCCGGCTGCGAAATATCGCCGCGGCGGACCGCCGCCTGCTACAGTCGATTTAGTTGCAGTAGTGGTTCCCATGAACTTGTGTGCGCCTGCTGATATTGCAGGCGCATTTTTTGTTCCCCGGTTCTACCCGGTGGGCGCTCCATGCGGCGACTCGAAACCCGCACGGTGCGGGTTTCGGATGTCCCCTTGAAGGAGATTCTTTAATGGCTAATGGCACCGTGAAGTGGTTCAACTCGGAGAAGGGCTTCGGCTTCATCGAGCAGGAGGGTGGCGGCCCGGACGTCTTCGCCCACTACTCGAACATCAACGCCAACGGCTTCCGTGAGCTGCTCGAGGGCCAGAAGGTCGAGTTCGACGTCACGCAGGGCCAGAAGGGCCCGCAGGCGGAGAACATTCGCCCGCTGTAGTAGTACCTCTGCCACGGCACCCGCCGGGCAGTGAAGGGCCCGCACCGCGCACACGCCGGTGCGGGCCCTTCTGCGTCCTCCGCAGGGGGCCGTGCCGGGCGCTGGTACCGTGCCGCATGACACCGGACGAACGCGTGACCGTCCTGCACAACGGCAGGCTGAAGGCCGCGGGCATCCGCCGCGGCGACGTCGTCGCCTACGACTGGGGCTTCCGCCACGACGGGACCGATCTGATCCAGCGCACCTTCGTGCTGCTCGACGACCACGTGCAGATCAACCAGCCCGTCGCGTTCCCCCCGCAGCAGCGCGGCTGGTGGTACTGCGACCTCGTGAGCCTGGAGTGGGACGGCCCCGACGGCGACCTGTTGAGGACCCAGGACCTGTGGATCGACGTCATCGTCGGGCCGCCGGACCACCCCTACCGCCTGCTCGACCTGGACGACTACGCCGACGCCCTCGCGGACGGACGCATCGCTCCCGGACAGGCCGCCGACGGGCTGAGGCGGATGCAACGCTTCCTCGACCGCCGCCTCAACCGCCGGCACGAGGTGACGCGGACCTGGCCGGACTTCCCGCCCGCCGAGGTCGAGGAGCTCCTCACGGCCGACCTGCCACGTGACTGGCACCTGTCGGCCCGGCCGGAGTGACCCCGGGGCGGCACCACCGACGCGCCTGGCCCTCGCCGGCGCACGCGCCTGCCGCGGCCCGGTGGCCCGGCGTCCGGCCCCGGCGCAAAAGTTTTTTCCGACGACGTTGAACCGTTCCCGCCGCGGACGCGTGTGGAGGGTACCCGGGCGGCAACCGCCCGGATCGCCAACTGTCGCACCCTCAGGGGGAGTTCGCCATGCCCAAGTCCGTCATGCCCAAGTCCGCCGCGCGCACCTCCGCCGCCCGCCGCCTGCTCGCCGTCTCCGGCCTCGCCGTGCTCGCGCTCGCCGCCACCGCCTGCGGGCCCGACTCGGGCGACGGGTACGGCGGGAGCGGCGCGTCGACCGCCGCCGCCCCGGCCGCCACGACTCCGGCCCCGGCGGGCGGCGACTCCTCCGCGGTCCGGCTCGTCGCCGCCAAGTCGGCCACGCTCGGACCGATCGTCACCGACTCCGCCGGCCGGACCCTGTACCGCTTCGACAAGGACACCGCCAAGCCCTCCGCGAGCACCTGCGTGGACGCCTGCGCCGCGAAGTGGCCGCCGGTGACCTCCTCGGACGCGGTGCAGGTCACCGGTGTCGAGTCCGGCCTGGTCGGCAGCGTGACCAGGCCGGACGGGACGAAGCAGGTCACCCTCAACGGCTGGCCGCTCTACCGCTTCGCCGGGGACACCGCGGCCGGGCAGACCAACGGACAGGGCGTCGGCGGCACCTGGTTCGCCAGCACGCCCGAGGGGAAGAAGGCGCCCGGCACCCCCGCCCAGGCGCCCGCGCAGGGCGCGACGACGACCCCGTCGACGGCTGCGTCCCAGGCCGGCGGCTACACCGGGGGCTACTGACCCACCCGCCGACCCCGCCCGCGGCGGCGGGGCGCCCCGGGCGGCTGGACGGCCGGGGTGGCCCCGCCTTGCCCGCGCGGCGGCCCGTCACCCAGACTGTCGCGGTGCACCAGGACCGCCATCGCCACCGGTTGGGGGGCGCCGCGTTCCCGGTCGGCGTCCTGCTCTGCCTCGCCCTCGGGCTGTCCCTGCTGGTGGTCCGCTTCCGGCCGGGCGGGCCCGGACCGGCGGACGGGTTCGTCGACATCACCGCGGTCACCGCCGCCGCACCCGCACCGCCGGCCACCGGCCCGGACGCCTCCACCGGCTCGTACGCGCAGGACTGCGGACGCAACCGGGAGGGGCACCGCAACGCCGACAACGTGGTGGTCTCCCCCGGCACGGTCGGCGGCGCCCACCACGTGCACGACTACGTCGGCAACCTCTCCACCGACGCGGACTCCACCGACGACAGCCTCGCCGCCGCCGCGACCACCTGCACCGACGGCGACCGCTCCTCGTACTACTGGCCGGTGCTCCGCCGCACCGACCGCGCCGGCACCGCGGTGCCCTCCGACGACCCGCACGGGAACACCGGCGAGATCCTCGCCCCCGAGACCGTCACCGTCGAGTACCTCGGCAACCCCTGGAGCAAGGTCGTCCCGATGCCGCGCTTCCTGCGGCTCCTGGAGGGCGACCCGACCGCCGCCACCGACGGCGGCGCCGAGGCCGGCGCCCGCTGGAGCTGCACGGGCTTCGCCGGCCGCGCCACCACCGACCGCTACCCGCTCTGCCCCGCCGGCAGCCTCCTCACCCGCACCCTGGACTTCCCCAGCTGCTGGGACGGGCGCGGCACGGACAGCCCGGGCCACCGCTCCCACGTACGCTTCCCGTCCGCCTCCGGCGTCTGCCCGCACGACACCTTCCCGATCCCGCATCTGCGCGTGACCGTCGGCTACCGCCCGCCGCCGCCCGGGGCCTTCGCCCTGGACGCCTTCCCCGAACAGCACCACAGCCCGCTCACCGACCACGCGGTGTTCATCGGCCTGATGACCGACCGGCAGGCGGCCGGGGTGGCGGCCTGCCTCAACGAGAACCGCACCTGTCGGGAATCCGGTTGAACCGGACGGCGCCCGCGTACGTGCTGGACGTGGACCCGACGACGGAGGAATGGCGGATGGCGAGGACACGACCAGGCGGGCGGCAGGACGCCGCCGACGAGGCACTGATCCGGACGCTCTACGAGCAGCACGGCGGCGCACTGCTCGCCTACGCCATCCGGCTCACCGGAGACCGTGCGGCGGCCGAGGACGCCGTCCAGGAGACCCTGATCCGGGCCTGGCGCAACCCGGAGGCCCTGACCGAGGCCCGCGGGTCGGTGCGGGGCTGGCTGCTGACCGTGGAGCGCAACCTGATCACCGACCGGTTCCGGGCCCGCGCCGCCCGGCCCGCCGAGGTCGCGGAGGTGTCCGAGGAGACGGCCACCGTGCCGGTCGAGCTCGACCACGCCGACGGCGTGGTGGAGACCCTGGTGATGTCGCAGGCGCTGGAGCGGCTCTCCCCCGAGCACCGCGAGGTGCTGCGGTCGATCTACTTCCAGCGGCTGTCGGTCACCGAGGCCGCGGCGCAGCTGGGGATACCGGCCGGAACGGTCAAGTCCCGCGCGCACTACGCGCTCCGGGCACTCAAACGCTCGTACACCGGCAGGACGGGGACGTGGCAGGAGGTGTCGGTGTGACCACGGACGAAGCGAACACGAACGGCATGGACCCGAACGGCGCGACCGGCGCGACCGGCGCGGGCCGGGACGGCAGCGGCGCGCACGGCACGGGCTCGAACGGCGCGCACGACCGGAGCGCGGAGCTCGTCGGCGCCTACGTCCTGGGCGTGCTCGATCCCGCCGAGACGGCGGCGCTCGAACGACACCTGGCCGACTGCCCGACCTGCCGTCAGGAGGTGACCGAGTTGCGGGAGCTGGAGACCGTCCTGGGCGAGGTGCCGCCCGAACTGCTCGTGGACGGCCCGCCCGAGGGCGGAGACCTGCTGCTGCAGCGCACCCTGCGGCAGGCCAGGACGGAACGCGGCTCGGTGCTGCTCCGGCGGCGGGCCCGGATCGGCGCGGTCGCGGCCGTCGCGGCCGCCGCGGCGCTGGTCCTGGGGATCGCGCTGGGCCGCAGCACCGACACCGCACCACCGGTGGCCGCCGGCCCGGCTCCGAACACCGCCACCGCCACCGCGCCACCCGCGGGGACCCGGACCGGCTCCGTGACGGATCCGGCCACCGGAGCCCGGATGACGCTGACGGTCACTCCGGCGATGGGCTGGGTCCGGGTGAACGCGGCGGTCACCGGCATCCCGGCCGGCCAGCGCTGCCACCTGGTGGTCAACGGCAGGAACGGGGCCACGGCGGACGCGGGCAGCTGGCTGGTCTCCGCCGTGGGGGCCAAGTCCGGCACCACACTGGACGGTTCGGCCATCGTCGCGCCGGAGGAGGTGACCTCGGTGTCGGTCGTGAACGAGTCCGGGCAGACCTTCGTGACCGTCCCGGTGTAGACCCCGCCGTCCCGCACACCGCCGTCGGCCCCGGAGCTCTCCGGGGGCCGGCGGCGGCCGGCGGCGGCCGGGGTCAGGGAAGCAGGACGGCCTTGCCCCGGTTGCGGCGGGCCTCCAGATCGGCGTGCGCCCGGGCGGCCTCGGCAAGCGGGTAGGTGCGCCGGATGGGCAGCGTCAGCCGTCCGGTCGAGGCCAGCTCCACCAGCTGCGGCAGCCCGTCCTCACCCTGCTCGGTGGTACCGGCGCTGAAGCGCACCCCGTGCCGGGCGGCCGCCATGTCGGCGATGGTGATCACCCTGCCCGCGTCGCCGGTCAGGGCGACGGAGTCGGCGAGCACTCCGGCGCCGGAGGCGTCGAACACGAAGTCCACGCCGCCCGGGGCCGCGGCGCGGACCCGCTCCACCCAGCCGTCGCCGTAGCGGACCGCGGTGGCGCCCAGGGCGGTGACCCGCTCGACGTCCCGCTCGGCGACGGTGCCGATGACGGTGATGCCGCGGGCGACGGCCAGCTGCACCGCGATGACACCGACGCTGCCGGCCGCACCGTGGACGAGCAGCGTCCGCCCCTCCGGCACGCCCAGCTGGCCCAGGACGCGGAAGGCGGTCCGGCCGACCGTGACCAGGGACGCGGCGACCTCCCACGACAGCGCGGCGGGCTTGGCCACCGGCCCCTCCAACAGGGCCTGCTCGGCGTAGCCCCCGCCCACGGCGACGCCCAGGACCTCGTCGCCCACCGCCGCGGCGGCTCCTTCCCCGACCGCCTCCACCACGCCGGCCGCGTCCAGGCCGGGGACCACCGGGAAGCGGGCCGGGGCGGCCTCGGCCATCAGGCCGGAGCGGATCTTCAGGTCGAGCGGGTTGACCGAGGCCGCCCGCACCCGGATCCGGACCTGGCCGGGGCCGGGCTCGGGGGCGTCCACCTCGGTGAGGCGGAGCACCTCGGGCGGGCCGTACGCGGAGAAGGTGATCGCAGTGGACATCGGGAGCTCCCGGGTCGCAGGGGTCTTGGGGGGAGGTGGGGGTGCGGGGGTACCAGGCGGTTCGGACCCACTGTGCGGCCACCACGGCGGCCGCGCAGGTGACGGCGCCGCGGAGGGCCGTGCCGGGGCGGCGCCGCAGGTGGCCGCACCGGTCAGGCGTCGAGAGTGGGGTAGTCGGTGTAGCCGCGGTGGTCGCCGCCGTAGAAGGTGGCCGCGTCCGGGGTGTTGAACGGGCCGCCGGCGGCGAGCCGGGCCGGCAGGTCGGGGTTGGCCAGGAACAGCGCGCCGAAGGCGATCATGTCCGCGGTGCCGTCCTCGACCAGTGCCAGCGCGTCCGGGCCGGTCGGGTCCGGGTGGGTGAACGGATTGAGGACGAAGGCGCCGGGGAACCGCTCGCGCAGCTCCCGGGTCAGTTCCCGGTCCGGCCCCTCCAGTACGTGCAGGTAGGCCGGGCCGATCGGTCCGAGCGCCGCCACCAGGGCCCGGTAGGTGGCCCGGTGGTCGTCCTCGGCGATGTCGTTGTACGGGTTCGCCGGGGAGATCCGCAGGCCCACCCGCTCGGGGCCGACGGCGTCGGCGACCGCACGGACCACCTCCACCGCGAAGCGGATCCGGCCCGCGGTGTCGCCGCCCCAGCCGTCGGTGCGCCGGTTGGCGTTCGGGGCGAGGAACTGGTGGATCAGGTAGCCGTTGGCGCCGTGGATCTCCACGCCGTCGAACCCGGCCTCGACGGCGTTGCGGGCCGCGGCGGCGAAGTCGGCGATCGTCCGCCGGATCCCGGCCTCGTCCAGTTCCTCCGGCGTCACGAAGTCCTTCGGGCCCTCGTGGGTGAACACCTGCCCCTCGGCGGCCACGGCCGACGGCCCCACCGGGACCAGGCCGTCGGGCAGCAGGCTCGGGTGGCCGATCCGCCCGGTGTGCATCAGCTGCGCGAAGATCACGCCGCCCTCGCGGTGCACGGCGTCGGTCACCGTCCGCCACGCCCGCACCTGGCCGGGCGTGTGGAGGCCGGGGGTGTTCGGGTAGCCCTGCCCGACCGCCGAGGGCTGGATGCCCTCCGTGACGATCAGGCCTGCGCCGGCGCGCTGCGCGTAGTACTGCGCCATCAGCTCGGTCGGCTCCCCGCCGGGGCCGAACGCGCGACTGCGGGTCATCGGCGCCATCGCGACCCGGCTGGTCAGGCTCCTGCCGCCCAGGACGATCGGATCGAAAGCAGTGGTCATGGTCTCTTCCCTCGCAACCAGTGGTGGGCGGTGTCCCCGTCCCATCCGGCGTCACAGTTACCTGCTCGAACAGGTAAACGCGGGGGAGGCATTCCCGACCCGCGATGTGACCTGCGCCACGTGCTTTGAACAGCCGAAATCGCCGCGCGTAGGTCTGCGGCCCCGCGCTGGCGGCCTCGCGCGATAGCGTTGCCTGACCGATCAGGAAGTGAGGACGAGATGACGCAGTCCACCCCGGAGCCCGGGCCGGTTCCGGCGGGAGCCCGGACGGAACCGAGCGTCCCGGTACCGGCCACGGCCGGCGGCGGGCCCATCAGCCACGCGATCTTCCGCCTCGCCCGCCTCCACCGCATGTTCGCCGGGCAGCTCCTGCGCCGCATCGGCCTGCACCCGGGCCAGGAGCTGGTGATGATGCACCTGTGGGAGCTCGGCGCCCAGCGCCAGACCGACCTGGTGCGGCTCCTGGACTCCGACGCCGCCACCATGACCCGCACCGTCCAGCGCCTGGAACAGGCCGGATTCGTCCGCCGACGCCCCTCGCCCACCGATCGGCGCGCCTCCCTCATCGAGCCCACGGCGGCCAGCCAGGCCCTGCGCCACGAGGTCGAACAGGCCTGGAGCCGGCTGGAGGAGCTCGTGGCGGCCGGCCTGACCACCGACGAACGCACCGAGGCCCGGCTCACCCTGGAACGCCTGGAGCAGAACCTCCTCCAGGCCGCCGCCGAGACCCCGGACCCGGAGGCGGACACGGAGCGGTAGCCCACCGGGACGGCGGGCCCCGTCCGACGCTCCGGGTGCCCGGGGGCGGCTCGGTCAGGCGTGGGCCGCGGCGCACTCCGGGTGGCCCCAGCTGCCGCCGACCTTGGTGATCTTGTCGCCCTTGGCGTACGGACGGGCGCACGGGCAGGTGCCGGGGTAGCGGGCGGCCAGGGTCCGGGAGCCTCCGGAGGAGGACGCCCGCTTCGCGGCCGGGGCTCCGGCCGGGCGGCTCGAGCGCGGTGCGGAGGCCCGGACCGGGTCCGGTTCGGGCAGGTCGGCGGCCGTGCCGCCGGCGGCCTCCTGGGTGCGGGCGGCGTCGCTGGCGGCCTTGTCGGCGATGGCGTTCAGCGGGTCGCCGTCCACCTGGTGGGCGGGCACGTACACGAAGGTGACGTCCCGCCCCGCCAGCAGCTCGTCGATCTGCTGGATCAGCTCGCGGTTGGCCACCGGCTTGCCCGCGGCGGTCTTCCAGCCGTTGCGCTTCCAGCCCACCAGCCACTTGGTGACCGCGTCGCGGGTGTACGTGCTGTCCAGCCGGACCTCCAGCGGCAGCGCGGGATCCGTCGCCGAGAGCAGCTGGAGGAGGGCGGTCAGCTCGCCCACGTTGTTGGTGCTGTGCCCGAGCGGGCCGGCCTGCCAGCGCTGCGGGACCCCGGCGCCGTCGGCCACCACGTAGGCCCAGGCCGCCGGCCCGGGGTTCCCCTTGGCCGCTCCGTCACACGCCGCGATGAGTCGTTCGATCATGCCCCCGATCATGCCAGGGCGCGGGCGGCTCCTTCACCGGTCGCTCCGATCACAGCCTTCTCGGCTCCGGTCGGCCCCGCTCGGCTCCGGTCAGCCCCGGAGCAGCGGCAGCAGCAGGGCTGCGGACCAGCTGAAGCCGGTGGCGTTGCGCCCCTCCCCGGTCAGCGGGTCGTAGTTCTCCCGCACCGGGCCGTCGCCGCCGAGCCCACCGGCCGCCGCCAGCAGCCGCTCCACGGCCCGGCGGGCGTCCTCGTCCCAGCCGTACCGGCGCAGGCCCTCGACGGCGAAGTAGGTCTGGTCGATCCAGGCGAGCCCGCGCCAGTAGCCGGCCGGGTCGAAGGCCGCGGAACTGCGGGCGACCGTCGGGAACGGCAGTGCGGTCCCGAACTCCGCCGGGTCGAGCAGGTGGCCGCGGACGGCGCGGGCCTGGGCGGGCGAGGCGGTGCCGGACCAGAGCGGGATCGCGCCCTCGATGCCGCGGCCCCGGGTGGTGAGCCGGGCGCCGGTGGTCAGGTCGGTGTCGTGGAACCAGCCGGTGGCCTGGTCGAACATGGTGTCGCGGACGGCGCGGTCGATCCGCCCGGCCCGTTCGCACAGCCGCTCGGCGGCGGGCCGGTCCCCCAGCTCGGCGGCGATCAGGGCCAGGTTGCGGTGGTCCGCGGCCAGGTAGGCGTTGAGGTCGACGGAGCGCTGTGCGAGGGACCAGCCCCGCAGGGCGCCGTCGCCGCCGCGGTTGGCGACGACCGTCGCGCCGAGGGCCGCGTCGAAGCGGGGCGCGTTGTCCATGCCGGACTCCCAGGCCGCGGCCTGGCGACAGTCCTCCGGTCCGGCATTGGCCTCGTCCACGGTGGCGCCGTACTCGCACAGGCCTTCGCCGAGGTGGTCGCGGGTGCGGTACCACCAGTCCTGGTAGGCGGTCAGCCGGGGCAGCATCTCGCGCAGGAAGGCCCGGTCCCCGCTCTGCCGGTAGACCCCCCAGACCGCCCAGGAGGCCAGCGGGGGCTTGGAGTTGCGCTCGTTCCAGTTGCCGCCCCCGGTGCTCGGGTCGTTGTAGAAGACGCAGTCCGGGATCATCCCGGCGTCCTGCGGGCGAGTGGTCGAGTCGGCCCGGATCTGGTGGTCGAACATCGCCCGGATCTGGTTCGCGGCGAGGTCGGGCGCGAAGAGGGCGGTGCCGACGGCCTGCTTCCAGGTGTCCCAGGCCCAGACCCCGTTGAACCACTTGTACGAGATCGAGGGGGTGACGGCGTCGTGCCGGATCCGCCCGGCCGGGCTGCGCCAGTTGGTGACCAGGGTCTGCACGCACTTGACGGCCGTGCGGCGGCGCGCGGCCGGAACCCCGGCGGTCGCCCGGGCCAGGTACCCGGCCCAGCGGGCGGCGCCGGCCGCCGCGACCCGCTCCGGCGCCCACAGGGCGGCGTCCGCCTCGGCGGCGGCCCGGTCGTACTCGGCCGCGGTGAAGGTGTAGCTCTCCGCCCAGTCGAGGATCCGGGCCTCCCCGGGTGCCAGCCGGACGGCGTCGACCCGCTCGGTCCGGTGGCCGTCGCCGCCGACGGTGACCCGGACGGGCTCCGCGTGCCGGACCGAGAAGCGCTCGGTGCCGTCGGTCAGGTAGTCCCACGTCCTGCGGACCCGCGCGAACCGGACCTCCACGCCGCGATCGGCGGCCACCAGGCGCGGAGCGTCGCGCTGCGGCGCGTCGGTCGGGCGCAGCAGGGTGCCGGTCCAGGCGACCTGGAGGGTCCGTACGCCGCTGCCGCCGTTGGCCAGCCGGGCCCGGACCAGGGCGGTGCGGTTCCCGGCGAAGCGCAGCTCCAGGGTGAGGGCCAGGCCGGCGCCCAGCGCGTAGGACTGGCGCAGCAGGCCGGGGAGGGAGGTGAGCCGGGGCGCACCGGCGGCGGCGAGGTCCAGCTCCCGGCCCCGTTCGGTCAGCCGGATGCGGCTGAGGCCGTCGCTGAGCCACCAGGGGTACTCCTGGGCGAGGTGGAGCGGCCCGGTGAAGCCGCCGAGCCGGTCCTGCGGGCGCGGCAGGGCGTACGCGTGCCAGGCGCCGAGGTCGGCGAAGACGGTGATCGGGTTGTTGCCGCCGGCGTCCCCGGGGTAGGCCTGCGCGGGCGTGCCGTGCAGGTCGAGGACGTCGGGGTAGCGCTCGAGCGCTCGGGCGGCGGTGTCCTCGGGACCGGGCCCGGCGGGGGCCTCGTCGGCGGCGGCTTCCGAGGGACCGGGGGGACCGGCCAGGGCGAGGGCGGTCCCGCCGGCGGCGGTGGCGGCGGTGGCGAGGAAGTGCCGGCGGGTCAACGGGCTCACGTGGGCTCCTCGGCGGGTCGGGGGCGGCGACGGGAGGTGCGGGGACAGCTTGCCTTCCGAGGAGCGGATGCCCAAGACCGCGTGGGGGCCGCCGACCTGACCGGCGCGGCGAGCGGAGCCCGCGACGGCGCCTCGCCGCCGGGGCCTGCCGGGTCACGCCGTTGCGCCGGCGCCGGCGTCGGCGAGCGGCGACGTCGGCGGACGGCGGACGGCGGACGGCGGACGGCGGACGGCGGACGGCGGACGGCGGACGGGCCGCTGCTACGGGACCAGCACGATCTTGCCTGCGACGGTGCCGGACTCGGCCAGCCGCATGGCTTCCGCGGCCCGGGCCAGCGGGAGTTCGGCGGCGACCCGGGCGGTGACCTCGCCTCGCGCGAGGGCCGCGAAGACCTCGGTGAGGTCGGCGCTCAACCGGGCGCGGAAGCGGTCGCGGCCGAGCGCGCGGCCCGCCCAGACGTTGTAGAAGTAGGCGCTGCGGCGGTTGGGCAGCGCGTTCCAGAGCCACACCCGGCCCAGCAGCCGGAGCACGGGCCACTGCTTGGAGCCCTGGTCGTCGCGGGTGGACGCGCTGCCGTAGGAGACGAGCGTGCCGCCGGGGGCGAGCAGCCGCCAGGAGTCGACGATGCCTTCGCCGCCGACGTGGTCGAAGACGGCGTCGACCCCGCCGGGGGCGAGTTCCCGCACCCGCGCCGGGACGTCCTCGGTGCGGTAGTCGACGGGCAGCACGCCCTGGGCGCGCAGGCTCTGGTGGTGGCGCCGGGAGGCGGTGCCGATCACCGTCGCCCCGGCGGCGAGGGCGAGCTGGACGAGGACGGTGCCGACACCGCCGTTGGCGCCGTGCACCAGCACGGTGTCACCGGCGCGGACCCGGGCCTTGCGGTGCAGCATCTGCCAGGCGGTGATGCCGTTGACGACCACCGTCTCGGCCTCCGCGGCGCCGATCTCCCCGGGCACGGCCACCAGGTCCGCCGCGTCGATGGCCATGTGGCTGGCCCAGCCGCCGACCTTCACCAGCGCGGCGACCCGGGTGCCGACGAGCCGGGCGTCGACGCCGGGGCCGACGGTGAGCACGGTGCCGACCAGGTCGTAGCCGGGCACGAAGGGGAAGGGCGGCTGGTCGTAGTAGCGGCCGCGGCGCATCTGCTGTTCGGCGAAGGAGACCCCGGTGGCCTCCACCCGGACCACGGCCTGGCCGGCCCCGGCGGTCGGGACGGCTCCGTGGCGCAGCTGCAGGCCTTCCGGCTCCACCACGCCCGGGAGCACGACCTCGACCAGCTGCTCGGCGGCGGGCTGGCCGGCGGCGGTGTCCGCGAGGGTCGGGCCGGCGTTCGGGTTCGCGTTCAGGTTCGCGTTCAGGTCGGCGTTCAGGTCGGCGTTCATGTCGGTCTCCACTCGTCGGTCGCGTTATGCGCTCTCTCGTTCGTTAGAAGTTATAACCCCTCGGGAAGGCGAGCGTCAACAACTCCAGTGATAGCCTCTAACCGAACGAGCCGACACAGCCACACCGACGAAAGGCGGCCGGCCATGGCGGAGACAGCGGCGAGCAAGGGCGACGCGGCCACCCCCCGCGAGCGCTACCGCTCCCAGGTCCGCACCGAGATCAAGGAGCGCGCCTGGGAGCAGATCGCGACCGCCGGGGCCTCCGCGCTCTCGCTGAACGCGATCGCCCGGCAGATGGGCATGAGCGGCCCCGCGCTGTACCGCTACTTCGCCGGTCGAGACGACCTGATCACCGAGCTCATCCGGGACGGCTACCGCAGCCTGGCCGACGCCTTCCGGGCCGCGGCCGAGGGCGGCGCCGACCTCGCCGGGCTGGCCGACACCCTGCGCCACTGGGCCCTGGCCGACCCGCAGCGCTACTTCCTGCTCTACGGCACGCCCGTCCCCGGCTACCACGCGCCGCCGGACACCACCGCGATCACCGGCGAGATCATGGCCGTGATCCTGGACGCCTGCGCCGCCCTCCCGGCCGCGACCCCGGATCCGGAGGACGGCCCCGGCGCCGGATTCGACGCCGACCTCGCGACCAACCGGGCCTGGGCCGGCGACCACCCCGCCCCGCCCCGGGCCCTGCGCCGCGCGCTCGGCTTCTGGACCCGGCTGCACGGCGCCCTCTCCCTCGAGCTCGCCGGGCACTTCACCGGCATGCGCTTCGACCCCGCACTGCTCTACGCCGCCGAACTGGACTCCCTGCGGTCCCGCTGAGCCGCGCTCACTTCGACCGGCAACCGCCGGGCACGCGTGCGCACGGGTGCACGCGGCCGGGCCTACGATGGCCGGATGAGCAACGGCGAGGTTCCGGCAGCTGCACACCACTCGCACCAGCGCGGGGGCGAGCGCCTGGAGGTGGCCGCGTCCGTGCTGACGATGCTGGCCGACCGCACCCGGCTGGCACTGCTGGAGCGGCTCGGCCGGGGCGAGGCGGACGTCACCACCCTGACCGAGGCGACCGGCGCGGCCCGGCCGTCCGTCAGCCAGCACCTGGCCAAACTGCGCCTGGCCGGTTTGGTGACCACCCGCAAGGACGGGCGGCGGGTGGTCTACTCGCTGCGCCACGGCCACCTGCGCCGGCTCGTCGACGAGGCGCTCAACGTGGCCGACCACCAGATCGGCCACCTGCCGCCGCACGACTGACCACCACGGTCGGCGGGGCGCGGTCACCGCCAGAGGGGCGCGGACACCGGCCCGGGCGCGGCGGGCGGCCATCCATGCAACAGGTGCACAGGTACGCACGCATTAACTATGATGATGCGGCACTCCCACCGACGAACCGGACGGGGCCGCCATGCTGTCCGTACTGCGCAACCGTGCGTACCGCCGCCTGTTCACCGCCCAGGTCGTCGCCCTGGTCGGCACCGGACTGGCCACCGTCGCGCTGTCGCTGCTGGCCTACGACCTCGCCGGGGCCGACGCCTCCGCCGTACTCGGCACCGCACTGGCGATCAAGATGGTCGCCTACGTCACGGTCGCCCCGGTCGCCGGCGCGCTCGCCGGCCGGATACCCCGGCGGGCCCTCCTGGCCGGGATGGACCTCACCCGGGCGGGCGTCGCGCTCGCCCTGCCGTTCGTCGACAGCGTGTGGCAGGTCTACCTGCTGATCCTCCTGCTGCAGGCCGCCTCCGCCGCGTTCACCCCGACCTTCCAGGCCACCATCCCGGACGTGCTGCCCGCCGAGCGGGACTTCACCCGGGCGCTGTCCATGTCCCGTCTCGCCTACGACCTGGAATCACTGTTCAGCCCGGCGCTCGCCGCGCTGCTGCTCACCGCCGTCAGCTACGACTGGCTCTTCCTCGGCACGACGGCCGGCTTCCTCGCCTCCGCCGCGCTGGTCGTCTCCACCGTGCTGCCCAGGCCCGCGCCAGTCGAGCGGTCCGACGGCGGGCGCCCCGGCGACGGCCGCGCCAGGGCCCGGGCCGGCGGCCGGCTGTTCCGGGCCACCCCGCGGCTACGGGCCCTGCTCGCCCTCGACCTCGCGGTCGCCGCCGCGGGGGCGATCGTCTTCGTCGACACCGTCGTGGTGGTGCGCGACCACTTCCACCGCCCGGCTGGCGCCGTCTCGCTCGCCCTCGGCGCGTACGGCGCGGGCTCGATGCTCACCGCACTGCTGCTGCCCCGCCTGCTGGCCGGGGTCGGCGACCGGGCGGTGATGCTGCCCGCCGCGTTCGCCCTGCCCGCCGTCCTGGGCGCCGTCGGCGCGGTCACCGCCACCGGGCCCGGCGCCTGGTCGTGGGCGGCCCTGCTGGCGGCCTGGGCGCTGGTCGGCGCCGGCAGCTCGGCGATCCTCACCCCCGGCGGCCGGCTCATCCGGCGCTCCGCGACCGACGCCGACCTGCCCGCCGCCTTCGCCGCCCAGTTCTCGCTCTCGCACGGCTGCTGGCTGCTCACCTACCCACTGGCCGGCTGGCTGGCGGCGGGCGCCGGCCTGCCCGCCACCGCCGTCACGCTCGGGCTGCTCGCGCTGGCCGGGGCGGTGGGCGCCGCCGCCCTGTGGCCGGCCCACGACCCGGACGCGCTCGACCACCTGCACACCGATCTGCCCGCCGGGCACCCCCACCTCGCCGACGCCCACCCCGCCCGCACCGGCGGCTGGCAGCACGGCCACCACTACGTCATCGACCAGGACCACCGCAGCTGGCCCCGCCCCGGCCGCACCCACGCCTCGCTCGGCTGAGCCGCGCCGGACCCGGGCGCTCCGCCCCGTCCGTCCGGACACCCCGCGCCCGGGGGTCAGGTAGGCCCGGGGGTCAGGCGCGGCCGGTGCGCCAGGTGTCGATGCCGACCAGGATCGCCTCCAGGCCCTGGGCGTACCCCTCGTCGAAGTCGCCGAACATCACCGGGCCCGCCGCGGCGGCGAGCGGGTGGGCGGCGAGGCGTTCGGCGCGGGCCTCCAGGTCGTACCCGGCCTCGCCGACGAAGGGGTTGGGGCCCATCGCCTGCTGCTCGACGGTGTAGCCGATCGTGTAGCTGTAGCCGGTGTACCAGGCGCGGGCGGCCGCGGTCAGGGTGAAGCCGGCGTCGACGAGCAGGCGCAGCCCGGCGTCCAGCCCGGCGGCGTACGAGGTGTCCGTGAACCGGGCGCCGCTGTAGACCCGGGCGCCGTCGCGGTAACGGAGCAGCTGCGCGCGCAGCCCGTGCATGGCGGCGCGGTAGGCCTTGCGCCAGTCCCCGACGGGCGGCTCCCCGGCGGAGTCCATCCGCCGCATCATCTCGGTCGCCATCTCGTCGAGCAGCGCCTGCTTGTCCTTGAAGTGCCAGTACAGCGCGGGCGCCTTGACGTCCAGTTCGGCGGCGATGGCGCGCAGGGTGAGCCCGTCCAGGCCCACCTCGTCGAGGAGTCTCAGAGCGGTGTCGGCGACCAGTTTCCGGTCGAGCCTGGGGGATTTCTGCGGGGTCACGGTTGACAGTTTAACGCCGTTAAGTGGATGCTTCCGTCACCAACCCACTTAACAACGTTAAGGAGTGGCCATGGCCTCCTCGGAGACGGCTGTGCACACGGACGTCCTGATCGTCGGCGCCGGCCCCACCGGCCTCGCCCTCGCCGTCGACCTCGCCCGGCGCGGCGTGGACGCCCTGCTCGTCGAGCGCGGCACCGCGCTCTTCCCCGGCTCCCGCGGCAAGGGGCTCCAGCCGCGCACGCTGGAGGTGCTGGACGACCTCGGCGTCCTGGCGGAGGTCCGCGCGGCGTCCGGGCACTACCCGCCGAACCAGTTCTGGCAGGACGGCGAGCGCCAGGGCTCGCGCCGGATGTACGACCCGACCGAGCCCTCGGAGGCCGCGCCGTACACCGAGACGCTGATGCTGCCGCAGTCGCGCACCCAGCGGATCCTGCACGACCGGCTCCGCGAACTGGGCGGCGGCGTGGAGTTCGGGCACGAGCTGGTCGGCCTGACCCAGGACGCGGACGGCGTCACCGCCGAGTTCGCGGCCGTCGGCCCCGTCCGGGCGCGCTACGCCGTCGCCGCCGACGGCGGGCGCTCGACCGTCCGGCGGCTGCTCGGCATCGGGATGACCGGCGAGACCGTCGACCCGGATCCGCTCCTCGTCGCCGACGTGCTGCTCACCGGGCTGGACCGCGAGCACTGGCACGTCTTCCCCGCCGACGAGGACTCCGGCGAGGGCCTGCTGGCCGCCTGCCCGCTGCCCGACGCGGAGCCGCTGTTCCAGCTCGTCGCGCAGTTCCGGGCGGGCACCGCCGTCGATCCGTCCCTGGAGGGCCTGCGCCGGGTGGTCGCCACCCGCACGCACCTGACCCCCGACCAGGTCCTGGAGGTCCGGTGGGCCTCGGAGTTCCGGCCGCGGGCCGCGCTGGCGGACCGCTTCCGCGCGGGCCGGGTGTTCCTGGCCGGCGACGCCGCCCACGTGCACTCCCCGGCCGGCGCCCAGGGCCTCAACACCAGCATCCAGGACGCCTACAACCTGGGCTGGAAGCTGGGCGCGGTCCTCGCGGGCGACGCCCCGCCGGCCCTGCTCGACAGCTACCAGGAGGAGCGCCGCGCCAACGCCGCCGACATGCTGGAGCTGTCGACGAAGGTGCACCGCGGCGAGGTCCGCCGGGGCCTGGCGACCCAGCAACTCGGCCTCGGCTACCGGGAGTCGACGCTCAGCACGGAGACCCGGCGTGACCTTCCCGAGGGCGCCCTGCGGGCCGGCGACCGCGCTCCGGACGGGATCCGCGGCGGCACCAGGCTCTTCGACGCCTTCCGCGGGCCGCACTGGACCCTGCTGGTCGTCGGCACCGGGGCCGCGGCTCCGGAGGCCGCCTGCCCCGTCGTCCGCATCCCGGCCTACGAGGCCTACGGCAGCGGACTCTTCCTCGTCCGCCCGGACGGCTACCTCGGCTGGGCCGGAGCGACGGCGGACGGTCTCGCGGCGTACGCGGCCCGGGTCGGGGCACCCGTCGGCTGACGGCGGCCCTCCGGAGGAGCGCCCGGGTCGGCACCCGCCCCGGGCTCCTGGTGCCCGTCCTGGCGGTCATCGCACTCGCCCCGTGGAGCTGGAAGGCGCCGCTGATCGCCTTCGCCTGCGCGGTGATCACCTGCGGCGTCCAGGAGGCCGCCTCCGCGGCGGCGCCGGCCGGCGGCCGGGCCGTCCCGCCCGTGCCGGCCTCCGCCTGACGCGTCCGGGCTCCACGCCCCGCGACGGCTCCCACCGGGCCCCGTCGTGGGGCACGCGCGTGTCGAGCCCCGCTGTCAGGCCAGGTGGAGGCGGACGCCGGAGTCCGTGAACGCCTTCCCCTGCGCCGCCGGCAGCCCGTCGTCCGTCACCAGGTCGTGGACCTCGGAGAGCGGGCAGATCGAGGCGAAGGTGACCCGGCCGACCTTGGTGCTGTCGGCCACGATCACCGAACGCGCGCTGCTGCGCAGGAACGCGCGGTCGGTCTGGGCCTCCATCTCGTCGTGCGTGGTGCAGCCCTCCTGCGGGGTCAGGCCGTCCACGCCGATGAAGGCGATGTCCAGGTGGTACTGCGCGAGCATCCGGTCCGCCGCCGGGCCGACCAGCTCGTAGCTCGCCGACCGCGCCAGCCCGCCGATGACCACCAGGCGGGTCTCCGGGCGGACGATCAGTTCGGCGGCGATGTTGACGGCGTTGGTGACGACCGTCAGACCGCCCCGCTCGGCCAGCACCCGGGCCAGCTCCGTGGTGGTCGTCCCGCCGCTGAGGCCCACCACCGCGCCCTCGGGGACGAGTTCGGCGGCCGCCCGGGCGATCCGCCGCTTCTCCTCCTGCTGCTTCTCGCTGCGGTGGCGCAGCGGCAGTTCGAGGTTGACGGCCCCGGTCACCGCGCCGCCGCGGGTGCGGTGCAGCAGCCCCTGCTCGTGCAGCTCCTGGAGGTCGCGGCGGACCGTCGCGCCGGAGACCCCGAGCAGCTCGGAGAGCGCGTGCACGTCCGCGCTCCCCACCTCACCGATGTGGGACAGGATCCGGGCCGCGCGATCAGCTTTGAGCATGACCGGAGTGTAGCTCTCGGGCCCGACAGGGCACTCCACCAGAGCGGATTCCCGCGTCAGCCCGGAGCGGGACCCGGGGCGGGGCTGCGCAGAACTGACTCAAATGGCATGCACCGATCAATATTGAGCAGCGCCACCGCCACCCCGAATGGCGACGCACCCTCCTCCTTCTCTGCTCAAACTTGCACTGATTCCGCCCGCCGCTCAGCGGCTGAGCAAGAACGCGCAACGGGCAACGGGCCGCCCTCCGTCATGGTCGAGCCGTGTCCACACTGCAACACTTCGGTAACGCGGGTGGCCCGTCGGGCCGCCAGAGATGCACACTCTCCTTCACCCGATGCTCAATCATGACTCGACCCAGCCCCGAGTAATCATCTTCGTGCACGCTTCCCGCTTGCACGACCTCGCCGGGCCTGGAACAACCCGGGACGGCCTCACGCGCAAAGGCGGAATCCATGAAGCGGCGTCTTCTCACCCTGTCGGCGGCCACGGCGAGCGCGGCACTCGCGCTGTCCGCGTGCGGGAGCGGCTCCGACGGCTCCACCTCCGCCGACGGCGTCACCACGATCAGGTTCGTCGCCGCCGACTACGGCTCCAACGGCCAGAACCCCGGCCAGGAGTACTGGCAGGGCGTCATCTCCGCCTTCCAGCAGCAGAACCCGAAGATCCGGGTCGACCTCCAGGTGATCAACTGGAACGACATCGACACCCAGGTCAAGACCATGGTGCAGAACGGCAACCAGCCCGACGTCCTGCAGACCGGCGGGTACGCCGACTTCGCCAAGAACGGACAGCTCTACCCCGCCACGGACGTCCTCTCCCCCGACACCGCCCAGGACTTCATCCCCGCGATGGCCAAGGCCGGCACCCAGGAGGGCACCCAGTACGGCATCCCCTTCGTCTCCAGCGCCCGGATGTTCCTGATCAACAACGCCCTCTTCCGCAAGGCCGGCCTCGACCCGGCCAAACCGCCCACCACCTGGGACGAGGTCACCACCGCCGCCACCGCGCTCAAGGCCGCGGGCGTCGAGGTCCCGCTCGGCCTGCCGCTGGGCCGGGAGGAGGCCCAGGGCGAGTCCTTCATCTGGATGCTGGAGAACAAGGGCGGCTACCAGGACGCCGGCGGCGCCTACACCATCAACTCCCCCGCCAACGTGGAGACCTTCGGCCGGCTGAAGAGCTGGGTCGACGCGGGCCTGACCGAGCAGAGCCCCGCCTCCGTCAACCGCACCGACCTCACCAAGGACTTCGCCTCCAGCAAGGTCGGGATGATGAACGGCTTCCCCGGCCAGCTCGCGGACGTCAAGGCGATGGACGTCAGCTGGGCGGCGATGCCCAGCAAGGACGGCGCCACCAAGTCCACCCTCGGCGTCGGCGACTGGGTGATGGCCTTCAAGAAGCGCGGCCACAAGGACCAGGTCAAGGCCTTCCTCGACTTCGCCTACCGCCAGGAGAACACGGTGCGGTTCGCCAAGGAGTACAACCTGCTGCCGGTCACCCGTTCCGCGCTCACCGCCATGCAGGCCGATCCGGACGGCAAGCCGCTCCAGCCCTTCCTGCAGATCCTGCCGACCGCCACCTTCTACCCGCTGAGCGACCCGACGTGGCCCGGCGTCTCCGCCCAGGTCAAGGTCCAGATCGGCAGCGCCCTCAAGGACCCGAAGAAGGCCCTGGACGCGCTCCAGCAGGCCGCCGAACAAGCCGGGCAGTAGCCGGGCGACGAGCCGAGGGAACCGACACCGTGTCCTCACCCGCCGTCGACGGCACCCGCACCGCCGGCCCCGACCGACCCGACCGCACCGGTCGGCCGGCCCCGCCGGCCCGGCGCCGCCGCGCACTGCCGCGCCTCGGGCCGCTGCCCTGGATCGGCCCCGCCGTCCTGCTGATCCTCGTCGTGGTCGTCTGGCCGGTCGTCGAGATGGTGCGCACCTCGCTGCGCCGCATCGACACCTCCGGCACCGACCACGGCCCGGCCGGACTGGTCAAGTACCGCAAGCTGTTCGCCGATCCGCGACTTCCCGACGTCCTGCTCTGGACGGCCGTCTGGACGGTCGTCGTGGTCGGCCTGACCATGCTGCTCTCGCTCGGCCTGGCCCAGCTGTTCAACCAGCGCTTCCCGGGCCGGCGGATCACCCGCTGGGCGCTGATCGCGCCCTGGGCCGCCTCGGTGCTGATGACCGCGATCGGCTTCCGCTGGATGCTCGACCAGGTCGCCGGCGTGCTCAACCGCCTGCTGCTCGACCTCGGACTGATCGACCACGCCCGCGCCTGGACCGGCGACGCCGCCCAGGCCAAGCCCTGGCTGGTCCTCGTCGCGGTCTTCGTCTCGCTGCCGTTCACCACCTACACCCTGCTGGCCGGCCTGCAGACCGTCCCGAACGAGGTGTACGAGGCGGCCCGGGTCGACGGCGCCTCGCCCTGGCAGACGTACCGCAAGGTCACCCTGCCGCTGCTGCGCCCGGCCTTCCTCGTCGCCCTCGTGGTCAACCTGATCAACGTGTTCAACTCCTTCCCGGTGATCTGGGGCATGACCCAGGGCGGCCCCAACACCGACACCGCGACCACCACGGTGTTCATGTACATGCTGCGCGGCTACGACGTGGCCGAGTCGGCGGCGATGTCCGTCGTCAACTTCGCCGCCGTCGTCGTGCTGGTCCTGCTCTTCCTCAGGACCAGCGGCTGGAACCAGGAGGAGAACCGATGACCGCCCGCCCCCGGACCCCCGCCCGCCCGGCACCGGGCGGGCGCCGACCGCGCGCCCGGACCGTCCTGCTCACCGCCACCGCCTGGGCGCTGGCGGCCCTCTTCCTGCTGCCCTACGTCGACATGGCGGTCACCGCCGGACGACCGGCCGACCAGCTGCGCGACAACGGCTACCTGCCCACCCGCTTCGACTTCTCCTCCTTCACCAGCGTGTGGACGGACACCACCCTCGGCGCCAACCTGCGCACCACCCTGCTGGTCGCCGGCGGCTCCACCCTGCTCGTCCTGCTGGTCGCGCTGCCCGCCGCCTACCACACCGCCCGGGTCCGCTTCCGCGGCCGCCGGGCCTTCCTGCTGCTGGTGCTGGTCACCCAGATGTTCCAGCCCGCCGCGCTCCAGGTCGGCCTCTACCGCGAGTTCCACGCGCTCGGGATGCTGGACACCGTCTGGGTGCTGGTCCTCGCCAACGCCGCGTTCAACCTGGCCTTCGCGATCTGGATCCTCGGCGCCTACATCGGCTCCATCCCGGTCGAGCTGGAGGAGGCCGCGATGATCGACGGCACCGGCCGGATCGGCGCCCTCTTCCGGGTCACCCTCCCGCTCGCACTGCCGGGCGTCGTCACCGCCGTCATCTTCACCTTCATCGCCGCCTGGAACGAGTTCGTGATGGGCCTGACCCTCACCAACACCCCCGAACGGCAGCCGCTCACCGTCGGGATCAACAACATGATCGGCGCCTACAGCGTGCAGTGGAACCAGGTGTTCGCGGCCTCGCTGGTGGCGATCGTGCCGGTGGTGGTCCTCTTCGCCGTCATCGAGCGCCACGTGGTCTCCGGGCTCACGGCCGGCTCCGTCAAGTAGCCGCCCGACGTCGGGCGAGGGGGCGTACCCGTCCACCCCCGCCCGCAAGCCGGACTGCGCCGTCCGGATGACACCGGTGCCACGCGGGCGCATGGTGGAGAAGAGGGGCGGCACCCGTGCGGGGCACCGGTCCCGGTGCCCGCGCCCGCCGCCCGGCCCGACGACCCGACACACACCTGAAGAGTCGGCCCGCCACCACGGCAGTGGCGGACGCCCCTGAGGTCCGGCGAAGGGGAACGCCGATGACGAACCGACGAGCGAACAAGCACGCCCTGGTGGACGGCGGCCCGCCCGCCGACGAGTACGCCGACGTGGTGGTGGTGGGCTCCGGCTTCGGCGGCTCGGTGGCCGCCTACCGGCTGGCCGAGGCCGGCCGGTCCGTCGTGGTCCTGGAACGGGGCAAGCCGTACCCGCCCAACGGCTTCGCCCGCTCGCCCGCCGCGATGGCCCGCAACTTCTGGGACCCGAGCGAGGGCATGCAGGGCCTCTTCGACGTCTGGTCCTTCCGCGGGCTCGAAGGGGTGGTCTCCAGCGGCCTGGGCGGCGGCTCGCTGATCTACGCCAACGTCCTGCTGCGCAAGGACGAGAAGTGGTTCGTCCACGAGTCCCCGCTGCCCGGCGGCGGCTACGAGAACTGGCCGATCAGCCGGGCCGACCTCGACCCGCACTACGACCGGGTCGAACGGATGCTCGGCGCGACACGGTACCCGTACCCCGACACACCGAAGACGGTCGCGCTGCGGGAGGCCGCCGACCGGCTCGGCCTGCCGGTGGAACGGCCGCCGCTCGCCGTCACCTTCGCGCCCCGCCCCGGCGGTCCGCCCGTCCCCGGGGCCCCCGTACCGGAGCCGGAGTACGGCAACCTGCACGGCTTACCCCGCAGCACCTGCCGGCTCTGCGGCGAGTGCGACCTCGGCTGCAACTTCGGCGCCAAGAACACCCTGGACCACACCTACCTGTCGGCCGCCCGGCACCACGGCGCCGACCTCCGCACCCGCTGCGAGGTCCGCGGCTTCGCCCCGCTCCCCGGCGGAGGCCACGAAGTCCGCTACGTGGTGCACGACCCCGCCCGCGAGGGGCACCGCACCGACACCGACCGGCTGCCGGTGCGACGGATCGCCTGCGAGCGCCTGGTGCTCGCGGCCGGCACCTTCGGCTCCAGCTACCTGCTGCTGCGCAACCGCGCCACCCTGCCCGGCATCAGCCCCGCCCTGGGCACCCGGTTCAGCGGCAACGGCGACCTGCTCGGGCTGGTCCTCAAGGCCACCGGCGGCGCGGCCGGGCAGGGCGCCCGCCGGCTGGACGCCAGCACCGGGCCCGTCATCACGACCGCGGTCCGGGTCGGCGACGAACTCGACGGGGACGGCTCCCCGGGCCGCGGCCACTACGTCGAGGACGCCGGCTACCCGGAGTTCGTCGGCTGGCTCGCCGAGGAGGCCCAGCTGCCGGGCGAGGTGCTGCGGACGCTCGGATTCGGTCTGGAACGCCTGCGCTCCCGGTTCGGGCACAGCCGGCAGAGCCACCTCAGCCGGCAGCTCTCGCTGCTGCTCGGCTCGGGCGCGTTCTCCGGCTCCGCGCTGCCGCTGCTCGGCATGGGCCGCGACGTCCCCGACGGCCGGATGAGCCTGGAAGGCGGCTACCTGGAGGTCGACTGGACGGTGCAGACCTCGCTCCGCTACTTCGAGGGCGTCCGGTCCACGATGCGGGAGCTCGCCGAGGCGCTCGGCGGCGAGTTCGCCGACAACCCGCTCTGGTGGACCCACCGGGTGATCACCGTGCACCCGCTGGGCGGCGCCCCGATGGGCCGCCACCCGGGCGAGGGCGTCTGCGACGCCCATGGCGAGGTGTTCGGCGTCCCCGGGATGTACGTCCTCGACGGCTCGGCGCTGCCGGGGCCGGTGGGCGCGAACCCCTCGCTGACGATCGCCGCGTTCGCCGACCGCGCCTGCGACCACCTCCTCGCCGAACGCGCCGCGCCCCGTGCCGCGGCCACCGCCCCGGCCCCGGCCCCGGCCCCGACTGCCGCCGCTGTCCCTGCTGCTGCCGCCGCACCGGCCCCGAACCCGGCGCCGCCCCCGACCCCGGTGCCGTCGGTCGACGGCGGCCGCGGGCCGACCAGCCTGTCCTTCACCGAGGAGATGAAGGGCCACGTCGCGCTCGGCGTCACCGACCCCGGCCAGGGCCGGGCCCTCGGCCGGGCGCAGCACCGGCAGCTGATGTTCCACCTCACCATCACGGCGCACGACGTGGACCGCTTCGTCGCCGACCCGGCCCACCCCGGCACCGCCGTCGGCTACGTCGACTGCGACACCCTCGGCGGCCGGCTGCCCGTCGAACGCGGCTGGTTCAACCTCTTCACCCGCACCGCCGACCCCCGCCGGCGGCTGATGCTCTACCGGCTGCACCTGCGCGACCCCGGCGGCAACCCGCTGACCCTGGTCGGCCACAAGGACGTCCACGACGACCGCGGCCTCGACCTCTGGCACGACACCTCCACGCTCTACTACCGGGTGCTCGCCGGCCACGTGCCCCCCGGCGGCGACGAGGACGTACGGGTGCTCGGTGCGGGCGTCGTCAGCATCCCGGTCCGCGCCTTCGTCCACCAGCTGACCACCTTCCGCACCGAGGGCCCGCACCCCGCACTCGCGCTGGAGCGGTTCGGCCGGCTGTTCCTCGGCCAGCTGTGGGCCGTCTACGGCCCGCGCCTGGCCCGGGCCAGGGAGCCGGCATGAGGACCCACGAACTGCGCGCGCACGCCGAGGAGATCGGCTTCACCCCGCAGGAGCAGACCCGCTGGCTGGCACCGCGCCAGCTCGCCCGCACGGCCGTCAAGGTCGTCCTGGCCACCGTCTTCGCCGACTACGCGGACAAACGGGAGATCCAGGGCGCGCTGTCCGCCAGGATGCTGCGCGCCCCGCTGCACCGGCCCGACGCGCAGGAACTCTGGTTCGACTTCGTCGCCGACCTCGGCGACGGCTTCGACGCCACCGGCTCCGTCGCCTGGGCCCTGGCCGCGCCATCGCTCACCCTCCCCGGCCCCGCAGCGACCGAGCTGCCCCGGGGCGCCCTGCTCGTCCTCGGCGGCGACGAGGTCTACCCGACCGCCTCGGCCCGGGACTACGAGGACAAGACGAAGGGCCCCTACCGGGCCGCCCTCCCCACCGCCGACGACGAACCCCTCATGGTCGCCCTGCCCGGCAACCACGACTGGTACGACGGCCTCACCGCGTTCCTGCGCGTCTTCGCCCAGCAGCGCCCCATCGGCGGCTGGCGGACCCGGCAGACCCGCAGCTACTTCGTGGTGCAGCTGCCCCAGCGCTGGTGGCTGGTCGGCCTGGACAGCCAGCTCGGCGAGTACTTCGACGACCCCCAGCTGCGCTACTTCGAGACCCACCTGTCGGCCAACCTCCAACCCGGGGACGGCGTCATCGTCTGCTCCGCCGAGCCCACCTGGGTGAAGAGCGCCGACAAGGACGTCGACGCCTTCAACGCCCTGCACTGGTTCGACCGCAACTACGTCCGCACCCGGCTCGACCCGCAGACCGGCGAACGCACCCCGACCGACGCCGCCATCCGCCTGTGGCTGACCGGCGACCGGCACCACTACGCCCGCTACGCCGAACGGCTCCCCGACGAACCGGCCGGCACCGGCGACCTGCCCGCCGACCCGCGGCGCCGCCAGCTGGTGACCTGCGGCCTGGGCGGTGCCTACCTCGCGGCGACCCACCGGCTGCCGGCCACTCTGCCGCTGCCGCCCGCCGGCTCCCGCCTGCGGGAGAAGGACGACCCGCCGCCGGTCTTCGACCGCGCCCGCACCACCCACCCCGACGCCGCCGACTCCCGCCGGATCTCCCGGGGCCTCGCCCGCCCCTGGTCCCGGACCTGGCTGCCGCGCCGCAACCCCGGGTTCGCCGAACTCACCGCGGGCGTGCACGCCGTGCTGTTCCTGCTGACGAGCTTCCTGTTCGCGCTGGCGGAGGGCGTGCTCCGGCCCGTGGACGCCGTGCGCACGGCCGACGCCGGGGAACTCGGCGGCTTCGTCGGCGGCCTGTGCGGCGCGGTCGCGGTCCTGTTCGCCTTCCGCTGGGCCTACCGGCTGGTCCGGCCGCACGTCCGCGCCACGCCCTCCACCGGACTGGTCGCCGTCCTGGTGCAGGTCGCCGTCGCGCTCGTGGTCCTCGCCCTGTGCGTCGCCGTACCGTTCCCCGCCGAGTGGTCCGGCTGGGCCGTGCTGGTCTCCTGCCTGGTGCTGGCCGGCCTGGTGGGCGGCGCCCTCGGCTCCGAGGTCTTCGCCCTCTGGGTGCTGTCGGCCCGCCACGGCGCCGCCGCCGAATGGCAGATGTCCGGTCAGTCCGTCGAGGAGTACAAGGGGTTCCTGCGCCTGCACCTCGCACCGGACGGCGACCTCACCCTCTACCCGCTGACACTCGACCGCATCTGCCGCGACTGGCGGCTGCAGGACGACCCGTCGCTCGGCAGGCGGCCGGTGCCCGCCCGGCCGCCGACCGTACGGCTGATCGAGGAACCGGTCGTGGTCGCGCGCACCGCCGGGAAGGCCGGGACACCATGACCACCTCCACCGGGGCCACCCGTTCCGCGGCGACCGGGCCGCACACGCCCAGCAGGCCGACCACCCGCCGCGACCACGTCACCGAGGTGCGGCCGCTGACCGCGCTCGACGGCCGGCCGCTCAGCCTGGTCCGCGTCCACGGCCGCCACCCGCCCACCCGGGGGCCCGTCCTGGTCGCCCACGGCGCCGGGGTGCGCGCCGAGCTGTTCCGCCCGCCGCTGCCGCGCACCTTCGTCGACGCCCTGATCGACGAGGGCTGGGACGTCTGGCTGTTCAACTGGCGCGCCTCCATCGACCTCCCCCCGACACCCTGGACGCTCGACCAGGCGGCCGCCCACGACCACCCCGCAGCCGTCGCCCACGTGCTCGCGGCCACCGGCGCGGACCGGCTCAAGGCCGTCGTGCACTGCCAGGGCTCGACCTCGTTCATGATGGCGCTGGCCGCCGGGCTGCTGCCCGAGGTCGACACCGTGGTCAGCAACGCCGTCTCGCTGCACCCCGTCGTCCCCGGCCTCTCCACCTTCAAGATCGCCCGCCTGGCACCGCTCATCGCCCACGCCCTGCCGGCCATCTCCCCCCGCTGGGGCGACCGGCCGGACGGCGCGCTGTCCCGCCTGCTGGTCACCTTCGTACGCGCCACCCACCCGGAGTGCCGCAACACCGTCTGCCGGATGGTCAGCTTCACCTACGGCACCGGCTGGCCCGCCCTGTGGTCCCACGCCAACCTCGACGAGGCCACCCACGACTGGATCCGCGGCGAGTTCGCCGACGTCCCGATGACCTTCTTCGCCCAGATGAACCGGTGCATCCGGGCCGGCCACCTGGTGTCCGTCGACCGCACCACCGGCCTGCCGCGCTCCTCCGTCGACCGCCCGCCCAGGACCGACGCCCGGATCGTGCTGCTCGCCGGCGAACAGAACCGCTGCTTCCTCCCCGAGAGCCAGCAGCGCACCTTCGACTTCCTGCAACGCCACCGGCACGGCCGGGACAGCCTGCACCTGCTCCCCGGCTACGGCCACCTCGACGTCTTCCTCGGCCGCCGCGCGGCCACCGACACCTACCCGCTCATCCTCAAGGAGCTGGCGACATGAAGCCGGTCCTGCCCCTCGCCCGGCTGGGGCTGTCGCTCGTGCCCTCGCCCTACCCGCGCCGGCAGCGGCGGCTCGCCGGGCGCAACGCACTCGTCGACGGCATCCCCTTCGAGATGCCCGTCAACTCGGCGGACACCCCCTGCATGATGGCCGCGTTCACCGTCGACCGCGCGGCCGCCGCCCGGCTGCTCCCCGGCGGCGAACTGCACCCGGTGGCCCTCCCCGGCCGGCGCGGGCTGCTCGTCGTCACCGTGGTCGACTACGTGCGCACCGACATCGGCCGCTACATCGAGTACTCCATCGCACTCGCCTGCACCCACGGCAGCCGGCCCGCACCGCCGCTGCTCCCCGGGCTCCTGCAGGGCGTCTTCGGCACCGGGCAGTACGTCCTGGACCTGCCGGTCAGCAGCGAGATCTCGGTCAAGGGCGGCAAGGGCATCTGGGGGATGCCCAAGCACCAGGCCAACCTCGACTTCAAGGTCACCGACGCCACCGTGTCCAGCGAGTACCAGGTCGACGGGCGGCTGGGCACCTTCCTCTCGATCGACCGCCCGCCGGCCACCGGCCTGCCCTTGCGCGTCAAGGCCGCCAACTACTGCGCCTTCCGCGGCATGCTGATGAAGTCGTTCGTCTACTTCGAGGGCGAGGCCGACCTCGCGTTCGGCCGGCGCGCCCGGGCCCGCCTCCTGATCGGCGACGCCCCGCAGGTCGCCGCGCTGCACACCCTCGGCATCGCCCCCGACCCGCTGTTCACCTGCTACCTGCCGACCACCCGCGGCGTACTCGACGACCACGTCGAGTGCTGGTTCCTCACCAGCGAGGCCGCCGGCCGCAGCTACGGCGAGCCGCTGGGCAGCGTCGTCGGCCTCGGCCTCTCCCAGCAGTGGCTGGACCCGCCGGGCATCGACGTCGGCGCACGGCCCTGAGGGCGGAGGCACCGTCGTGAGCCTGCTGCCGAGCCGGGTCGCCGGGGATCCGCTGCGGCTGGTGCTGGTGCTGATCGGCGTGGTCACCGTGCTCACCGGGCTCTGCCAACTCGTCGCTCCCGGGCCCCTGCTGGACGTGCTATCGGCGGAGTCGACGCCGACCACCCGGCACCTGTTCGGCACGGTCGGGATGTTCATGGTCGTCATCGGCGGGCTGGTCGTGCAGGGGCTGCTGTCCCCCTCGCCGCCGTCCTACCTGCCGCTGTGGGTGGGCCTGCAGAAGTTCGCCGCCTCCGTGCTGGTGGGCGTCGCCGTCGCCCGCGACCTCTTCGGCCCGCTGGCCCTGCTCGTCGCCGCCTTCGACTTCGCCACGGCCGTGCTCTGCGCGGTGATGTGGCGAAGGCTGGCCCGTCGGCGCGCCGCACCGGCCGAGCCAGGACGGCGACCGGCCGCGAGCGGGGACCGGACATGAGACGCGCCCTGGTCCTGGCCGGCGGCGGGATGCGGGTCGCCTGGCAGACCGGTGTCGTCCGGGCCCTGCACGAGTACGGCCTGGGCTTCGACCACGTCGACGGCACCTCCGGCGGCATCATGACCACCGGCATGCTGCTGTCCGGTCAGGACCCGGCCGAGATGGCCCGGCGGTGGTCCGCCCTCGACGTCCACGACTTCAACGCCGCACTGCCGCTCGCCGACTACCTCCACGGCCCCTGGTCGCTGCCCGCTTTCGGCAGCGCCGACGGGGTGCGGCACAAGGTCCTCCCCGCGCTCGGCATCGACGTCGACGCCGTGCGCGCCGCACCCCTGGAGGGCACCTTCAACCTCGTCGACTTCACCACCAAGGCCTGCGTCGCGGTGCCGCACACGGAGATCGACCTGGACCTGATGACGGCGGGCATGTCGCTGCCGCTGTTCATGCCGCCGCTGCGCCGCGACGGGCACGTCTGGACCGACGCGGTGTGGGCCAAGGACGCCAATCTCGGCGAGGCGCTGCGCCGCGGGGCCGACGAGGTCTGGCTGGTCTGGTGCATCGGCAACTCCCGGTACTGGGGCGACGGCCCGCTGGAACAGTACGTCCACATGATCGAGATGAGCGCGAACGGTGGCCTGTTCGCCGAACTGGCCGCCGCGGAACGTCCGTTCGCCCTGCACGTGGTCAAGCCTGCACACCCGCTGCCGCTCGACCCGGAGTTCTTCACCGGCCGGATCACCGCCGACACCCTGATCGACACGGGCTACCGCGACGCCTGGGACTACCTCGACACCGCCAGGCCCACGGGCGTCGCCAAGGACCCGACCTGCACGGTGATGCGGGACGCACCCCGCGGCGTGCGGGTCCGCGAACGGCTGCGCGGCACCGTCGGCGGCGCCGACCTCGCGCTCGACCTGGTCGTCGAACTCCCGCTCCCCGCCGACGGCGAGCCCTCGCCCGGCGCCCGGCTGGTCGGCCACGTCGACCACCCGCCCTGGGGCGGCCGGCTCCCGCTCGCCGGCGGCCGCGTCGTGGCCGACCCCACCGGGCTCGACTACCTCGCGCGGGCCCGGCCCGCCGGCGACTGGGTCGACGTGCGGGTGCACCGCGACCTCACCGGCGACCGCGCCCTCGACCTCTTCTCCGAGGCCCGCACGGTCACCTTCCGGGCGGCGGACGGCAGCACCGGCGAGCTCCACCTCGGCCTCGCCGACGCGGCCCGCGCCCTGGCCTCCGTCGAGCCGTTCGGCGCCCACGGCCTCCTCGGCCACGCCGACGCCCTCACCGAACTCGCCCGCCCCGGCCTGCGCCGCACCCTGACACCCCCACCGGCCTGACCCCCGGCGGCCGCCGCCAGGGTGACTCAGAGCGCGCTCAGCCAGTCGTCCGGGCGAGTGAAAGCCGGCAGCCCTAGCACGCCCTTGCGCTCCGCGAGATCGGCCAGGTCGGACTTCAGCCGATCACGGTCGTCGGCCGTCACCGCGCGCCGCCGCAGCTCATCCGGCCCGGCGATCCCGGCGGCCAGCAACACTGCCACGACCTCGGGTTGATCGAGATCTCGGTGAACGGCGCCGAGCCGGGCGATCGCCGCGAGGTGGGACACCACGAGCGGAGAAGCATCGAGGTGCACGGCCATGGCATCCCGACCAGAACCATCGGCCACCCGCGCCGAGAACTCCGCGAACCGCGTCGCGCCGACGGCACGGAGCTTGTCGCGGTAGGGGAAGAACGGCGCGAGGTCGAGCATGCCGACCGGCGGTTCGAGTGCGAGTGCCCGCCTGCTCTCCGCGGCCCGGACAGGGTCGCGGAGCAACGTGGCGAAGGACGGATCGGACCAGAGCGACCGTTTCTCGGCCTGAGTGGCGACCGCGAGCATCAGATGGCGCTCCAGTTCACCCATCGGCCCGGGAAGGCGGTCGAACTCCCGGGCCATCGCAGCCACGCACGCGTACTCGTAGGCGAGTTCCGGTGAGGGCGACGCCACCGGCTCCGGCATCCGCACCAGGCTCGCACAGGTGCCGGCCGGACACCTCCCCTCGCGTAGCAGAGCGATCACCAGTCGCATGTTCGCGCTGCTCCGCTTCGTGTCGTCCAGGTACGCCCGTAGCCGATGGTTGTCCTTGCGCCCGGCCAGCTCGTCGCAGGCGGTCTCCAACACATCTGCCCGAGCGAGGGCCGCCCCCAGGACATCACCCTCACGTCTCCGCAGAGCGGCGAGTCTGGCCGGACCTGCCACCTGCTCGGTGAGGTAGCCGTTCACCCGCATGGCGATCTCGCCGTAGAGCGACCGGACGTAGACCGTCTCCCAACCCTGTTTGACCTTCCCGTCGGCCTCCGCCAGGACCCTCACCTGCTCCAGCAACCGCACGAAGCGGAACCGGTTCGCCGTGGTGGGGGGCGCCTCGTCGAACAGCGCGGTCACGTACTCGATTCGGGCCGGCCCGTACTCGGGCTCCAGGTCCACGGCTCGCTTCAGGAGCTTGGTTCGCAGCTCCGGCTCCGGCAGGAGAACGGGCTGGGTGGCGATCACGTGCAGCGCGACGGTCTTGCCGTGCACGGCACCGCACAGGCCGCGCCGGAGGCGAGGGTGGGACTTGCTCAGGCAGACCAGGACATAGGCGGCGGCACCGGTGAGCAGTTGAGCGCGGGCTCGGTCCTTCTCCTGGGTCAACCGAGGTTCGGATCGCTTGGCCGCGATCGGGGGCAGGCCCAGTTCGGGCCGGCTGACGACGGTGCTGAACGCCTGCAGGCTGTTGCGGGTGAGGGTGACCGTGACCCGGTCGTCATCGACCAGGGTGATCCGTGCCCGCCAGGTGAGGCCCGGCCTGATCGCATACATGATCTTGGCTGCGGCCGCCGCGACGTTGCCCGCCGGAATCGCGCTGAGGTCCTCGCTCATGAGCTTGCTGAGCTCCGTGGCACGCGAGACCCCGAAATCGTCGATCGGCACCGTACCGAGGTGCTGCAGGCTGGCGAGCACATAGTCGGTCGCGGCGGCGTCGGCCTCACCCTTGCCGCTCTGGGCCTGGACCTGCAGACGGAGGTTCTGTCCGAGCGCCGTCGACGTGGCGCTGAGACCGAGGAGCGCCAGTCCGAGGTCCGCGACGACCAAACGGTCGGTCTCACCCCAGGAAAGGAAGCAGCTCAGCAGCCCGGCCCAGAGGAGCAACAGCACCGTGGCCGTCGCAGGCGGCATGATGCGAGTGACCCACCACCCGGACCGGTGCAGCCCCGGACGGAAGCCGGACGCGAGCAGGATCAGCAGAACTCCGGGCAGCACCACGGCAAGCGGGAACGCGAAGGTGGCCCACGTGGCATCGTCGAACGGGATGAACATCGGATAGACCGGCAAGAAGACGGCCACCGCCAGCAGGGCGGTCGCACCCACGGCGGTCCAGACCCAGATAGCGCTGTCTCCCCAGGACTCCGCCCGGCGCTCCACCATCAGCCGGGTGAGCAGTCCGGTGACGACGACCAGCACGACCAGTACGATCCCCGCCGCGATCACCACCTGACCTAACGGCTTGATCCAACCGGCATAGAAGTCATCCCACTTCACGGTCTTCAGAGCAGTCATGGCGGGCTGCAGAACGATCGCCGGCGCGGCCAAGAGTGTCATCTCACCACCCTCAAACTCCCTGTTCCCGCCCCTACTTCAACCCTACGCCACCCACGTACTCCGTGCACGATCCAGCGGCATGGGACTCCATGCCCATGCCGGTCCCCGCGCAGGCATCGGGCGCTGTGGGGATGTTCACCGTAGATATCTCACGGTGTTCGCCGCCGGGACCTCAGTTGCGTCCCCGCCCCTGGCTCCTGACCGGAACCGTCCGGGGCCGGTTGCGGCCAGCTGACGGGCCTTCCGCTGCTCCTGCGCAGCGACGAAGCTAGTGATCGCCGCCGGGAAGCAACGACCCGGGCAGCAGGGCGGGGAAGCGTCATCGTGGGACGCGGCCACCGCCCGAACGCGGGCCCCGCCCCGGCCGGCAACCCCTGACCGTTCGGAACGGGCCGCTCGACGGCCCTGCTCCGCCCTGTCGTCGGGGACCGGCACGCTCCATCACCCTCCCTGCCCCGCTCTGACAGGAGTTCATCAGCCATGCCTCGTTTCGCCACCGCCCTGGCCCGCACCGCCGGCCCGCTCGCCCTCGCCGTCGCCTGCCTCGCCAGCGTCGCCCCGCAGTCCGCGCAGGCCGCCTCGGTGAGCACCTGGGACAAGGTCGCCCAGTGCGAGAGCGGCGGCAACTGGGCGATCAACACCGGAAACTCCTACTACGGCGGCCTGCAGTTCTCGCTGAGCACCTGGAAGGGGTACGGCGGCGGCCAGTACGCGGCCTACCCTCACCAGGCCACCAAGCAGCAGCAGATCCTGATCGCCGAGAAGGTCCTCGCCGTGCAGGGCCAGGGCGCCTGGCCGGTCTGCGGGCCGAGGGCCGGCCTCGGGGCCGACCGGGCGAACCCGTACCCGGACGGCTCCGGGCCGGTCACCCCGCCGCAGCCGGAGAGCAAGACGCTGACCTGGTACCTCTCGGACAGCGCCTCCTCCACCACCGCCACCCGCGCGTCCTTCGCCTTCGGCAGCACCCCGCTCGTCCCGCTGGCCGGTGACTTCGACGGGAACGGCACCGACACCCAGGCCGCCTACGACCCGACCACCTCGACGTTCTACCTCGCCAACTCCGGCAGCGCCGCCGAGGCCACGCTGACCTTCGGCAACCCCGGCAACCGGCCGGTCCTCGGCCGCTGGGACGGCACCACCTCCCAGATCGGCGTCTACATGCCCGACAGCGGAAAGTTCTACCTCCGCAACAGCGACGGCAGCGTCAACTCCTTCGCCTTCGGCAACGGCGGCGACTGGCGGCCGGTCTCCGGCGACTGGGACGGCAACGGAACCGTCACCGTCGGCCTCTACGACCCCGCCACCAGCACCTTCTACCTGCGCAACAGCAACACCGCGGGCCCCGCCGACCAGACCATCACCTTCGGCAACCCCAACAGCGTGCCGCTGGCCGGGGACTGGGACCACAACGGTCACACCAACATCGGCGTCTACATGCCGGCCAACCACACCTTCTACCTCCGCCACGACGACGGCACCGTCACCGCCACCTCCTACGGCGACACCGGCGACACCCCGATCGTCGGCGACTGGAACGGCGACGGCTACACCACCCAGGGCATCGTCCAGGCCCGCTGACGCCCGACCGGCGCTCCGGGCCCGACCCCGCGCCCACCGCTGCGCACCCGCCGCCCGAAGCCGGCGGCGACCCTCCGGTCCCACCCTTCCCACCCCGCCACGGCCGCCGGCCGTCCCACCAAGGAGCACCCTTGTCCCGCAACGCCAGCAAGCTCACCCGGCTCGCCCTCGCGACCGCCCTCACCGCCGGCACCGTGCTCGGCTCCGCGGCCCTCGCGACGAGCGCCCACGCCGTGGGCTCGTCCTCGGTCGGCGGCGACATAACGCGCTCCGAGATCCTCGCCCGGGCCCAGTCCTGGATCGACGAACAGGTCCCGTACAGCCAGTACACGTCCAAGACGGACAGCAACGGCACCTACCGGCAGGACTGTTCGGGCCTGGTGTCGATGGCCTGGCACATCAACACCGCCGGGACCAACGACGGCTTCACCACCCAGACCCTGCCCGGCTACGCCACCAAGCTGGGCAGCCTGGACGACCTGCGCCCCGGCGACGCGATCGACAACATCTCGACGCACACCGTGCTGTTCACCGGCTGGGCCGACAGCGGGCACACCCGGGCGAACATCATCGAGGAGGCGAAGCCCGGAACGGTCGCACGGGCCACCACCTATACGCGTGGCTACCTGGTCTCGGGCGGCTACCTGCCGTTCCGCTACAAGCACGCCGTCGAGGACGGCCCGACGGCCCCGCCGGCGCCCGTCCAGAAGACCATGACCTGGTACCTGTCGGACAGTGCGTCCTCCACCACCGCCACCCGCCCGTCCTTCGCCTTCGGCAACACCCCGATGGTCCCGCTGGCCGGTGACTTCGACGGGAACGGCACCGACACCCAGGCCGCCTACGACCCCACCACCTCGACGTTCTACCTCGCCAACTCCGGCAGCGCCGCCGAGGCCACGCTGACCTTCGGCAACCCCGGCAACCGGCCGGTGCTGGGCCGCTGGGACGGCACCACCTCCCAGATCGGCGTCTACATGCCCGACAGCGGAAAGTTCTACCTCCGCAACAGCGACGGCAGCGTCAACTCCTTCGCCTTCGGCAACGGCGGCGACTGGCAGCCGGTCTCCGGCGACTGGGACGGCAACGGCACCGTCACCGTCGGCCTCTACGACCCCGCCACCAGCACCTTCTACCTGCGCAACAGCAACACCGCGGGCCCCGCCGACCAGACCATCACCTTCGGCAACCCCAACAGCATCCCCCTGGCGGGCGACTGGGACCACAACGGCCACACCAACATCGGCGTCTACATGCCCGACAACCACACCTTCTACCTCCGCCACGACGACGGCACCGTCACCGCCACCTCCTACGGCGACACCGGCGACACCCCGATCGTCGGCGACTGGAACGGCGACGGCTACACCACCCAGGGCGTCATCCACACCTGATGAACCGCGCGGCCCCCGCTCTTCGACCGGGCGGGCCGGACCGCGCAGATCCCCGGCAGCGCCGGTCACCGCAACGGTGGCCGGCGCCCCGGCGTGCCCGGCGGCCGCGTAGCCGCGGGCGGTGCGGCGAGCCGTCGGCCGGCCGCGCGACGCACGGCCCCCGGGCCGGTCGCCCGGAGGCCTGCGCGGCCCGGCCGGTGGCCGGGAGCGGCGGGAGGGCGCCGCGTACGGGGGAGGCGCGACGCCCTCGCGGTGGAACAGGTCACCCGGCACCGGGCGCCTATCGGTCGTCAGGCGCGGGCGAGGACCCAGGCGCCGAGACCGCTGCAGCCGGAGGCCGAGTAGGTGGTGGAACGGAAGCCGGGCGGCACGGGCGAACCGGGGCAGGTCCAGAGGCCGACCCGGGCGATGTTGTGCCGCCAGGCGCCGACGCCGTTGCATCCGTTGATGATGCGGTCGGTGATCACGTAGCCGGCGACCACCGGGGAGCCGCCGCAGGTCCAGATGCCGTCCTTGGCGAGGTTGTGCCGCCACGAGCCGATGCCGTTGCAGCCCGCCTGCGCGTGGTCGGTGATCACGTAACCGGTGACGACGGGCGAGCCGGAGCAGGTCCAGATGCCGTCCTTGGCGAGGTTGTGCCGCCAGGAACCGATGCCGTTGCAGCCCGCCTGCGCGTGGTCGGTGATCACGTAACCGGTGACGACCGGGGAGCCGGAGCAGGTCCAGAGGCCGTCGGCGGCGGGCTGCTGGTACCAGGAGCCCGCGCCCTGACAGCCCGTCCGGTCGTAGCCGGTGATGACCCACCCGGCCGGCACCGGCGCCCCCGAGCAGGACCACTGGCCCGGGCCGCCCCAGCCGGTCGGCTTGGCCGCAGCGGAGGACATGCCCCCGACGGTGCCCCCGAGGACGACGGCGGCTATCAGGGCGAGGGCGGCGCCGGTGGCGCCGACGCCTCGGCGGACGACCGCGGCCGTCAGCCGGGTCACCAGGTGGCGGATGTTCATGGACGACTCACTCCTGTCGGGTCGGTGAGCATGCGGAAGTCGTCCCGGCCGCGGGTCCGCGGCGGCGGAACGTGGGCCACCCTACGCGGAGGAGATGTGGAAGTACGGTGCGCATCAGATGAACACGGCCGATGACGAACCTTTGTCCGGAACTGGTCATGACGCCGCGTCGGCACGTTGACGCCGGGGCTTCCGGAGCACTATGGCGTCCGGAGCGAGCCGGGCGGTCGGGGCGGTCACGGCGGTCGGGGCGGTCACGGCGGTCACGGCGGTCACGGCCGGGTCAGGCCGCCCTGAGCACCCCCAGCAGCCGGGCCACCTCGGCGGCCACCGAGGCCCGGCCGGCACCCAGGTAGCGGCGGGTGTCCACCAGCTCCCGGTGCTCGTCCAGACAGGCCCGGACGGCCGCGGTGAACGCCTTGTTGAGGTGGGTGGCGATGTTGACCTTGGTCATCCCGCGTTCGACTGCGGCGGCCAGGTGGTCGTCGGCCACACCGGAGGAGCCGTGCAGGACCAAGGGCACCGGGACGGCCCGCTCCAGGGCGGCCACCAGCTCCAGGTCGAGGACGGCGTCCCGGGTCAGCATCGCGTGCGAGCTGCCGACCGCGACGGCCAGCGCGTCCACCCCGGTGCTCGCCACGAAGGCGGCCGCCTCGCCCGGGTCGGTCCGGGCCCCGGCGGCGTGCACGCCGTCCTTGCCGCCGACCTCGCCGAGCTCGGCCTCGACCCAGACGCCCCGCTCGTGGCACCGGGCGGCCACCTCGGCGGTCGCCCGGACGTTGGCCTCGTAGTCCAGCGTGGAGGCGTCGAACATGACCGAGGTGAAGCCGAGTTCGACGCCCTCCCGGACCAGCTCGGCCGAGGTCACGTGGTCGAGGTGGACCGCGACCGGGACGGCCGCAGCCCGGGCCACCGCGAGGGTGGCCCGGCCGATCGGCGCCAGCGCCCCGTGGTAGCGCACGGCGTTCTCGCTGATCTGCAGGATCACCGGCGCCCCGGCCCGCTCCGCGCCCGCGACGATCGCCTCGGCGTGTTCCAGCTGGATGACGTTGAAGGCCCCGACGCCGTGCCGGCGGCGGGCGGCCGGCTCGACGATCGAGCCCGTGGCTACGAGGGGCATGGGTCTCCTTGTGGGGCGGCGGGGCGGGCGGGGCTGCCGGGGTACACCGGCCGCACCCGCACCCGGGGCAGCAGCTGCCGGTGCTCGACCGGGTCGAAGCTGCCGGCGAGCGGGGCGAGGACGGTGGCGGCGGACAGCGCGACCGCCTCGGCGAGCCGCGCGGGCCAGGGGGTGCCGGCGACCAGGCCGGCGGTGAGCGCGGCGACGGCGGAGTCCCCGGCTCCGGTCGGGTTGCCGCGGACCGGCTCGGGCGGCCGGGCGCGCCAGTCGCCGTCGGGGGTGCTGGCCAGCAGTCCGCCGGGCCCGAGCGAGACGACCACGGCCCTGGCGCCGGCCGCACGCAGCCGCCGGGCGCCGGTGAGCGGGTCCACCGGCCCGGTCGTGGCGGCCAGTTCGGCCTGGTTGGGCTTGACCAGGGCGGGGCCGGCCGCCAGTGCGGCCCGGAGCGCGGCGCCCTCGGCGTCCAGCACGGCCGGCACACCGGCCTGCGCGGCGAGGGCGACGAGCCTGCCGTACGCGTCCGGGGGCACGCCCGCCGGCAGCGAGCCGGCGAGCACCACCGCCCGGGCCGACCGCAGCAGCCGCCGGTACCGGGCGGTGAAGTGGGACCACTCGGCCCCGCTGACGGTCGGCCCGGGCTCCAGGTAGACGGTCGCGTCGCCGAGCTCCTCCTCGACCACCGTGACGGTGCGCCGGGTCGTGCCGTCGATCGGCACGAACTCGTCACGCAGGCCGGCGGTGGCGAGGTCGGCGCGCAGGGCCTCGCCGGTCGCGCCGCCGGCCAGTCCGGTGACGGCGGTGTCGTGGCCGAGCGCGGCGAGCACCCGGGCGACGTTCACCCCCTTGCCCCCGGCCCGTTCGGCGGGGGCGGTGACCCGGTTGCTGCCGTGCCGGGCCACCCGGTCGAGCCGGTAGGTGACGTCGACGGCCGCGTTCAGCGTGACGGTGAGGATCACCGGTCGCCTCCCGGGGCGAGGGCGCGGGCCAGCAGCGCGGCCCCGAGGCTGCCGGCGCGGGGGCCGAGTTCGGCCCGGACCAGCCGGGGCCGCGGGCGGAAGGGCAGCCGCTCGGCGAGCGCCGGGCGCAACGGGCCGAGGAGGTCCTCACCGGCCCGGGCCAGGCCGCCGCCGATGACGATCCGTTCGGGGTCGAGCAGCGCGGTGGCCGCGGCCAGCCCGTCGGCGAGCGCGTGCACGGCCTCGGTCCAGACGCGCACGGCCGTCGGCTCGCCGTCGGCGGCGCGCCGGTGCACCTGGGCGGCGGTGGTGCCGGGCCGGCCGGTGGCGCGGCCGTAGCGGCGGGCGATGGCGGCGGCGGAGGCGACGGTCTCCAGGCAGCCGCGGCCGCCGCAGGCACAGCGCTCGCCGCCGGGCCGGACGATGAGGTGGCCGAGTTCGCCGGCGGCGCCCAGGGCGCCGGTCAGCGGGCGGCCCCGGTCCACCACGGCGGCGGCGATGCCCGTGCCGACGGGGACGAAGAGGAAGCAGGGGCTGCCGCGGCCCGCACCGAGCCGGGCCTCGGCGAGGCCGCCGGCACGGACGTCGTGGCCGAACGCGACCGGCAGGCCGAGGTGTTCGGCCAGCCGGGGGCGGATCGGGACGTCGTGCCAGTCCAGGTTGACGGCGCGGACGACCGTCCCGGCGGCCTCGTCGAGCAGACCGGGGACGACGATGCCGGCTGCGCGGGGCTCCGACCCGGCCCGGCGGGCCAGGTCGGCGAGTTCGGCGGCACGGCCGAGGACGGTGTCGAGGACGGCGGCCGGGCCGCGTTCGGGCCGGGTCGGCCAGCGTTCGGCCTGCAGCAGGGTGCCGTCCTCGGCGACGACGGCGCCCTTCAGCTCGGTGCCGCCGACGTCCAGGGCGATGACGGTCACGGCCGGGCGAGGATGATCGAGCGGGTCAGATTGCGCGGCCGGTCGGGGTCGAGGCCACGGGCCTCGGCCAGGGCGACGGCCAGTCGTTGGGCGCGGACCAGCTCGGCCATCGGGTCCAGGCCGGAGGCCACCACGGTGGCGCCGGTGGCTCGGACCTGGTCGAGCAGGCCGGCGGGCGGCTCGCCGAGGAACCAGACGACGCGGCCGGGGGCGCTGATGCTGACCGGGCCGTGCCGGTACTCCATCGCCGGGTAGGACTCCGTCCAGCTGCCGGAGGCCTCGCGGAGTTTGAGCGCCGCCTCGTTGGCCAGGCCGACCGTCCAGCCGGTGCCGAGGAAGGTGAACTGCTCGGCGGCCAGGGCGGCTTCGGGCAGCGTGGCGTGGGCGGCCCGGCGGGCCTGGTCGGGCAGGTCGGCGGGGGCGAGGCCGAGGTGGCCGCGCAGCAGCGCCAGGCCGGTGGTGGCGAAGCGGGTCTGCACGACGGACCGCTCGTCGGCGAAGGAAAGGTCCACGACGGTGTCGGCGGCGGTGGCGACGGGCGTGTCGAGGTCGCCGGTGATCGCGGTGGTGGCGGTGCCCGAGGCCCGCCGGAGGGCGTCGATCACCTCGGTCGTGGTGCCGGAGCGGGTGATCGCGACCACCCGGTCGTAGCGGCGTGTACCGGGGAAGGCGGAGGCGGCGAAGGCGTCGGTCTCACCGAGGCCGGCGTCCTCGCGCAGGGCGGCGTAGGCCTGCGCGATGTAGAGGGAGGTGCCGCAGCCGAGGACGGCGACGCGCTCGCCCGGCTCGGGGAGGCCGGTGGGCTGCGCTTCCAGCGCCCGGGACCAGCAGGCGGCTTGGCTGGCGATCTCCGCGGCGACGTGGGACATGGAACCTCCTGCACAATCCTGCATGTAAATGCTTGAAGATGAGCAAAAGATAGACCAGACACTCATGATTGAACAGTGGGAGCCGGAGGGCGCGGGAGGCACCGGACGGCGCGAAGCCTCCCGGGGGTCGCCTCAGCGCTCCCGGCCACCCCGCACGGGCGGGAACCGACGTGCTTAGGCCTGACTACACTTGCCGCATTTCGAGCAGCTTCGATCACCTCCTCGCGGTGCCCGTCACGGCCCGGGAGGTGGTCGTCCCTGGAGGTGAACACCGCGTGAGAACCACCGACCACACCCCCTCCCGCATCGCTCTGGCCGGCGCCCGGCTGGTCCTGCCCGGCGGCGTCGTCGAGGGCGGCCGACTCACCGTCGAGGGCACCGCCATCGCCGGCCTCGGCGGCGAG
>NZ_JBIWPA010000048.1:0-58958 GCF_044768035.1 Kitasatospora sp. NPDC101176
CCGCTACGAGCGCAAGGGCGCTCACTTCGCAGCGTTCGCCACCATCGCCGCCGCCCTCATCTGCCACCGCAGAATCACCAAATGAGATGAATTCTGAGTCCGTGCCGGGCGCCGACCGCGGCCCGTCGGCGCGGTGACGGGCACGGGCGGTCAGCCGACGGCCGTCGGTCCGGCGACGGCGCTCCGCCGGGGACTGCCAGCGCCGTGACGGCGGGCGTCGGTGCCGTGACGGTGGCCGTCGGTGCCGTGACGGCGAGGTCCGGCATGTTCTCCAGAGGCCCCGCCCCGTTTCCGTCCGAGGCCGACCGCCCGCACCCCCGAACCCCCGCACCCCCGAACCGAAGGAGAGCGCGCATGACGATCGCCATCCGACCGGGAAGCACCGTGATGTTCACCGGAGACTCCATCACCGACTGCCGACGCCGCGAGAGCGAGGACGGCCTCGGCTACGGTTACCCGCTGCTGGTCGCCGGAGCCTGGGGGCACCGGCACCCGGACCGCCCGGTGACCTGGCTGAACACCGCGAACGCGGGCGACAAGGTGATGGACCTGCAGGCCCGTTGGCGCAGGGACGTGCTCGACGCGCGCCCGGACGTGCTCTCGGTCCTGGTCGGGGTCAACGACATGGGCTGGCACACCCTCGACCCGAAGGGCTTCGTGATCCCGGCGGAGCGCTTCGAGGCGGACTACGACCGCCTCCTCGCACCGCTCGCCGAGGCGGGCACCCGGCTGATCCTCGTCGAACCGTTCCTGCTGCCGATCCGGGCCGTCGTCGAGGCCGGTGAGGGCCCCGGCGGAGACGCCGTGCGGATCGGGGAGGAGCAGCGCGACGCGTGGCGCGCCGACCTGGACCCGAAGATCCAGGCCGTCCGCCGGCTCGCCCGCCGGTACGGCGCCCGTCTGCTCGCCGCCGACGGCATGTTCGCCGAACTCGCCACCAGGACCGAGCCGGAGCACTGGGCCGCGGACGGCGTCCACCCGACGCCCGCGGGCCACGCCGCACTCGCGGAGGCCTGGCTGCGCCTGGTCGAGTGATCGGGCCCGGGCCGAGCCGCGGGCCTCTACGCTGGCGCCGGGCGCAGACCGCGCCCGGCGCCGGCGCGCGCAGACCCCGGGGGGCCCACGTGATACGCGTACACCACCGCACCTACACCCTGATCCCGTGGCCGTGGCGGGTCATCTCCTGGGCCCAGGCGCCCGAGGGGCTCGAGTTCACCCTGTACGACGTCGACGACCCGGTGCTGCGCGGCGTCGAGGTGCCCGGCACCCCGGAGGAGGCCGCCCGCTGGAAGACGGCCCACGACGCCTACCGGGCGTTGCTGCGCGAGGCCGAGGACGTCGTGCGCCACGCCCACGGCGTGCGCTGCAGGAGCGGCCTCATGGTGGACCTCCGCTCGGTGCGGCTGCGCCGCTACGACCTGATCCCCAACCGGAAGGCCCGCTCCCGGCGGCTGTTCGCCGAGTGCCTGACCCGGATGAGGGCCGCCGAGGAGGCCTACCGCCCGGTCCTCGAGGCGATCGAGGCCCGCCTCCCGCAGCCCCCGGCGGACGCGGCTTGAGACCGGGGCCTGAGACCGGGGCCGGGACCGTGACCGACACCGTGGCCGAGACCCCTGCCGTTCAGACCCTGCCGCCGAAGAAGACCTGCACCTCCCGGATCAGGCCGTCCCGCACGGTGATCGCCTCGACGTTGCGGTACCGTCCGCCGTCGGCGAGCTCGTACTCGTACTGGACGAAGACGAGCTCCCCGTCGGCGGGGGTGACGTGCAGCAGCCGCTGCTCCGTGAACCGGTCGGCGGTGGGGAAGCACTGCCGGAAGAACGCGGCCCTGTCGATGCGGCCGTCCTGCGGGCTGGTGAACGTGAAGTCGTCGGCGTACAGCGGCAGGGCGGCCTCCCGGTCCTGGGACCGGTAGCAGCGGAACGCCGCCTCGACGACGCTTGCGGGGCTGGCGTCCATACGATCTCCGTCTGTCGGGTGGGGCGGGTGGAGGAACGGCCCGCCGGGACGAGCGCCCGCGGCGGAGCAGGAGCCCCGGAGATCGAGCGTCCCCCCGGGGCGGACCCAGCAGAGGTACCGCGCCCGGCGCTCGGCAAACCCGCCGCCCGCGCCGGACGCGGGACCGCGGAACCGGGGCCCTGGGTGCCTCCGACGGACCACGCGGCACCGTGTCGGAGGCACCTGGCAGGATGCCGGTACCGGGCCGGCCGCACGGCCCGGCCGAGTCCGGACGAAGGGGGCGCAGATGGCGGCCGAGGTGATCAGGTTCGCGGACCGCACGCAGAGCGTGACGGTGGAGCTGGAGGACAGGCCGGGCCGCGGACGCCGCGACGAGTGGCACGAGGCCGAGATCGTCATCAGGACGGGCTTCGTCACCGCACAGCTGCCACTTCCCCTCACCGGGGCCGACTTCGCGGACCTCGCCGACTTCCTGGCCACCCGCGCCGCGGCCGAGGAGAGCGGTGCCCTGCCGAGCGGCTCCGCCACCGACTGGCCCGAGGCCGGCCGCAGCGCCTACCTGCGGCTGTACGCCGCCGACCCGTTCGTGGTGGAGATCCGGGACCCGGTGCAGAGCGGGGTCACGGTCAGCGTGCCGCTGCACCTTCGCGACGGCTGGGCCGCCCGCGCCGCCGCCCGGCTCGACCGGCTGCGCACCACGCTGAGCGGCTGAGACCGCGCCCGAGCGCCCGCCCGCGGGCCGCGGCCCCGCCGATGCGGCCGAGCTGCCTCACAGCGGGGTGAGGACGTCCTGGTGCGCGCCGTCGAGGACGAAGCCGTTGTCCCACCGGACCCGCACGGTCACCCGCCTGCCCCGCTCCCGGTGGGCAGCCCATTCCGGCTCCAGGACGGCGATCTGCGCCTCCAGCCGTTCCCGGCTCGCAGCCGGCATGGTGTGCCCGTAGTCCTCGAACAGCGACCTGAGCCGCTGGTACTCGAGGACTTCGTGGCTCTCCGGGAGTTCCCCGTCCACCCGCTCGACGGTGCCCTCGATCCCGGCGCCCAGCGACAGGAACCCGACGACGCCCCCGGTCTCGCCGCTCCCCCCGGCCTCCCCGGGGCCGGCGGCGAACGCCTCGCCGATCCCGATGTCCTCGGCCAGCCTGACGCGTCGGCCTTCCTCCAGGGTCATCCGTCCGCTGCCTCTCGATCGATGGGTCGTGCGCCGGCGCAGCCTGGCTGCGTCCCGCCATTATCCGCCAGGCGCACCACCCGGTCGGGCGATGGATCGCCTGGCATGTCCGCGGCCGGAAAATCGCAGGTCAAAAGGCCTTTTCCGGAGGGCGTAGGGGGTCTAGCATTCCCGTCACGGCAGCCCCTTCACCCCCTCGATCGGCTGCCGAGCAGACCGGCCGCGTCCCCCCCCCCCGTGACGGCCGGTGCCTCCCACAGCCGGGGCCCCGGGTTCTCCCCGTCCCCGCGGCCCCGGCTGGTCGGCGGTCACACCGAGGGGGCGTGCGCCGGCGCGAAGCCCCGCGCCCCTGCCCTCCGCTTCCCCCACCACCTCCCGCGGCCGTCGCCGTCGTCCCCCGGCCCCGGGCAGGTCAGCGGGTCAGCGCCCGGCCAGCCGACGGGAGGTGAGCCGGACCTCCGCGAGCTGGGCGGTGGTCAGCCGCCGCGCCTCCCAGATCACCGCGGCCACGTCCGCGGCCCGGGAGTGGAGCGGCGGCAGGTCGTCGGCAGCGGATCCTGGAACACGCCAGGGGCCAGTTCGCCCGGCACGGGTACGCCGCCGTCACCGTCAAGGGCGTGGCCGATGCGGCGGGCGTGTCGCCGAACCTCATCACGCGGTACTTCGGCGGCAAGGACGGCCTGTTCCTGGCGGCGACCGAGGTGGGGATCCCGGTCCCCGACTCCTTCGACGGCGACCGGTCCGGGCTCGGCGAGCGCCTCGCGGCGAACATCGTCCGGCGCTGGTTCGGCGCCGCCGGGGAGGACCCGCTGCTCGTGCTGCACCGCGCCTCCGGTGAACGACCGGCGGCGGCGGAGGCGCTGGCCGCCTTCCTCGACACCAACTCCCTGGAGCCGTTGCACCGTTACCTGCGTGACAGTGGTCCGGACGACGCGGAGGCGGGCCGCCGGGCCGCGGCGATCGACGCCTTCGTCCTCGGCGTCTCCACCCGCCGCCGGATCCTGCGCTCCGACCTCGGCGACCCCGACGACCTGCGGGCCTGGCTGGCTGCGGCCATCCAGCGCCTCGCCGACGGCTGAGGTCGCGGGCGCCGCGGGGGTTCCGCGGTCCGAGCGCCAGGCCCGGGCCCGGCCGGGTCCCGGCGGCCGGACCCCTCCGGCGCACCCACCCCTCCGGCTGAATCCCTCCGACTGCGCCTCCCCGGCCGCACCCCTCCGGCCAACGCGCGGAGTCGATCGTATGAACATCATCTGAAGCGGCGTCATGGTGGGTGACGGCTCCCTAGGCTGCGGCCGTCCGCCCCGATCACTCCAGCCCGAGAGACCCCACCATGCTCATCCTGTCCCTGCTGCTCCTGGCCGTCGGCATCAGCCTGCTCATCCTGCGGTGGCGCAGGATCGGCTCCTGGCCGGTCGCCCTCGGCGGCATCCTCACCGGCGTCCTCGGGCTGCTGCTGGGGCTCACGACCTTCGTGCACGTGGTCGAGCCGACCGAGGTCGCGGTGCCCACCAGCCTCGGCAAGGTCGGCCGCACCTGGCAGCCCGGGCTCCACTTCAAGTCGCCGCTGACCGACGTGACCACCTTCTCGACCCGCCCCGCCGACCTCGACCTGACCGGTGACTCCACCGTCGAGGTCCGCTCCTCCGAGGGTGGCGTGCTGTACGCCGACCTCACCGTCAAGTGGTCGATCGACCCGGAGCACACCGCGGAGCTGTTCCGGCTGGCGGGCAGTGCCGAGGCCGTCCAGCAGCGCCTGGTCTACCCGGACAGCCGGGAGATCGTCCGCAACGTCTTCGCCCGCCACACCAGCGTCGAGGGCTACTCCTCCCAGCGGGAGGCGATCAGCTCCGAGATCGACAAGCTGATCACCGCCCGGCTGGCCCCGCGCGGCATCCTCGTCAACGGCGTCAACCTGCGCAACGTCCGGCCGAGCGACGGCCTGCAGAAGGCCATCGACCAGAAGATCCAGCAGGACCAGGCCACCGCCCAGGCGGAGGCGGCCGTGCGCACGGCCAAGGCCGAAGCCGACAAGCGCAAGATCGAGGCGGACAGCACCGCCGCCGCCAACGCCGCCATCGCCAACTCGCTCACCGACAAGATCCTGCTGAGCCAGTGCATCGACGCCTTCAAGGCCGCGGCCGAGAAGAACCCCGTCTACGCCAGCCCCTGCGGAGCCAACGGCACGCCCGTCATCGTGGACGGCACCAAGCGCTGAGCGGCGTGCGCCGGACCGGACGGGCTCGCAGCCCGGTGCCCGTCCGGTCCGGCGGTCCGGGTCCGACTGTCACCGGGCCCGGCCGCCGGGGCGCTCACGGCGGAATCGCAGGGACGCCGGAGTCGTGGTCCGGGGTGTCCGGGGCACGGTGACGGCGTGTGGGCCGACCATCATCCGGTCGGACGATCGCCGCGGGAGCTCGTGGGATCACCGGTCAGGGTGCACTCCGGCGGCGCACCGCGCGTTCGGCGGGGCCGCGAACGGATCACGCCCTAGCGTGACCCGGGACCGATCCGGGCGGGACCGCCGTCGGGATCCAGGCACTACGGAGACATCGTGACCACGACCGCCGGCCTCGCCGCGCTCACCGGGGACTACGTCCTCGACCCCACCCACACCCGGATCGGCTTCGTCGCCCGCCACGCCATGGTGACCAAGGTCCGCGGTGCGTTCCACCAGTTCGAGGGCACGGCCCACCTGGACGGTTCCGACCCGTCCCGCTCGACCGGCCAGGTGGTGATCAAGGCCGAGAGCATCGACACCGGAGTCGAACAGCGCGACCAGCACCTGCGCACCAACGACTTCCTGGACGCCCCCAACTTCCCCGACATCACCTTCCGCAGCACCGCGGTCGAGCGGCACTCGGACACCGAGTACCGGGTCACCGGCGATCTCACCATCAAGGACGTCACCCGCCCGGTCTCCATCGACTTCGAGTACACGGGCAACGCCGTCGACCCGTACGGCAACCTGCGGGTCGGCCTGGAGGGCTCGGTGACCATCTCCCGCAAGGAGTTCGGGGTGACCTGGAACGCGGCCCTGGAGGGCGGCGGCGTCCTGGTCGGAGACAAGGTCGTCCTGGAGTTCGACATCTCCGCGATCAAGCAGGGCTGACGGCGCGGGCGGCGCTCCGCGGCACGGACCCCGCCGTCCGCGCCGCACGCCGCCCCGTCACCCCCCCGGCGGGGGAGTCCGGCACCGACCGGCCTCCCCCGCCGCGCTCTCCCCGGCCCCGCCGTCCCGTTCACCCGCAGGCAGGCGCCGCGGAGCACCCCTGGTCCGGAGCGGGGGTTCCGCGGGCGTCCCGCGGAGCGCCCGTGGGCGGCGGGGCGGGCCGCGCCGGAGCCCCGCCGCGCGCACGACGTACGATCGCGGTCGGCGACCACTCGGAGGGGGAAGGGCCATGAGCACGATCGGGGTCTACCTGGCGCATCCGCGGCCGGGCAGCTTCAACCACGCGCTGTACGAGGCGGTGGTGGACGAACTGCGGGGTCGCGGCTGCGAGGTGCGGGCCCACGACCTCCACGCGGAGGGCTTCCCGCCGCTGCTGACCGCCGAGGAGACCGGCACGGTGGACGCGGCGGACCCGTCCGCCGACCCCGTGCTCGCCCTGCACCGGGCCGAGGTGGCCACTCTGGACGGCCTCGTGCTGATCCACCCGAACTGGTGGGGCATGCCGCCCGCCGTCCTGGTCGGCTGGGTGCAGCGGGTACTGGTCCCCGGCGTCGCCTACAAGCTCGGCACGGCCGACGGCGAACCGGCCGGGCTCCTGCGGGCCGGGCGGGCCCTGGTGCTGAACACCTCGGACACGCCCGAGGCCCGGGAGCGCGACGAGTTCGGCGACCCGCTCGAGCGGGTGTGGGCGGCCTGCGTGCTGCCGTACGTCGGCGTCACCGACGTCCGGCGGACGGTGTTCCGCACCGTCACCGACGCGCCCGCCGCCGAACGCGCCGACTGGCTCCGCCAGGCGCGCGAGCAGGCCGCCGCCCTGATCGGCTGACGCCCCGCCCGGTGCGCGCCGCCGCTCCGGGCCGGGGTGGCGGTCAGCCGCGCACGTGCAGGCCGAAGCCCGTGCGGCCCGCGGGCTCCAGGCCCTCCTTCAGGTGCAGCGAGGGGATCTCGTAGTCGCCGAAGTTCTGCGGCCGGTACGCGATCGGCTCGGTCGACTCCAGGGTGAGCAACCGCTGCTCCCAGGCCCCGGCGACGGCCGGGTAGTCCTCGTCGGTGATCCGGTCGGCGCCGTACACGACGAACGGCGGCAGCACCTCGATGCCCGGGTAGTAGAGGATGCCGTGCTGGAACGGGAACAGCAGGTCGTCGACGGGGCCGTTGATCCCGCGGGCGCCGTAGTGCGACTGCGGGCCGCCGACGGTCACCGACAGCAGGGCCCGCCGGCCCGCGAGGGTGCCCTCGCCGAAGCGCTCGCCGTACTTGGTGGCGCTGTGCTCGCCGACGCCGTACGCGAAGCGGTAGGTGAACACCCGGTCCACCCACCCCTTGAGGATCGCGGGCATCGTGTACCACCACAGCGGGAACTGGAAGACGATCGTGTCGGCCCAGAGCAGCTTCTCCTGCTCGGCGCGGACGTCCGGGCCGAGCGTTCCCCGTTCGAAGGCCCGGCCGGAGTCCAGCGGGACCTTCAAGGGGTTCGAGGCCTCGGGGCCGTAGTCCGCGGCGTCCACCACCGCCTTCCAGTTCATGGCGTACAGGTCGCTGACGCGCACCTCGTGCCCGGCGGCCTCCAGGGTGGACACCGCGAGGTCCTTCAGCGAGCCGTTGAGCGACTGCGGCTCGGGGTGGGCGTGGACGATCAGCGTCTTCACGGGAACTCCTTCGGATCGGATGCCCCGATTCTGGGCGCCCCGCGGCCCGGTGTTCAGGGCCGCGACTTCCGTAGGACCGGACTTCCTGGTACTGGCAGGACCACCCTCACGGGGCGCGGCCGCCGCCATACTCGGGGCATGGACGATCTTGCGGGTTTCCTTCGGACCAGGCGTTCCCGGGTCGACCCGGCGGCCGTCGGCATTCCCGTCGACAGCCGCCGCCGGGTGGAGGGGCTGCGCCGCGAGGAGGTCGCGCACCTGTCCGGAGTGAGCGTGGACTACTACGTGCGCCTGGAGCAGGGCCGCGCGACCCAGCCCTCCGAGCAGGTCCTCGACGCGCTGGCCCGGGTCCTCGACCTCGACGAGACCGAGCGCGACCACCTCCACCGGCTGGCCCGGCAGCGCCGCCGCCGGGCCAGGACGCCGGGCGGCCGGGTCCGGCCGGAGCTGCTGCGCGTGCTCAACCTGGTCACCGGCGCACCCGCGCTGATCATGGACCACCGCCTGGACGCCCTCGCCGGGAACCGGCTCGCCGGGCTCCTCTTCGGCCGGCCGATGCCGGGCCTCAACATCGCCCGGCACATCTTCCTCGACGAGGCGGAGCACGGTCTCTACGCGGACTGGGAGAACTGCACCCTCGACGTGGTGGGGCACCTGCGCCTGGCCGTCGGCAAGTACCCCGACGACCCCCGACTGGCCTCGCTCGTCGGCGAGCTGGCCATGGGCAGCGAGCGCTTCCGCCGCCTCTGGGCCCGCGCCGACGTGCGGGCCCGCACCCACGGGCGCAAGGCGTACCGGCACCCGCTGGTCGGTCTGCTGGAACTGCACCAGGAGAACTTCACGCTCCCGGACGAGTCGGGCATGGAGGTGGTGGTGCTGTCCGCGCCCCCCGGGAGCCCCGCCGAGGACGGGCTCCGCCTCCTCGACCGCCTCGGTACGGACGACGACGCCCCTCCCGCCGCGGCACCCGCCGCCCCCGCTCCCGTCGCGGCCCCCGTCGCCGAGCCCCGCGACCAGGTCTGACCGGCCCGCGCGACCGGGTCCGACCGGCCGGGACACGTGGTCGGCGGACGGGGCCGTTCGGCTGGACCTCGCGGCGCGGCGGGCCGGCGGGCGGACTCGTGCGGCTCCGTGCCCGGCTACCGTCGTGCGGTCCGTCCCGTCCCGTTCGTCCCCGTTCCGGGAGAGTGATGCCGGGTATCCGCAGCTTCCGCTCACGGTGGCTCACCGCCGCCGCGGGCCTGTTGGTGTTCGCGTCGGGCCTGGTGGGCTGCGGGAGCAGCGGGCAGGGCGGCCCGGTCACGCTGAACTGGTACAACTTCCCCGACGACTCGGGGGCGTTGCAGCAGGCCGCCGACCGCTGCGGTCAGCAGTCCGGCGGCCGGTACAGCATCAAGTACAACAAGCTCCCGCGCGGCGCCGACGGGCAGCGGCAGCAACTGGTGCGCCGGATGGCGGCGCACGACGCCGAGGTGGACGTCCTGGGGCTGGACGTGACCTGGCCGGCGGAGTTCGCGCAGGCGGGCTGGATCCGGGAGTGGACCGGGGCGATGAAGGACCGGGCCACCGCGGACACCCTCGCGGCGGCGGTGCGGACCGCGACCTGGCAGGGGCGGCTGTTCGCGGCGCCGTACAACTCGAACACCCAACTGCTCTGGTACCGGGACGACCTGGTCCCCGACCCGCCGAAGACCTGGGCGGAGATGCTGGCGCAGGCGGACGCGCTGGCGAAGCAGGGCAAGCCGCACTACGTGGAGATCCAGGGCGCGCAGTACGAGGGCCTGACGGTGTGGTTCAACACCCTGGTCACCAGCGCGGGCGGGTCGATCCTCACCCCGGACGCGCAGGCCCCCTCGCTCGGTCCGCCGGCGGTGCAGGCCGCACAGGTGATGCACGACACCGCGACCTCGGCGGCCGCCGACCCCTCGCTGCCCAACCAGATGGAGGACCAGAACCGGCTGGCGATGGAGTCGGGGACGGCCGCGTTCGAGCTCAACTACCCGTTCGTCTACCCGTCCATGAAGAGCAACCAGCCCGAGCTGTTCCAGCACTTCCGCTGGGCGCCCTACCCGTCGGTGCTGCCCGGCCGGCCGGCGACCGTCACGATCGGCGGCATCGACCTGGCCGTCGGCGCGTACAGCCGGCACCCGGACCTCGCGTTCGAGGCCACCCTGTGCCTGCGGGACCGGGAGAACCAGCTGACCAACGCGCTGAAGGGCGGCCTGCCGCCGTCGCTGCGCAGCCTCTACCAGGCGGCCGAGCTCACCGAGAGCTACCCGTTCGCGGCCGACGTGCTGACCGCGCTGGACAACGCCAGCGTCCGGCCGCAGACCCCCGCCTACCAGAACGTGTCCATCGCCATCTCGCACACCCTCTCACCGCCCGCCGACATCCGCCCGGAGAGCAGCGTGGCCGACCTCCGCGGGCAGATCGAGGACGCCCTCGGCTCCAAGGGGCTGATCCCGTGACACCTGCCACCGCACTCGGCGACCCGGCCGGGAAGAAGAGGACCGCGGGGCACGCCGAGGGCGCCCGCCAGGAGCGCCGGCTGGGCCTGCTGCTGTGCGCGCCCGCCGCCGTCGTGATGCTGGCGGTCACCGCCTACCCGATCGCCTACGCGGTCTACCTCTCCCTCCAGCGCTACGACCTGCGCTTCCCGCAGCAGGCCCACTGGGTGGGGCTGTCCAACTACGGTGCGGTGCTCAGCTCGCCGTTCTGGTGGCAGGCGCTGTGGGTGACGGTGCTGATCACCGTGGTCTCGGTGGTGATCGAGCTGGTGCTCGGCATGGCGCTCGCGCTGGTGATGCACCGTACGGTGTTCGGCCGCGGAACCGTCCGGACGGCGGTGCTGATCCCGTACGGCATCGTCACCGTGGTCGCCGCCTACTCCTGGCAGTACGCCTGGACGCCCGGCGTCGGCTACCTCGCCGCACTCCTGCCGGAGGGCAGCGCCCCGCTGACCGACCAGTGGCAGGCGATCGGCCTGATCATCCTGGCGGAGGTGTGGAAGACCACGCCGTTCATGGCCCTGCTGCTGCTCGCGGGCCTGGCGCTGGTCCCCGAGGAGACCGTCCGGGCCGCCATGGTCGACGGCGCGACGTTCTGGCAGCGGCTGCGCCTGGTGATCCTGCCGCTGATGAAGCCGGCGATCCTGGTCGCCCTGCTCTTCCGCACCCTGGACGCGTTCCGCGTCTTCGACAACATCTACGTGCTGACCGGCGGCTCCAACGACACCGGTTCGGTGTCGATCCTCGGCTACGACAACCTCTTCACGGCTCTGAACCTGGGCATCGGGTCGGCGATCTCGGTCCTGATCTTCCTCTGCGTGGTGGTCATCGCCGTCGTCTTCATCAAGGTCTTCGGCGCCGCCGCGCCGGGCGGCGAACCGGAGCGCAGATGAGCAGTCGCACCCGCACCCTGTCGAGCTGGGGCGTCGCCAACCTGATCGTCGTCCTGTACGCGCTGTTCCCGGTCTGGTGGATCGTGGCGCTCTCCTTCAAGACGCCGAGCACGCTCACCGACGGCGACTTCATCCCGCGCGAGTGGACCTGGGAGAACTACCGGGGCATCTTCCAGACCTCCGAGTTCACCCGCGCCCTGGTCAACTCGATCGGCATCTCGGTGATCGCCACGACCATCGCGGTCGTCCTCGGCACCATGGCCGCCTACGCGGTGGCGCGGCTGCGCTTCCCCGGCAAGCGGCTGCTGATCGGCGTCTCGCTGCTGATCGCCATGTTCCCGCCGATCTCGCTGGTCTCGCCGCTGTTCAACATCGAGCGCGTGCTGGGGATCTCCGACACCTGGGCGGGCTTGATCATCCCGTACATGACCTTCTCGCTGCCGCTGGCGATCTACACGCTGTCGGCGTTCTTCCGGGAGATCCCCTGGGACCTGGAGAAGGCGGCCAAGGTGGACGGCGCCACCCCGTGGCAGGCCTTCCGGCTGGTCATCGCCCCGCTGGCGGCGCCCGGCGTCTTCACCACGGGCATCCTCGTCTTCATCTTCTGCTGGAACGACTTCCTGTTCGCGATCTCGCTGACCTCGACCACCTCGGCCAGGACCGTCCCGGCCGCCATCGCCTTCTTCACCGGCAGCTCGCAGTTCCAGCAGCCGACCGGATCCATCGCCGCCGCGGCGGTGGTCATCACCATCCCGATCGTGATCTTCGTCCTGCTGTTCCAGCGCCGTATCGTCGCCGGCCTCACCGCCGGCGCAGTCAAGGGATGAGACCGCCCCACCGGGCGGACCAGGAAGGCGGACCGTGGCCGAGATCGTCCTCGACGGCATCACCAAGCGCTACCCCGACGGCGCGCTCGCCGTCCACCACTTCGACCTCACCATCGCCGACGGGGAGTTCGTCATCCTGGTCGGACCGTCCGGCTGCGGCAAGTCCACCACCCTGAACATGATCGCCGGGCTGGAGGAGATCACCGAGGGCACCCTGCGGATCGGCGGACAGGTCGTCAACGACCGCGCCCCCAAGGACCGCGACATCGCCATGGTGTTCCAGAGCTACGCGCTCTACCCGCACATGACCGTCCGGGAGAACATGGGCTTCGCGCTGCGCCTCGCCAAGGTCGACAAGGCGACCATCGCGGCCAAGGTCGAGGAGGCCGCCGGCATCCTCGACCTGACCCAGCACCTCGAGCGCCGTCCGGCCAACCTCTCCGGCGGCCAGCGCCAGCGGGTCGCGATGGGCCGGGCCATCGTCCGGGACCCCAAGGTGTTCCTGATGGACGAGCCGCTGTCCAACCTCGACGCCAAGCTCCGGGTCCAGATGCGCACCCAGATCGCCGCCCTCCAGCGACGTCTGGGCACCACCACCGTCTACGTCACCCACGACCAGGTCGAGGCCATGACCCTCGGCGACCGGGTCGTCGTCATGCGCGCCGGCGTCGTCCAGCAGGTCGGCGAGCCGCAGCACCTCTACGACGCGCCGGCGAACCTCTTCGTCGCCGGCTTCATCGGCTCGCCCGGCATGAACTTCCTCGCCGCGACCGTCGAACAGGGCGCCCTGCGCACCTCCCTCGGCGACCTCCCCCTGGACGACCGCACGCGCCGCGTCCTGGAACGGGCGGACGCGCCGCGTGACGTCATCGTGGGGATCCGCCCCGAGGACTTCGAGGACGCCGACCTCGTCGACGACCACGGCGCGGGCCCGCTCTTCACCGTCACCGTGGACGTGCGCGAGTCCGTCGGCTCCGACGTGTTCGTGCACTTCGCCGAGACCGGCGGGCCCGCCCGCGCCGAGGAACTCGCCGAGCTCGCCGCCGACTCGGGCCGGGCCGACACCGGGATGAGCGAGCACCACGTCGTCGCCCGGCTGAACCCCGCCACCCGCGCGGCCGAAGGCGCCCGGCTGGACCTGCGGATCGACGCCTCCCGCATGCACGTCTTCGACCCCCGCAACGGCGTCAACCTGACCCGGCCCGACCAGCCGGCGACCTGAGTCCCGTGCCCCTCGGCCGCCGGGGAGGGTCGGCCCGCCCGACGGCGGCGCGGCACGCGGGCAGGCATGAAGTCCGCGGGCGGGGGCACACGGTAGTCCGATCGGGTCGGAGTCGAACGAGGGGAGAAGACCGTGACGATCCTGTGGGCCCTGGTCGCAGGCCTGGTGGTGGGTCTGCTGGCGAAGCTCGTGCTGCCGGGCCGTCAGCCCGTCCCGCTGTGGCTGACCGTCCTCGTCGGCGCGGCGGGTGCCGTGCTCGGCAATGCCGCGGCGTCCTACTTCGGGGTGCGGCACACCGGTGGCATCGACTGGATCCGGCACCTGCTGCAGGTCGGCGTGGCGGCGGTGCTGATCGCGCTGGTGTCGCCCGCCTACGCGGGCCGGCGGCGCTGAGCCGGAGCGCTGAGCCCGTGTGCTGAGTCGGCGCGCTGATTCGCTGCGCTGAGTCGGCCGTTCGGCCGGAGGACCCGAGGGCACTCCTCGGGTCCTCCGGCCGAACGCGTTCGCGGGCGGGCGCCCGGAGGGCGCTCACGGCACCTCCCTCCCGGCGTCCGTCGAGGGCTTCTCCGCCGGCTCGCCCCGGCCGCGACCGGGGACGGTCGATCAGGGACACCGGACCGCCGTTACCTCCCGTGACCTGGGAGGTCGTAACCTTCCTGGGACGCGTCCGCGGGACGAACGGGCGGCGTGACGGGCGACGGACACGCCCGCGGCACGCCGTTCCGCCGCCCGCGCGGGCACCGGAGCGGGAACCGCCGGACCGTACACGGCGTACTTCCCTCCCGGGGGTCAAGAGCGAGGCGGGGGAACAGTGCCAGAGGGGATCGCGGAGTTGAGGGAGACGAACGGGCCGGCGCAGCTGCTCCAGGAGCTGAAGAGCCGGTCGGGGCTCAGCTACGGCGTGCTGGCGAAGAGGCTGCACCTGAGCACCTCGACGCTCCACCGCTACTGCAACGGCGATGTGACGCCGACGGAGTTCGCCCCGCTGGACCAGCTCGCGCGGCTGTGCAAGGCGACGCCGGCCGAACTCGTCGAGCTGTACCGCCTCTGGGTCGTCGCCGATGCGATGCGGGGGAGCAAGGCGCCCAGCGCCGCCCCCGTGCCGGCGGCGGTGGGCGCGGAGGAGGGGCCGGCGGCCCGGGAGGCGGACGCGGGGGCGACAACGGGAGTGGTCACAGCGGCAGAGCCCGCGGAGGCGGTGACGGGCAGGGGAGGCGTGGGGGAGGTCGAGCCCGCCTCCGGCACCGAGCCCGTCGACGCCCCGGCCGTCGTCGGTGCGGACCCGGGCCGCGGCCCCGTCGTACCGCCCCGCTGGCACGTCCGCCACCGGGGCGTCCTCGCCGCGGTGACGGCCACCGCGGTGCTGGCCACCGTCGGAGCCGTCGCCGCCGGTCTGAAGGCGCACACCGACGCTGCCACGCCGCCGGCCCGGACCGAGGGCGTCACGCCCTCCGCCGGACCCTCGACCCCGGGCGTCCACGACGTGCCGTCCGCCCCCGGCTCCCCGCCGTCCGCCGTCGGTGCCGACGTGTTCCCGTCGGGGCCGGCCGGCGGGACCGACCCGGCCCCGATCACCGTCTCGGTCGCGCCGGCCGGCTGGGACTCCGCCTGCGACCAGTACGTGGTGAACCGCCCGCCGTCCGAGGTCCCCCGGCCGCCCGCCGTGCAGGACGTGAAGGGCTGGGCCGCCGGGGTCGGTGCCGTTCCCGGCCACTACCAGGCGATCAACCTCACCGTGCAGGGCACCGGCAAGGACACCGTGGTGCTGACGGCCCTCAACGTCCGGATCGTCCGGAGCGCGGCCCCGCTCGCCTGGAACGCCTACTCCATGGGCGAGGGCTGCGGCGGCGGGGTCGAAGTCCACTCCTACGACCTCGACCTGGACGCGGCCCGCCCCCGTCCGGTCGTCACCGAGGGCAGCAAGGGCCTGCCGGTCAAGGTCAGCGAGGGCGACCCGGAGGTCATCGAGGTCACCGCCGAGACCACCGCCCACGACGTGACCTGGTACCTGGAACTGGAGTGGACCAGCGGCAACCGGAAGGGGACCTTTCCGGTCGACCTGGGCCACGGCACGCCGTTCCACACCAGCGCGATCAAGGGCCGGCCGCAGTACGTCTACCCGATCGGCGGCAAGGCCTGGGAGCCGAGCCCGTACCGGCGGTGACGGCGGCGCGGCGCGTCCTCGCTCCGGGCCGGGCGCCGGCACGAGGCGAGGAGCGGCCTTCCGGGGGCTCCGGGAGTGCCGGGCGGAAAACCGGGTGCACCGGGGGAGCGGAGCGCGTTACCCTCGGTCCCATGAACGTCACCGGCCCGAACACCGCTACCGCGCGAGCGACCAGCTCGCCGGTTGCCGCCGCCTGACGTACCCCTCACCCCCCGGCGACCGGACACGGTCCGCCGGTGGTGGCCCCGAGGCGTTCCCTCCTCGGCCCCGATGATCGCGTGGACCAGTCCTCCGGCGCCCCACCACGGCCCACGCGAAGGAGCCACCCCCATGAACACCGACCGACTCGTCCGCACCTTCATCGAGTACTACGAGGAGCGCGGCCACCACCGGATCACGGGCTCGACCCTGCTGCCCCCGCCCGGCGACCCGGTGCTGTTCACCACCTCCGGCATGCACCCCCTCACGCCCCACCTGGAGGGGCGCCCGCACCCGCTCGGCCGGCGGCTCGTCAACGTCCAGCGCTGCCTGCGCACCACGGACCTCGACGAGGTCGGCGACCGCACCCACCTGACCGTCTTCGAGATGCTCGGCACCTGGTCCCTCGGCGACTACGAGGGCCCGCAGAGCCTCGACTGGGGCTACGGGCTGCTCACCGACGGCTTCGGCATCGATCCCGGCCTGCTCCACGCCACCGTCTTCGGAGGCGACGACCAGGTCGGTCCGGACACCGGCTCGCTGGAGCTGTGGCAGGACCGCGGCGTGCCCGTCGAGCTCACCGTCGAGGACAACTGGTGGTCCAACGGGCCGACCGGCCCCTGCGGCCCGGACTCGGAGATCTTCCTGTGGACCGGCGACACCCCGCCGCGGTCGACGCCCACCCAGGACGACCGCTGGGTGGAGGTGTGGAACCACGTGATGATGCGCCACCGGCGCCTCGAGGACGGCACGCTCGTGCCGCTGCCCCAGCGCAACATCGACACCGGACTCGGCCTGGAACGGCTCTCCTCGCTGCTGCAGGGCCGGTCGTCGGTCTTCGAGTGCGACGTCTTCGACCCCTGGCGCCACCATGTCCCCACCGTGTGGCAGCTGGACGAGCCGTCACTGCGGCTGGTCTGCGACCACCTGCGCTCGGCCGTCGTCGTCATCGGCGACGGCGTCCGCCCGACCAACACCGGCCGCGGCTACGTGCTGCGCCGACTGGTGCGCCGGGTGCTCACCGTGCTCCGCCGGGACGACCCGCAGCGCGGCCTCGGCGACCTGCCGGTCGAACTGGTCCGGCACACCCTGGACCGCTTCCGCCAGGACGTCGACCCGGAGCAGGTGCGCCAGGTCCTGCTCGACGAGGAGCGCCGCTTCGGCCGTCTCCTGGAACGCGGCCGCCAGGTGCTCTCCCGACCCCGCTTCCGCGGCCCGCTGACCGAGGACGACCTCCACTACCTCCACGACACCCACGGCCTGCCGCGCGAGCTCGTCCTGAACCTGCGGACGCGGTGACGGCGCGGGGCCCGGCGGTGTGGCCGTGCGCGGTGGATCCCCGGTGACGGAGACGGGATCCACCGCGCGGCGGGGGCGCCGCCGTGCGCACGCCGGGTCCGCGGCCGGCGGCGGGGGCGTAGGGTCCGGCGAACCGGCAGGTCAGCGGCCGGTGGCCGGTGCCGGCGTTGGGCCGTCCGGGTGGTGGACTGGTTCGGCGGGGCCGGGTACGGGGCAGAGCCTCCGGCATGACGACTCCCTCGGCCAGGCACTCCCGGCGCCGGCAGCACCGTCCGACCGCCCCCGTACGCACCCCCGCCGCCGTCCACACCCCCGCCGCCGGGCCTGCGGCCCCCGTCCCGCTGCGCGTTCAGAAGCCGTCGGCGCCGCCCCGGCGGAGCGGAGCGGGATGCTGCCGGACCTGGTCCAGCGAGCACCTCACCCGGGCCGGCCTGGTCGTGCGGAGGACCTGGCACGAACCGGCCTGCCGGACCTGGGGCGGGGCCTGAACGCGACGGCCGGGCGGCCGGTCTGACGGTACGTCCGCCATTGTCGGTGGGGGGTGCAACACTCGGCGGGACGGCGGATCCCGACCGTGCCGTCGACGACACAGGAGGAGCACCTCGTGGCTCAACTGCTCAGAGTCCAGAACTTCAACGTCTCCAGCGACGGGATCGGTGCCGGTGAGGACCAGACCCTGGAGCGGCCGTTCGGCCACGTCGACCCCGGGCGGCTCTTCTCCTGGGCCGGCGCCACGGCGAGCTGGCCCATGCGCACCGACCCCGGGGGCAGTCGCGGCCTCGACGACTACCTCACCCGGGACTACGCCCGCAACATCGGCGCCGAGATCATGGGCCGCAACAAGTTCGGTCCCCAGCGCGGCCCCTGGCAGGACCACGAGTGGCAGGGCTGGTGGGGCGACGAGCCCCCGTTCCGCACCCCGGTGTTCGTCCTGACCCACCACGAGCGCCCCTCGCTGACGCTCGGCGACACCACGTTCCACTTCGTCGACGGCGACCCGGCCACCGTCCTGGAACGGGCGCGGGAGGCCGCCCAGGGCAAGGACGTCCGGCTCGGCGGCGGTGCCACCACCATCCGGGAGTTCCTCGACGCCGACCTCGTCGACACCCTGCACGTGGCGGTCTCGCCGGTGAAGCTCGGATCCGGCGTACGCCTCTGGGAGTCCCCCGACGAGCTTCTCGACCGCTTTCACCTGGACGTCGTCCCCAGCCCGAGCGGGGTGACGCACCACCTGTTCTGGCGGAGGTGACACGGGGCAAGCGTTACATTGGGGCGGAAACAGGCACGATCGCCGACGAGGTGTGGCCGATGCACGCGATCACCGACTGGCTGCGCAGCCTGTCCGGCCCGGTCGTGTACGCGGCCATCGGCGGCATGGTCCTCGCCGAGGACGCCCTGTTCTTCAGCTTCTTCATCCCCGGCGAGACCGCCGCCGTCCTCGGCGGCTTCCTCGCCCACCGGGGCAGCGTCTCCCTCGCCTGGATGGTCCTCGTCGTGGTCTGCGCGGCCGTCCTCGGCGACACCGTCGGCTACGAGATCGGCCGCCACCTCGGCCCGACCATCCTCCGCACCCGCCCGCTGCGGCGCCACGTCGAGCGGGTCGGCACGGCGCAGGACCTGATCCGCCGGCGCGGGCCGGCGGCCGTCTTCGTCGGCCGCTTCGTCGCCTTCTTCCGCCCGCTGGTGCCCTCGCTGGCCGGGATGTCCCGGATGCCGTACCGCCGGTTCCTGTTCTACAACGCCCTCGGCGGTGTCGCGTGGGGTGTCGGCTTCACCCTGTTGGGCTACTTCGCCGGAGCCGCCTACACCAGGGTCGAGGGCACCGTCGGCCGGGTCGCCGCCATCGCGATCGCCGGGATCGTCGCCGTCGCCCTGCTGGTCTGGTTCCTGCGGCGGCACCGCTCGCGGGGGAGCGGGGGCGGTGAGCCGTCGGACGACGGTGACAACGGCGGACCGAAGCCCTGAAGCGGGCGGCTCGGGTGGATCGGCTCCGGAACCGCTGCCGATGGGCACCGCGGCGACCCGAAGCACCACACGCGACACTTCTCCCTCACCGGCCCCTCGCGTGGTGGTCGGCGGGGCGCGTGTGTATCAGGACGTCTACAGGATTCGCGGATTCGCCTGCGGGGTAGCGCAGTTGGGTCGATCATGTCCGGGTGCTGACAGCCCCGGACCAGTCTCCGCCACCCGTGTCGCGTTCACCCTTCTGGCAGGAGAGGTCCTCGGTCTATCTCGGCGCGTGCGCCTCGCAGCTCTCGTTCTGGGGCCACGACTTCAGCGACGGGGCGTGGCCGGACGCCGAGGACCTGGGCATCCTGCTCGGCCGCACCGTCCGGGAGCTGGCCCAGGTCACCTCGATGCGCGGATGCGGAGACCTGCTGGCGCAGGCGCTGCGGTCCCTCGAAGCGGCCCACCGGTGGTCGAGCCGGCCGTGCCCCGGGGCCCCGTCCATGGAGGCGCTGCACCTGCGGGAGGCCGCGGGCCTCATGGGCTCCGTCCGACGGCACCTGGCCGAGTCGGCGCCGCGCAGCGGGCCCTGCCTGCCGCCGCAGCGGAGCCGGGCGAGGACCGGCGGGACCCCGGCGGGGTAGTGGCGCGCAGCCCGTGCCGGGGCCCCCTAGGCTGGCGCGGTGCTGCTCCCCACCGTTCCCCGCACCCGCGTGCGGCCGTCCGACCGGCCGTCCGTCGACACGCCGTTCGGCCCGCTGACCTTCGCCACGGCCATCGGCGACGACGGCCTCCCGCCGCTGCCCGACGAACGGTTCGACCTGGCGGGAGGCCGCAGCGTCGCCCGCTGGACCCGCCCCGCGGCGCGCGTCGAGCTGCTGCTGACCCCGTACGACGCCCGGCTCGACCCCGAGACCTGGGGCCCGCTGACCGGCTGCCGTGCGGCGGTCTGGCGGATCGACGCCGCCCGGCCGCTCCGGCGGGTGCGGTTCTCGGCGGGGCTGCCCCTGCGGCTCCCGGAGACCGCCGACGCGGGCTGGGACGGCGGCCAGGGCCTGGCCGCGATCACGGTGGACGACGAGACGACCCGCCTCACCGTCGGCGGCAACGACGAGGAGGCGATCTGCTGGTCGGCCGAAGCGGGCGAGGCGCCCCGGCGGTGGGCGGCGCTGATCGACGAGGTGCACGCCAACGCGTTCAACGGGTGGGGCGTCGACTTCGCCCGCCACCACGACCTCTCCTGGACGCTGCCACCCCTGGAGGCCGGCGACCACTGCGCACTCCCGGTGGTGGCCGCCTGGGCCCCGGCCGCGGACGAGACGGCGAACACCTGGTACGCCGCCGCGGTCTCGTCGACGGTGCTCCTGCGCCAGGCCGCGGAGCCGGCCTGACATCCTGTCGTGTGGAACACTCCGGCCGGATGAGCGCTGTGGCGAGGGCCCGGGCCGCCTCGTCGTGGTCGGGGCTGGTGGAAGCGGCAGTGATGTCGCGTCCTGTCCGACCGGTTCCCGGTGTCGCCGATCCCCGCACCGCACGACCCTGGTACGGCCCGACCCCTACACTTTGCCCACGCAGTGACTGGGGAGGACAGCGGGTGGATCGGCACGTGGTCACGAACACGATCAACGGGGGGACGTACGAGGCGCCGGTGATCCAGGCGGCCTCGGTCACGGTGCAGGCGCCCGCAGAGCCCGCCCCGCCGACTGAACCGTGGACCAGGGCTGTGTGGGAGTCGGGTATCTGGGCTCACACTGCGCCGCGTGACGCCGAGCCCCACCGCCGGCACGCGGCCCGGTTGGCGGGGCGGCTGGCCGCCCTGCGCGACACCGCCGAGCAGCGGATCGCCGACGACCCGTGGGCCGATCCCGAGTTCGCGCCGCGGTTCGCGGACAGGGTGGAATGGTTGCTTGGGGAGCCCGATGGCGCGCTGGACCTCTACCCCGCCGAGGCCGGTCTGCTCGTTCTGCTGCCCTACCTCTACCAGGCCCATCAACTCCTACTGACGGCTTCCCGGTTGGAGGCAGACCCGGCCGACCTGCGACCCCGGCCCGGAGCGTCCGGGCCGCGCGCCGGATACCAGTCGTCCCTGGGCGGCCACGACCTCTTGCTCAGCCGCGCCGACCTTCGGCCGGAATCCGCACCGGTGATCGGCTGGTGGCTGTACCACCGCTGGCTCGCCGAGGAGGAGAAGGGGGCGGACGTCCTCGCCGGTCTGGTCGCCGAACTCGCCGGGGAGGGCGGTCCACTGACCGAGGTACTGAGCGCGCGACGGCTGGCCCGGCTCCTCGCCGGCCTGCGGATCGGCGCGGACATCTGTCACCCCGAGCACCTCGGTCAGCTCGAAGCCGACGAGCTGCTGCCGGGCCCGGGACGGCAGCGGATCCGGGAGCGGCGCGCGAGCCTGCTCCTGGCCGTCGCGTACGGCGCCGCGGTCGAGCCCGTCGTCCTCCCCGAGACGGTGGTCGAGCACATCGGCGTCCCGAACGCGGTGGACCTGGACGGGGTGCGGCGGACCGTGCGCGCGATGGCATGGGGCGGCTCGCCCGAACTGCCCGTCCTCAAAGCGGTCTGCGAACACGAGGCGGTGGTCGAGGCCCTGCGCGAGCACGCGGAACGGCTGGACGGCCTGCTCCTCGCCGTCGGGCGTGCCGTACCCGAGAGGGTCACCCAGCCGATGCCGCCGCTGCCCGCGCGGATCTCCGCCGACGGTGTCGTCCCGGCGCCGGGAACCTTCACCAGCGGTGCCCGGTTCCGGCTCAACGACCGCCGGGTGCGCGGTCTGCTGATCGGCACCCAGCTCTACAAGGACCACGGCCTGGCGGTGCGCGAGCTCTACCAGAACGCCCTCGACGCGTGCCGCTACCGGCGTGCCAGGACCCAGTACCTTGAGCGGTCCGGCCGGCCCTTCCACCCGTACGAAGGGCGGATCGACTTCGTCCAGGGGGTGGACGAGGACGGCCGTGACTACCTCGAGTGCACGGACGACGGCATCGGCATGGGCGAGGCGGAGCTGCGCGGCGTGTTCTCCCATGCCGGCGACCGTTTCGCTGAACAGCCCGACTTCCTGCTCGAGCAGGAAGCCTGGGAGCGGGTGCGGCCCCCGGTGCGGCTCCACCCCAACAGCCGGTTCGGAATCGGGGTGCTGTCCTACTTCATGCTCGCAGACGAGATCCGCGTGACGTCCTGCCGGATGGGACTGGACAGCGTGCCCGGCCCGTTGGTCGAGGCCCATATCCTCGGGCCGAACCACCTGTTCCGGATCGTCGAGCAGGAGGAACGGGGCACGCGGCCGGGCACTCGGGTACGGCTGTACCTGCGGGAGAGGCGCCGCGCCTGGTCGGCCCTGGACGCCCTGGACGGCGTCCTGCGCATCGCCGAGTTCGCCACGACGGCTGAGCACGGCGGGCGACGGAAGGCGTGGGAGCCCGGTGTCTTCGCCCCCCGGGACACGGGCAGGACGATCGGCCGGGACCGCGAGGAGTTGGTGGAGTGGGCGGACAGTCCACCCGGCGCGCAGGTGATCTGGTGCGAGGCCGAGGGCATGTTGCTGGTGGACGGCCTCCGGACCGAGGCGGGCCGGAACGTCGGTGTGCTGTCGGGGCTCCGGGGCGTCGTGGTGAACCTGAGCGGAGACCACGCGCCACGCCACCTAAGCACCGACCGTCTCACCGTCCTGGACGACGTGGCGGCCCACGTGGAGGCGTTGCTCGTGGCGGCGGCGCCGGACCTGGTCGCGAGCGGGGCGCGGTTCCTCACCCTGGAATGGATGCGGGAGGTGGCAAAGAGCAGCCCGCGAACGGCGGACCTCGTGGCGGAGGCGGCGTTCGAGGCCGGCCGCGGACTCGGGGACCGCGGCCGGCCTCCGCTGCCCGCGACGGCCGGCTGCTTTCCGTGGGACCAGGCCATTCTCGACAGCCTGCTGGCGGCGAACCGTCGCACGACACGTTTGACGGACGGCGCGCTCCTCTCTCTCCCGGACCACATCCTGCTATGGCGCATGCTGGCCCATGGGGGCACCGACCTGGCACATGAACTGGCCGAGCTCGTGCCGGAGCTGGAGGAGCCGCGCCACGTCGTCAGGGCTCGCCCATCCGATCTGGAAGCGCTCACCGGCAACCGCGGTGCGTTCGGGCACACCAGGCGCTCCGACGTGTTCGCGGTAGCGCGGCGCCTCGGCTGCGATCCGGCCGGCCCGGCGCAGCGGCGACGGCTGTTCGGAGTCGATGACCTCGTCATCGGTGCCGACACCGCCGCCCTGGACGGGCAGGACACCTCGGACATGACGTGGCTCGACGGGAGGTACGGCCATCGCCGCTCGTTCACGACGGTCGGTGACCTGCTGGAGATCGGAGCTGCACTCGGAGTGACTCCGGGGCAGGCGGCCGAGCAGCTGCGGGTCTACGGTCTCCCCTCCGTGCCGGACGGGCTGCCGGAGGGCGTGCCCGACGAGGTCGATCTCCGGCTGCTCTACCGGGACGGCGAGATCGCCGACCACCGGGCCGTCTGGATGGACGGTCCCGTGCCTCCCGGACACGTCGCCCAGGCCGCCCTGCGGACGGGGCTGAGCCCGGCCGAGGTACGGCGGCGACTCGAACACTACGGCCTGGCCGTGGAGCCGTTCGAGTTCCCCGACGGGGTCGACCAGACGTACGTCAACTGGCTCAGCCGGGATCACGACGGCCGGTGGCCCTGGGCGAGCGCCGTCGGACCGCTGCCTCCCTGGCAACTGGTGGCAGCCCAGGGATGGCTGGACCTGTCCGCCGAAGAGGTGCGCGCCGAGTACCAGCGGCTCGGATTCGCCCTCCCGCCCCGGGCAGCCTGTCAGGAGTCGCCGGACGACTTCGAGCTGCTCTCAGGCCGCTGGGAGGTCGACTGGTCACCGTTTCGAACGGACAGCGCGCCCAGCTTCCACCAGCTCTTGGAGGTGGCTCAGACCCAGGGCCTGAGTCTTCGGGCCCTGACCGACAAGCTGGCCGCGTACCACGTCAGGACCATGGTCCTGCCCCGACGGCCGACCGAGCTCGACCGCGAACTGTTCCGCTACGACGACGTGCTCCATAGCACGTCGGACGACATGGACGACGTCTGGTGGTTCCGGTTCGGCCCGGACGATGAGATCCCGTTCTTCGTCCTGCTCCTCGCCGCCAGGGACCTCGGCCGGCGCCCCCGGGAGCTGGTGGTCCGGCTGCGGTCCTACGGACTGCGCGTGTCCCATGACGACGTCCCCGCGGACCTGACCCAGCGGGAGGCCCTGCGCCTGCTGACCGTCGACGACCAGCGGCTGCCCGACCTGACCGAGTCGCCCATGCGGCTCGCCCAACTCGTCCGGATCGCCCGGCGCGTCGACCTGCCGGTGACACGGACCGCCCGCCACCTCCGTGACTTGGGTGTGCACGTCCCCGACCTGGCCGCCACGGTCCGGGCGGCCCTGGCCAAGGTGCCGACCGACTGACGGCGCCGGCGTCGAGCATCGCGGGGGACCGCCAAGCCGTGACGCGGTCCGCCCAGGGTGGGCGGGGCGCGGCTCGGGCGCCGGCGTCCTCCCGCTCGTCGACGGTGTGGCGGGCAGCTGCACGTCTGCCCAGGCGGGCAGTACATCGATGGTGTGCCGCAGGGTCTCGTCGAGCAGGGCGATCCGTAGGTGACCGCCACCGGGGCGGGTGGCGGGCACCTCGTTTTCGATCACACCATGGCGTTCAGGTCGCCGCCGTGTCGAGGTGGGGGGACTTCTGGGTCACGACGGGGATAGCTCCGCGCTACACGTCGTCGTGGCCGGGGTGTGTCGTCGCAGAACCGGGCCAAGGGGCGGATGAGGGCTTCGTCGAGCGCGGAACCGACTGCGAGTGGCGGGTCGACAGCGGCCGGACCGGGCCGCGTGGAGCGGCGACGACCTTGCCGCTACGCAGGCCGGGCGCGCAGCAGCGCGTCGGCCAGTTCCCGGGGCCGGCTGAGTGCGGCCAGGTGGCCGCCGGGGACCTCCTCGACCTCCAGGCCGAGCCGCTCACGGACGGTCCTGCGCTGGAACTCCAGGGGGAAGAAGCGGTCGTCCCGCCCCTGGAGGAACCTGGTCGGCACCTGCGGCCAGTGCGTCAGCGGCCACGGCTGCGCGAACAGCGCGGCGGGCGGAGCCGAGCCGCCGAGCGAGAGCGCCTCCGCGGTCACCTCGGCCGGGACGTCGTGGAAGAAGTCGGCCTGCATGTCGAACTCAGGATCGGCACCGCGGCCCGTGGCGGCCGCGTGGGCGGACCTGGCCGCGGCCTGGCCGGTGTTCTCCCACCACTGCCCGGCGGTCTCCCCGGGCACCGGGACCATGGCGTTGAGCAGCACCAACTGGGCGACGGGCACCGGCAGCCGCCCGCACACCAGCGGGGCCGAGAAGCCCGCCAGCGACTGCGCCACCACCACCAGCGGCCCGGTGAGGCCGCCGTGCTGCTCCACGGCGGAGACGACGGCCTGCGCGCATTCCTCCAGCCCCGCGGAGTCCTCGCCCGGCAGGTCCATCGTGATGGCGTCGTGCCCGCGCGCCCGGAGTTCGGGTACCAGCCGGTGCCAGAACCAGGCATGGCCGTCGGCGCCGGGAACGAGCGCGAAGGTCGACATGGTGGTCCTCCTCCTACGGGTCTTCGGGCCTGCGGGTCCGGGGGCCTGCGGTGGGCGGGGGTGTCTCCCACGCCCGGCCTGACGCTAGCGGGTGGCACTGACACTCTGACGCCGACGTCGCGGTACGGCATCCGGACGAGCGGCGTGCCCGCCTTGGCTCGCGGCGGTGGCAGCCGGGCTGGGCGGACCCTTGTGAGCCAGCCCATACGTTGCAGCTTTCCCCGCGAGGACGTCCATCCTCAAGGCTTGCTCAACTCACGTGCTTGACAGGGATCCATCAGGCCGGCGCCTGCCGGTCGGTGCTCACCCGCGCTGACCTCCTGCCCCTGGCAGGTCACGTGCACGGGAGGATCGTGGAGCAGTACCAGTCGGACGATGACCACACCAAGCTCCACCCCGCCCGCGAGGCGCACCAGTGCGACGTGGGGCAGCAGACGGCCGAGGACCTGGTGTGGATCCAGGTGCTGTCGATCGACCAGGCCGTCATGACCGACACCCTGGGCCCGGACGCGTCGCGTCGCCGCGACGGGCCGAGCCGGCTCGACTTCGGCGCGGATGTGCAGGGGTGGGTCTGGCCGGGACGGGTGTCGCTGGGGTTCCGGTGCGACAACCCGGACAGTGCGCGCATGGGCCAGCCGTACGTGGCGATCACGGTCAGGGCCGGCGAACTCACCGACCCGGCGTCCGAGAAGGTCGGCCGGGCCGTCCTCGGCATAGCGCTGAAGTACGCCAAGCACGTCGTGGCCGGGTATCCGTGCACGAACGCGGTGCGGTTGCCGGACGGTGTCCCCGCAACGATGGGGAGCCCCTCGGATCCGGGCCGGTGACCGATCGCCCCGGCGGAGCGGCCTGCTCGGGCCCGGCCGAGGGTGCCCCGGATGGCGCGACTCCTGACGCGCCTTCGGCGGCCGCCCCGGCACACCGGGCGCCGTCCAGGTGACGTCCGTCGGGCTCGTGCCGTGCCTGCCCTGCCCCGGGACGCCCGGACGGGACCGTGGGGGCGTGAACCGGGTCCGTGCCGTCGCCGCCGTCGTCCTGCTCGTCCTGACCGTGGGGGCGGGCCGTCCCGCGCGCGCCGCGGATCCGTCGCCGGGTGGTGTGGTCGAGGACGTCGCCCCGGGGATCGACTACCGGGCCTTCTCCTTCGCCACCGGGCACGGCGCCACCAGGGTCCACGTGCTGAGCGTGGACCTGGACGACCCGCGGGTACGGGTCGGGCTGCTGTATCCCGGCGCGGTGGCCGACCGGGCTCCGGTGTCCTCGATGGCCGAGCGTCAGGGGGCGGTCGCCGCGGTCAACGGGGACTTCTTCGACATCACCGAGGAGCAGCACCCCGGCATCCCGGCCACCGGAGCCGCGGTGGGGGCGGCCGTGCTCGACGGTCGCCCGCTGAAGGCGGCCGTCCCCGAAGGCCAGCGGTTCGGCGGGGTCCTGCCGTCGGGGGCCACCGGCCAGGAGGTGATCGGGGTCGGCGTGGACGGTCGGGCCCGCACCGCACGCCTGACCCTCGACGGGGTCCTGCGAACCCCCAGCGGCCCGGTACCGCTGGGCGGCCTCAACCAGTACGCGCTCCCCGAAGGCTCCATCGGCGTGTTCACCCCGCAGTGGGGCAGCACCCCACGCGCCCGCGCCGCGTGCGGCCGCGACCACGACCGCGCGGCGCCCTGCACCCACGACACCTTCGAACTGACGGTCAGCCATGGCCGGGTCGACGCCACGGCCGAGGCCCCGGGCGAAGGGCCGATCGCATCCGGATCGGAGGTGCTGCTGGGACGCGAAGCCGGTGCCGGGGCGCTGAAGGCCCTCGCCCCGGGCACCCCCGTGACGGTGGAGTACCGGCTGGCCTCCACCAGTCGCGTCCCCTTCGCCTTCGCCCTGGGCGCCTACCCGCTGCTCAGGGGCGGGCGCCTCCTGCCGGACCTGGACGCCGCCACCGTGCAACCCCGGACGGCCGCAGGCATCGCCGACGGCGGCCGCCGGCTGTACCTGGTGGTCACCGACGGCCGCGAGGGGACGTCCACCGGACTGACCCTCGCCGAACTCGCCGACCTGCTCGGGAGCTTGGCCTGCGAGGAGGCCGTCTACCTCGACGGCGGTGCCTCCAGCACCCTCGTCACGCGCGACCACGCGACCGGGCGGGTCGATGTCCGCAACTCCCTCGACCACGGACAGGAACGCCGCGTCCCCAACGGCATCGCGCTCTATTCCCGCTGACACCCGGCCGGCCGTCCGACGGGCGCTGCCGGACCGTCGACCAGGGCATCCGGCCGCCCTTACACGGGTCCACCAGGTTGTCCTGAGCTCGGATGCTCAAGACCCCTGCTGCTGAGCCTGTGGCTGCGCCGGGTGGGTGTGGCGCGGCCACCTTGCCTGTGCTGCTTGCCCCTGCGGTGTCGGGCATGGACACGAACCGGCTGAGTGAGTCACCGCCGCGGCGATCCAGGTGCTCGACCGCGAGGGGCTGGACGCGCTGACGATGCGGCGGATCGGCTCGCACCTCGGGGTGGCGGCGATGTCGCTGTACCGCCACCTCCCGGGCCGTGACGCCATCCTGTCCGCGGTGGTCAACCACCTGTTCGCCACCGCGCCGGCCGAGCTGGACGCCGGGCCGACCTGGAGCGGGGCACTGACCGGATTCGCCGCCGCCTACCGCCGCATGCTTGGCTGCCGGCCTCCTGGCGGCCGACCGCCTGCACGTCCGAAGCCGCCGCGGCCTGTGTCAGGCCGGGACCACCCGGTAACTCAGCATCGCCCAGGGAAGGTTGGACTGGGCCAGGGAGCCGGTGGCCCACGGGACCGCACCCGTGCAGCCCGGGCCCGGGTACAGCGTCACGGAGGCGGAGCCGTCGGCGATCTGGACCGAGCGGGCGGGCGCCGACAGGGTGTGGCACGTGCCGAGGTCACCCAGGTCGACCATGGTCGCCGTCCCGCTTCCTCCGGTGCCGGTGTACAGGTGTGCGCCCGGCTGTAGCGGCGGCCAGCCGGCGGCCTGTGCCGATCCGGCGCCGAGGCCGATCAGGGCCGCGACCGCGGTCGCCGCTGCGGCCGAGCCGCGGAGCATCGTCTTCGAGGTGAACATGCGTGAACCACCGTCCTTGGGTGTGCTGGTGGTGCCGGAAGGGCTGTGGCGACGAGGGGACGGAAGGTGCTGCGCCGAGGGGCCCGGGCTGCCGGACCGTGCGGTCCGGCAGCCCGGGGTGCTGCTCAGTAGACGTTGATCTGGTTGCTGCAGTAGGTCCAGAACGGGCGGGGCGGGGCCCAGCCGAGGTACTTGGTGCCACAGATCTTGATGCTCTTGATCTTCCCGATGTACTTCGTCGCGACGTCCTTGCCCTGGTCCACCGCCAGCTCGGTCTTCTCGGAGCCGAACTCGTCGGTGGCGCGGACGGATCCCTTGTAGTAGGTGCCGTCACCGACCTTGATCCACACCCATCCGTCGGAGCAGTTGTCCGCCTCGACCTGGACGTTGTCGAACCGGAAGGCCTTGGTGCAGCCGGCCGTGGCGGCGGTGCCCGCCGCCGCCGGGGAGACCGCGAGGGTGGTCAGCGCGGCCACGGCGAGGCCCAGGGCGCCGGCCGTCTGGATGAGCTTGCCGGACAGGTTGTTCACGGTGATGACTCCGGTGGTGTGGTGATGGTGTGTCTGCTCGCGGAACGTCTTCACTGTCCCCGGCAGCCGCGGGCCGGGCATCCGTCATCCGACGGTGAACCGTGGTCCCGGGGGAGGGGTGGAGGATCAGCCGGATGACCGCATCCGTCCCGGCATCCGGTCGCCGGTCGGGCCCGGCGGCCCTCGCCCGGGTCGTGCTCGCGGGCATCTCACCGTCCGGGCGCGGGCATGCCGCTCCGGTGCTGCTCCGCGGGGTCCGTGGGGCTCGTCGGAGGGCCGTCGAGGGGGATGGACAGGTGGTGTTCGCCTGTGCACGGGTGCAGGGTCCGCCGCACTGGGCGGAAGTGGTGGTGGAAGGCGCGGAAAGCGGCGGCGAGGGCGGCTATGAGGATCATGGCGACGCCGCAGCCGCACAGCACGACCGGCGCGGACACCCGGTCGAGGAGCAGTCCGCCGAGCGTGGCGCCCAGCGGCGAGGCCGTGATGAGTACCGCGCTGCGGGCGGCGAGCACGGTGGTGAGCGAGCCGCTCGGCGTCCTGTCCTGCAGCAACGCGAGGGACAGCGCCGAGTACGGCCCGTAGACGATCCCCGCGGCGGCGAAGCCGATCAGGGACGGCACGGCGGTGTGCGCGGCCGCGAAGGGCAACAGTCCGACGCCGTGCCCCGCGACGATGGCGATCATGGTCGGCCACAGCGGCAGCCTCCTGGCCGCTCCCGCGCCGAGCGCCCCGAGAACGGCTCCGGCGCCGAACACTGCCCAGTAGGCACCGAGCAGGCCCGCGCCGTCGTCCAGGGAGTGCCCGACGAACAGCGGCAGCGCGACCTCGACCGGCCCGTAGGCGAAGTTGAACAGCCACGTCAGCACCAGCAGTCCCAGCAGCTCGGGGTGGTGCCGCAGCACCGCCAGCCCCTGCCGCGCGGCACCGGCACCGGCTGTGCCGGGAGTCCCGGCCGTCCTGCTCGCCCCGGCCGTCCTGCCGGCTCCGGTCGGCACCGTCGGCAGGGCGATCCGGCCGGCCTGCACCGCGAGCACGGCGAAGGTGGCGGCATCAAGTCCGATGATCCACGCCGGTGACACCGTGCCCGCCAGCAGGCCCGCCAGCGCGGGGCCGAGGACGGTCGCACTCGAGAGACTGGTGCTCAGCACGCTGTTCGCTGCCAGCCGCAGGCCGTCGTCCAGCAGCGGGGTGAACAGCGCGTACTTGCCCGCTTTGCCCCAGGCGTGGAAGAGCGAGGAGGCGCCGAGCAGCACGACGTAGCCGGTCGGGCCGAGCACCCCGGCCAGGTGCGCGATCGGGATCGCGCCCAGCAGCAGCGCCCGCAGGACGGCATCGGCGACCAGCAGCCGCTGCGCCGGCAGCCGCCGCAGCCAGCGGCCCAGCACCAGGGCGCCGAGCGCACCCGGCAGCGTGTACGCGGCGACGCTGACCCCGACCAGCGTGCCCTGCCCACCGGGCGGGGCGAGTGAGAGCGCCAGCCAGGCGACGGCGACGGTGCTCATGCCGTCCCCCAGGTCCGACAGCGCGAACACGGGCAACAGCCGGCGGAACGGGCGGACGGCGAACAACGGGCGGTAGGCGCCGGGCAGCAGGCGCCCCGGAGATGAGAACATGCACGTCACACTCGTGCTTCAAGCGCGCGTGAAGTCAACCCGGTTCGATGGAGCGTCGGCGTGAGGTATCTGGGGATCGGCGAACTGGCCCGGACGGCACAGGTGCGGGCGTCCGCGCTGCGCTACTGGGAGGAACGCGGGCTGCTGCCGGGCGCCCGTCGCGAGGCGGGCCGGCGGGTCTGGCCGACCAGCACGGTCCGGCGCGTCGCGCTGATCCGGATGGCGCAGCGGGCCGGCTTCACCCTCGCCGAGATCGCCGAGCTGTTGAACGGCGACACCTCACCCGGCGTCACCCGCCAGTGGCGCGAACTCGCCGCCCGCAAACTCCCCGAGCTCGACGAACACATCAGCCGGACACAGGCGTTGCGCCGGGCGGTCGCGGACTGCATGGCGTGCGGCTGCATGAACTTCGAGCAGTGCGTACTCCTGGCGGCCCCCGGCCAGGCGCTGTAGCCCAGGGTCGTGGTGCTGCGCATCGAGGGGCCCGTTCTCGGCAGTGCGCCGGCGGGCGGAGCTCCCGGGCTAGCGGGAGTAGACGCCGCCGGAGTGGATGTCGACGCAGGCCCACACGTTCGGGGTGTCGGTGAACGACCCGCACAGGCGGCCCCAGGCGACCTCGATGTCGGTCCACTCGGCGGTGATCCTCCCGCCCCGGGCGGTGCCGGTCATCCGCTCGTGGACCTCGACCTGCCGGTCGCCCTCGTGGAGCAGTGCCGTGGACCTGCCGGTGCCGCCCGGGTTGGTCCAGGTGACCGTCAGGCGCCGCGCCCAGTCGTCGTGTCCGTCGATGGCGATGCAGACCTGCGGACCGGACCAGTTGTGGGTGCAGGCGTCGCTGCTGCGCCGCTCGGTGGCCGCGCCGGCCGGGGCGGCGGTCGCGAGCAGGACGGCGGCGGCCGCGGTGGCGAGTGCGCAGGCCCTGGTGGTGACCGGGTGCATCCGGCCCTCCTTCGTGTTCCCCGTGGGTGGGACCGCCGGGTTGGTCGCGGCGGGTACCGGGGTTGAACGAGGACAACGGGGGAGCGGTACGGGCAGGTCACCCGGTCGGCCCCTGGTCGCTCCCCGGCGCCCCGCTGCTTCCCGGGGCCGCCCGTCTGCCGGCGCAGCGGCCTGCCGTCCGGGCGGCCCCGGTGCCCCGGCGAGCGGCCGATGCTACAGGAGGGCTTCCGAGCCGTGGAGCTCGACGAAGCCGACCACGCGCCGCAGTTGGTCGAAGCTCGTGACGTTGTTGCCGATCAGCCGCACGGAGGCGGTGCGGCCCTGGCGCCAGGCGTGGGCGGCCTGGGAGAGCCTGCCCCACTGGTTCTCCATGTCCCGGTAGTCCACGCTCAGCTGGTAGTTGGTCCAGCCGTTGATGTTCCCGTAGACCCGGTTGAAGATCGGGCCGAACCGGGCGGCTTCCGAGAAGATGGTGATCGCCATCAGCATGCCCCGGTCGATGGTCGTCTCGCTCCACTGGCCGACGTTGTGGAGGCCGTAGAGCGCGTCGAAGATGTTCGTGGCGCCCAGGTAGAGGTTCTCGCGGGTGCTGCCGCCGGTGATGCCGTTGTAGTTGCCGGTGCGCGGCATGAGGCGTGCGGTGATGCCGAGGTCGGTCTGGAACTGCTCCTGGCGGCCGTCCTGGAAGGCCCAGTGCTGGTTGGCGCCGGGGGAGTAGAAGCCGGCGATGTAGAGGTTGTCGGCCCACAGGTAGACGGAGACGAGGTGGGCCCCGCCGTTCATCACGCGGATCTGGATCAGCCGGTTCTCGTTGCGGGTGGTCTGCTGGACGAGTCCGCTGTCGGCGCCGGTCGCGTCGCCGTAGGTGTTGCGGTGGATCGCGTCGATCAGGTTCCAGTAGCGGGCCGCGTGTTGGCCCGCGCCGGAGGTGATGTCGGTGATGTCCCAGTCGATGATGGGCCAGCTCTGGAGTGCTGCGGCGCGGGCGACGGACTGCGGCCGGCTCCCTGCGGCGGGTGTGCCGGTGAGGGCGGGCGCCGCGGACGCGGTGCCCGCGAGGGAGACCAGGAGAGCGGTGGCCGCCGAGAGCGACAGCAGCGCGGCAGTGTTCTTCTTCAACGCGGTTCCTTGCTGATGATGTCCCGGAGAACGCCGAGGCGCCCCCGGGCGTGTTCCGGTGTGCCGGATCATCGTGCGCGGGTTCGCGCGTGCGCTGATGCCTGGTGGCGCATGCCGTCTGACCTGTGCGTGCACGGCCTTCGGTCCGGGACGCACCCCGGGCGTGGCCGTCGGTGTCCCGCTCGGCGGCCGGGTGGGCCGGTCGCGGCTGCTCAGCGGAGTTGTTCGGCCAGGCCGACGATGATGCCCTCGGGGCCGCGGAGGTAGCAGAGCAGGTAGCTGTCCTCGAACCGGGCGATCTCGCCGACGAGTTCGGCGCCGTGCGGCCGCAGGCGGGCGACGGTGTCCTCGATGTCGTCGACGGCGAACATGACGCGGTGGGTGCCCAGGACGTTGTGCGGCCGGTTGCGTGGTCCGGGGCTGGTCGCGGCGGGGCTGCGGTACTTCGCGAGCTCGAGCCGGCTGTGGCCGTCCGGGGTCCGGACCATCGCGATCTCGCAGTGGACGCCGTCGAGTCCGGTGCACTGGTCGGCGAAGAGGCCCTCGACCTCCCCCCTGCCCTCCAGTTCCAGGCCGAGGTCCACGAAGAACGCGACGGCGGCGTCCATGTCCTCGACGACGATGCCGACGTTGTCCATCCGCTGAACAGCCATGCCGGTTCCTCCTTCTTCCTCGTGCAGCCGGTGGTGGCCGCCGATGTCCCCGGGACGGAGCCGGTGGCGCGTTCTCGACATCCTGCCCCGGCCGCCGTCCGGGCGCCTGCTCCCGGTGGCGCCGCGCGCTGCCGTGTCGCGCTGCCGTGGCGGGCTGTCGCCGGACGTCGCTGCGCCTTCGGGTGGGGCCGGTCGCCCGTGGTCACTCGCCCTGGCCGGCGCTTCCCATCGGGCCGATCTTCACCGGGGATCCGGCGGTGTCGGTGACGGGGAGCGAGCCGGCGCCGGGCCAGGGCAGGGTGACCGACTGGGTCTCGTCCGGCGGGGTCACCACCAGGCCGGTGATCCGGACGCCGGAGCCGCCCGTGGTGTTGGCCGGGTAGGTGATGCCGAAGTAGGTCGACTTGCCGTTCTTCACGGTGCCCGCGACGACCGGTTCGCCGGAGCGCTTCGCGGACAGGGTGCCGGCGGAGGTCTTCAGGTCGACGCCCGCGTATCCGGAGAGCGTGCAGTCCTTGCCGCTGTGGTTCTTCAGCTCGACGACGACGGTGTTGGCGGGGTCGCCGGTGATGGTGTGGTCCGTGGCGGTGAGGGTCAGGTCCGCGGTCCGGCACTTGGCGGGACCCCCGGCCGCGGTGGAGCCGGCCGGTGCGGCGGCGGGCGGCGTGGTGGCCTTTCCCGGTCCGCTCGGCGCAGGGGCGTTGGAGGCCGGGCCGTTGGGGGCCGGAGCGTTGGAGGCCGGGCCGTTGGGGGCCGGAGCGCCGCCGGGGGCGGCACCGGTGGTCGCGGCCGGGGCGGTGGTGGGGGCGCCCTGGGCGGTGCCCGGCTCGTCGTTCTGGCAGGCGGTGAGCGAGAGGGCGGCGGTGACGGCCAGGGTGGCGAAGGCGAGCTTGTGGACGCGCACGGTGTTTCCTCCAAGTGGGGCGGGCGGTGCTCGGTGCTCGGTGTGAGCGGGCTTCCGAAGATCGGGACCGTTCCGCCGGGCGAACCGTTCCGCCCGGGCCGCGGCCAGGACAGTGCTGTGACATGTACGGCCGGGAACCACCCGCGCCGCCACCCGCCACGCCGTCCCGCAAACCGCCGCTGACCTGCCCTGACGCTGTTTCAGGACGCCTCCGCACACCTCCCACGTCGAGGCCCGCTCGCCGGGACGGATCCGTGACATGGACGACGTTGACCTGGGCCCGCGATGACGTCGCGACCACGGCAGCGGGGACCGGGGCCGACCCGCGTGGCCGGCCGATCCAGGGCCTTCGCGGTGTGCGGCGAGCGGCCCGGCGACCATCGCGTACCCCTGCCGGTCGTGCTCCCGCCGGCACCCTGGGGATCGGGAGCGCCACCGCGTCCGCGAGGCGCCCGAACCCGGCCCGCAGGAGTGGTGCCCGAGGCGCGGCAGGCCGTTGAACCGCGGCTGTCCGCGAGCAGGGATCCGGCCCCGCGATCGCAGTTGCGGGGCCGGAACGGAGGAGAAGGCCTGATCATCCGGCCTTCTCCTCCGGATGGTCGAGCCACGCGCTCCGGGAGCTCCTGGCAGGGGCGGACGCCCGGCTCTCGTAGCCGGCGAGGGCCAGGCCGAGCCCGAAGAAGGTGGGAGCCCATTCGCCGACGAAGATGCCCCACCGGTCTGCTCGCTCGACTCCGGCCTGTTCGGCCTTCATGGATGCGACCCAGCTCAGCAGGGACAGTCCGATGGACCCGAACGCCGCGGCGTAGGCGTGTTCGCTGGTGATTCCGGCTTCATGGAGCCGACGGACGATGTTCATGACTACTCCCATGGGGCTGTGAGGTCCGGTTTCCCGTTGTTCCAGGCTGGCTGCCGACCTCGGTCCATGCGGGTCGCATCGTTGACGCATCGGCCTGTCGGACGGCGTTCGGGGCGGCCGGCAGCGCCCTGCGCGTGCTTCCGGCCATCCTGGGCGGATGACACTCAGTGGGCGCGAAGACCTGCGAGCCGGCGGAAGACGAGCGCGAGCAGGATCGCCCAGACGGCGGCCGAGGCTGCGGCCGCGGGCGCGGCCGGCCCGCTCGCAGCCGCGAAGAGGGCGCAGGCTGTGGTCAGAGCCGTCAGCACCGAGGCCAGGGCGGCGAGGAGACGGGGACGGTGGAGGAGCCGCCGCAGGAGCGTCGGCCGTCGGCTGAGGAGACGGTGAAGTCCGGGTGAGTCGAGGCGCAGGTGCTGCCCGATGTCGTTCAGCAGCCGCTGCTCCTGGTCGGTCAGGGGTCCGTTCACGGTGGTGCCTCCTTCGACCCGTCGGTGCCGTTCCAGCGTCCGTCGGCTGCAGCCGGTCGCCACTCGCAGCGTTTCGCTCGCCCGCGGTGCCCGAGCCGTGTGTTCAGCGGCTTGCGGGCATGTGTGTCAGGAGCGCGGCTGAGGTCCAGTCGGGGCCACGGGCGCGGATGCGCTTGCTGAGTTCGGCGGTCCCGCTGACGCCTCCGGCGAGGAGGTCCGCGACTGCGGATCCGGCGGATTCCGGGGTGAGCGTGTTGGGGTCGAGGCAGCGGCCGAGGCCGGCGCGCTCGGCGTCGTGGGCGATGGCGAACTGATCGCTGGAGAAGGGCAGGACGAGTGCGGGGACGCCGGCGTGCACGGATTCGGTGAAGGAGTTGTTGCCTCCGTGGTGGACCATGGCGGCGGCATGGGAGAGCAGTTCCTGCTGCGGGATGACCGGGGCCACGTGCAGCCGTTCGGGCGGGGCGTCGTGCAGCAACGCGTGGCCCGTGACATCGGCGACACGGTTGCCGGCGGCGACGATGACGGAGGCCGAGGTGTGGCGGAGGATTCCTGCCGTGACGGTCGCCAGGACGTCGTGGCGGGCGGACAGGAAGGTGCCCAGCGCCACCAGCACCACGGGGCGCCCGTCTGCGGTCATGCGCGCTAGCACGGCCCGCCACGGCGCGTCCGGCACCGCGGTGCCACGGTGCGGCAGCAGGTGGCCGGCGTACAAGGCCTTGGGGCCTCTCGGGGCGGGGGGAAGCCAGGGCAGACGTGGGTAGTTGAACACGACCGCGTGCGGTGAGCACAGGGTGAAGGCTCGGTCGGGCTCGGGCCTGCCGGGAGCGTGGAGGCGGGCGATCGCCTTGAAGACGGCGGTGAAGGCGGCGTCGTTGGCCGCGACCGCGGCGCGCAGTCGGTCGAGATCGGCGGGGGCGGGCCGGAGCGCTTCGGGCCACGCGTACGGCAGCCCGAAGTAGGCGTCGGGGGCCGGCAGATAGCTGGGGTGGCCGGGGCAGAAGGTGGCGTAGGGCAGGCCGAGGCAGTGCAGGGCGAGGGTCGCGGAGTAGGAGAGCTGGTCGACGAGGTACCAGTCCGGGCGCAGCTGTGCGTCAAGGGCCGCGAGGTCGCGCAGGACGCGTTCGGGTTCGGCGAGCATGTCGTCGCCGCGGTGGCGCGCCTGGGTGAGGAGGGTTGCCGTCGGCCCGTCGAACGTCGCGTCCAGGAATTCGCGAAGGCGCTGGGCCTCGGCCTCGTCCTGGCGGGTGGATTCGGCGATGCCGTGGTTGGCGTTTCGGGTGACGGAGAGTTCGGTGAAACCGAGCCGGCTCCGGGTGGCGAGGTCGTCGAAGGCGCGGGTGCAGGCGAAGTCGACGCGTGCGCCGTGGTGGGCCAGTGAGGCACCGAGCGCGGCGAGCGGCCGAGCATGGGAGTGGAAAGGCGGGCTGATCACGGCGACGCGGGCCATGGTGTCCTCCGTCAAGGGCTTCGGATCGCGTGCGGCTTCCGATGATGCCAGGAATCCCCTGAGAGCCACGGACGGACGACGCGGCCGGGCCGTGCGGCGCAGAGCGGATGCCGTGGTGCCGGGGCCCGACGCACCGTGTCCAATCCGTTCCACTACCTGCCTCCGAACGTGCCGGTGACCGTTCGGTGGTATGGGAGGAAGACCGATGACACACCACGTCACGCCTGGTCCGGCCGCTGCAGCGCGACGGCCCGGTGCCGCGGGCGCCGGGGCTCTCGCCGCCTGGCGGCGGTTCCACTGGACCCAGGGCGTGGTCGCCGTCACCGGTGGTGATCTGCTCGGACGCCTGGCGCGGGCCGAGTACGGGGGAACCCGGGCCCGTCCGGACTCACTCCTGCCCCACTCGGACCGCCGTGCGGCGCGGCTCAGGCGATTGGCCAGGCGCGAGCGCGCGATGCCGACCAGGGTGCTGGCCGCCGCGGGCGCAATCCCGGACCTGGAACCGTGGGAACGGACCGCTCTCGCCGAGGCGTGGGAACGCAGCTGCGATCCCGACGACGGCCTGAGCGCCAGCGCCGAGATCCGCCGACGGCTGCTCGCGACTCCCGGTCCCGCCGGAACCGCCTTCCTCCTCGATGTGGCGGACGCGAACAGCCTCCGCCCCCTCTCCGCGAGGGAGGCCGCCGGACTGCAGCCCACCGGACGGCTCCAGAGGCATGCGCTCTGGCGCTACCTTTCGGGAGTGCCGGACGGGGGCCTCGTGCTGCCGGGTTCGGACATCGGCCTGGACGCCTACGAGCAACTGCTCCTCGCCGCATGCCACGAGCGGGCCCGCCCCGGGTCGTCGGCGGGACAGCGGTTCAGGGCGGCGTTCGACTCGCTGACGAAGCCGTTCACGGCCTCTCCGGTCGTCGCGCAGTCGATGCTGCTGGGCCGCCTGGAGGAACCCGGTGCCGGACTCAGCGGTGGTATGAGCGTGCTGCTGACCGCTCTGGGCGAAGCCCTGACGACCCACGCGCGCGCGGCACGGGTCCTCACCCTGACGGCCGCCCAGCCCGCGGAAGCCCAATGCCCGGAACAGGTGAGCCGCTTGAGCGCGGCGCACCTGCTTGTGCGACTGCCCGTGGACTCACCGGAGGCACTCGACCCGCAGAACGCAGCCGCACATCAGCCCGCACTGGCATGGTGGGCGACCCGAGTCTTCGAACTCCCGGGAGCCCGACCGGACATCACTCACGTCAGGTTCGCCGACGACGCCTCCCTCGCCATCGCCCAGGCCACACGCCGCTACGGCGCCAAGCTCGCCTTCACGGTCACCCCCGATCCGCACCGGACGATGGACGAACGGCACGCCGGCCTGGCCCCTGAGCAGACCACTGATGCAGGCCGCACGCTGCGCCTGGACATGCACCGGATCTTCGTCGCCGACCGCCTCGTGGACCGCGCCGACCTGCTGGTCGCCATGCCCGGGCGGAACGGAGTGAAGGAACTATCGGAACACTTCCCGCAGTTGGACAGAAGGTCGGTCCATGTCCAGCCCGAGGGCATTGCGCCGTTCAGGCCTGCTCCTGACGACGCCGCGACCGGACGCAGCATCCTCGCACGCCTGTTCCGCGGCGGTGGCAACGGCGGCGGCCTGGACGCGACCGATTGTGAGCTTCCCCTCCTGCTCTGCGTGGGGCGGCTTCACCCCGTCAAACAGCAGGAGCGGCTGGTGCAGGCCTGGCTGCTCGCCGGCCTGCACCACCGCACGACCCTGTTGCTGGTCGGTGGGTCGCCTACCGACCCGACCACCATCGAAACGGCGGTCAGCACCAGGGTCACCGAACTCCTGGCCGCGGACCCGGTCGCACGAAGCCGGGCGGCACTGTGGCCCGCTCTGCCCAACCGGCGTGTCCGTCTCCTGGAGAAGGCATTGGCATGGCGCGGACCGGGATCGGCGCTCTACGTGTGCCCCAGCGCGAAGGAGGAGTTCGGCCTTGCCGTGCTCGAGGCCATGGAAGCCGGTCTGCCCGTGGCCGCCCCCCGGCGCGGCGGGGCCTCCCACTATCTGCGCGACGGAGTCAACGGGCGGCTGCTGGCCACTGAATCGGCGGACGCGCTTGCCGAGGGCCTGCGCTCGTTCGTCCTCACCCCGACGGCCGAGCTCGCGGCCATGGCGGCAGCCGGGGCTGCGACGGTGCGGGAGCGGTTCGGTATCGACGCCGTGGCGGCATCCCTCGCGGACGCCTACCGGGCCACGTGCCGCACGGACCCGGCCGGTGCAGGTCGGGAAGGCGACGGGTGAGATCCCGCCGAGGGAGGCGGCGTACGGCGGCGGGCTCCACGACCCGCCGGCGCGCAGCACCGGGCGGGCCTCGATCAGTAGCACCGGGCGTCCGAACCCGGGCCGCCTTTCCCCGGGGCGAGGAAGCGCGGCCCGGGCTGATCGGCGAACACCCGGGTGCGGGCGCGGTCCGCTCACGCCGGCCGCCCGGGAAGGCCGGAGCGCGCCACCACGCCGGGTACCCCCTCAGGCCGGTTGCGAGCAGTCGACCGCTCGTGGCGGTGGCGCCAGTAGGGGTTGTCGAGCGGCAGCTTGCCGCTCACCCGCCCGTACATGCCGAAGGTGGCGATCACCAGTCCCATCGCGAAGCTGAACAGCACGTTCTGGATGCGGAAGGCCAGGACGTTGGCCGACGAGTCCAGCAGTGCCAGGTTGACGAAGCCGCTGAGGACGAACAGCGCGCCCACGGTGATGTTGATCGTGGAAGCAGTGTTCCCGCCGACGGCCGCACCGCCGACGAGTACGACGGCCGTCACCACCGACACGAGGCTGAGCAGGCCGTTGCTGGACAAGCCCGCGACGGTCTCCCCGGAGGTGCTGAAGAAGGACAGCCCGTCCGCGAATCCGAGGCAGCCGAACACGAGGAGGGCCGCACCACACAGACCGGCCCCGACGCGGTAGACCTGGGAAAGCCGGTGGTCGACGGGCAGTTCATCGTGCAGTTTCATGGTGTGCTCCATCTCGGGAGGATCCGGTGGGCGCGCACCGTGCGGCCCGATCTGCAGACTCGGCCAGACGAGCCCAGAGACGTAGTCGCAGCGGTGCCGCATCGATTGCGCTTCGATCCCGTGCCCAGCGCGTTCTCGCTCCGGGGGACACGGCACAGGTGGTCGGCCTCGCCGGTCTCCGGCAGGGCGCCGGGCAGGTCGAGCCCTCCGGGTGGTTCTCACCGGTGTGGCGCGGCACCGGGTGTTGTAATCTGTCATCCGGACGATGACACACATCAAGTCAGCGAAAGAGTGACGACATGGACACTCCGGACGTCGGCGCCGCCAGGGTGGGGCCGGCCTCGTTCCTGGCCGCCGCCGCCGCGCTGGGCGCGATGGACGCCGCCGCCCGAACCGCCCGCCACGCGCCCCCGGACGACGCAGGCCACCAGGACCCGGCCCAGGCCCTGTCCGCGCTCCTGCTGCTGCGCCACCTTCGCGAGGAACTCGCCGGCTGGGAGACCGGTCTGATCGAGACCGCCCGCGGCGCCGGTGCCACCTGGGCCGACCTCGCCGAACCGATGGGCGTCCAGAGCCGCCAGGCCGCCGAACGCCGTTACCTGCGCATGCGCCCCGACGCCGACGCCGGCACCGAGGCCGGCAGCACCGGGGAGCAGCGCGTCCAGGCCGCACGCGATCAGCGCGCCGCCGACCGCGCGGTGACCACCTGGGCCCGCGACAACGCCGCGGACCTGCGCCGCCTCGCCGGACAGATCGGCGCCCTGGACGGCCTCAACGCCTCGGCGGCGCCCGTCATGGAACGACTGCTGGACGCGCTCGGCGACAACGACGCCGTCCACCTGCTCGCCCCGCTCGCTGCGACCCGGCCCTTCCTGGAAGCGGCCCACCCGGCCATCGCCGGCCGCCTCGATGAGCTCACCGTCCGCACCGACCAGCTGCGCGCCGACAGCGGTCGGCACCGCCGCACGCCCCCGGCCGGTGCGTGACGGCCCCGGCCGGGTCGGGGCCTGAGCGAGTCGACGCCGTGCGGCCCTCGTGTCCCCTGGCTGGCAACGGTGGTGGACCGTCACCGATGCCGGAGGCCCTGCCCCGCTGGCGCCGCCCTCGAGGAGATGCCCGCAGCCGGCCGCGCGGCACGCCCGTACGGCCCGACAACCAGACTCGAACCCCTCACTGCCCGATAGCCTTTCGACTGAAGGAGACGCCTCCCGTGGCCAGCCCGACCGAGACGCTGGAGTTCCAGGCGGAGACACGCCAGCTGCTGCAGCTGGTGATCCACTCGATCTACTCGAACAAGGACATCTTCCTGCGGGAGCTGATCTCCAACGCCTCAGACGCCCTGGACAAGCTCCGCCTGGAATCCCTCACCGACACCGACCTCGAAGCCGACACCTCCGACCTGCACATCACGCTGGAGGTCGACGCGGCGGCCCGCACCCTGACGGTGCGCGACAACGGCATCGGCATGACCCGCGAGGACGTCGTCGACCTGATCGGCACCATCGCCAAGTCCGGCACCGCGAGCCTGCTGGCCAAGATCAAGGAGGCCAAGGACGCGGACGCCGCGCAGCACCTGATCGGGCAGTTCGGCGTCGGTTTCTACTCGGCGTTCATGGTCGCCGACAAGGTCACCCTCCACACCCGCCGAGCCGGCACCGATCAGGGCACCGTGTGGGAGTCCGACGGAGAAGGCACCTACACCATCGCGCCGGCGGACGGTCTGCCGGTGGGAACCTCGGTCACGTTGCACCTCAAGCCGGCGGACGGCGAGGACGGTCTCGGCGACTACCTCGCGGCGTGGAAGATCCGCCAGGTCGTCAAGCAGTACTCGGACTTCATCCGCTGGCCCATCCGCATGGCCTCCGAGCCCGTCGGCACCACGGGCGAGGCCGAGGGCGCTGCCGAGTCCGCCTCCGGGGACGAGGCCGCGGGGGAGCCGGAGACGCTGAATTCGATGAAGGCCCTGTGGGCACGCCCGCGCTCGGAGGTGACGGAGGGCGAGTACCACGAGTTCTACCGGCAGATCAGCCACGACTGGCAGGACCCGGCCGAGACCATCCACATGCGCGCCGAGGGCACGTTCGAGTACGAGGCGCTGCTGTTCATCCCTGCCCACGCCCCGTTCGACCTGTTCTCCCGCGACACCAAGCGCGGGGTGCAGCTGTACGTCAAGCGCGTGTTCATCATGGACGACTGCGACGCGCTGATGCCGAACTACCTGCGCTTCGTCAAGGGTGTCGTGGACGCCCACGACCTGTCGCTGAACGTCTCCCGTGAGATCCTGCAGCACGACCGCCAGATCACCGCGGTACGCCGGCGCCTGGTCAAGAAGGTCCTCGCCGCCATCAAGGCCATGCAGACCAAGGACAGCGAGACCTACACGAAGGTGTGGGAGCAGTTCGGCCGGGTCCTCAAGGAAGGCCTGCTCGAGGACCGCGACAACACCGACACCCTCCTCGAACTCGTCTCGGCCGCCTCCACCCACGACGTGGAGAAGACGACCACGCTGCGCGAGTACGTCGCGCGGATGAAGGACGGCCAGGACGCGATCTACTACCTGACCGGCGAGAACCGCGCCATGGCGGAGAACTCCCCGCACATGGAGGCCTTCACCGCCAAGGGTTACGAGGTCCTCATCCTCACCGACCCCGTCGACGAGGTCTGGACCGACCAGATCCCCGCCTTCGACGGCCACCGCTTCCAGTCCATCGCCAAGGGCCAGGTCGACCTCGACGACGAAGCCGACGGTGACGGCGGCGAGGAGGCGAAGGCGCAGAAGGCCCAGCGCGAACAGGACTTCGCCGCTCTCCTCGCGTGGCTCCAGACCGCCCTGGCCGACCACGTCAAGCAGGTCCGCCTCTCCACCCGCCTGACCACCTCCGCCGCGTGCCTCGTCGGGGACGCCCACGATCTCACCCCGACCCTGGAGAGGATGTACCGGGCCATGGGCCAGGACCTCCCCCAGGTCAAGCGCATCCTCGAACTCAACCCAGGCCACCCGCTCGTCACCGCCCTGCACCAGGCCCACCAGGCGAACCCCGACGAGCCGGCACTCGCGGACACCGCAGAACTCCTCCACGGCAGCGCCCTGCTCGCCGAAGGCGGCGACCTGCCCGACCCGGCCCGCTTCGCCCGTCTGCTCACCGATCGTCTCGCCCGTACCCTGTAGCCGTCCGCGGGTGCGGCCCGTCGTCGTCGGCAGTGCCCGGCCGGCCGCACCCGTGCCACTCGGCCGCACCCGTGCCCCGGCCGGAACCGACCGGGCCGACCGGGCCGGACGGTGAGTCGAGGGCTGATCGGTGGATCGAGGGCACGACACGCATGTATTAGTCACATTATGTCACTGAATAGTTACATCATGTGACCCGTCCGTGTGAGTCGTGCCTTTCACCGATGAGGGGTCCCATGTTCGTTCGACCGGCTTTCGCCAGGCTCTGGCCGGTGGTCGTTCCATCAGCGATCGGCGGGCTCCTCGCCGTCACCCTGGCCGGTGGGGCGTCCGCCGGGCCCCCGCCGAGCGGGCGGCCGTCGGGCGGGGAGAGGGCGGGCGCCGCGCGGGCCGCGGGTGACGCGGTGGTCGGGATCCAGAAGCGGGTGACGGGCGCGACGATGCCGGTGGAGGCCGGCGGGGTGTTCTCCTACGAGCTCACGGCGAGCTGCTCCTCGCTCACCACCTCCTGCGTCAACCCGGTGATCGAGGACGTCCTGCCGCCGGAGTTCGACATCACCTCCCTGCCGAGGACCACCGACACCCGCACGGTCGTCTACGACGCCTCGACGCGGAAGCTGACCATCACCTTCGCCGAACCGCTGCCGAGCCCGCCGGCGCCGGCCGGCAGCACCGGGCTGCCCGCCGGCGCCAGCCGCAACCTCCCGATCGGGATGCGGGTGCCGAAGGAGACCACCCTGCAGGACGGCGCGACCGTCCGGAACACGGCGACGATCAAGGCCGACAACGCCTCCTCGGCCGAGGACGGCGCCGACGTCACGGTGCGGATCCCGCGGGTCGTGCGGCCGGTCACGAGCAAGAAGTGGGCCGACGGGTCCGCCGTGGCGCAGTCGCGCGCGGACAGCACCGTCACGCTCGGGGTGCGCAACGGATCGTCCACCTCGGCGGCGGTGGCCCGGCTCACCGTCGAGGACGACACCCCGGCCACGTTCGACCACTTCGACCTCACCGGCGTCGGGCCGGTGACCCGGTTCCCGGCCGGTGCCGACCGGGTGCGGGTCCTGGTGTGCACCAAGCCCGTCGGCTCGCCGTGCGCGGCGGACGAGTACCTGGCCGGGCCGCCCACCGCGGGCCCCGACCTCCAGCTGCCGGGTCAGGCCCCGGCCGGCTCGGTGACCGGGGTGCGACTGGAGTTCACCGGCTCCGGCGGCACACCGCTCCCGTACGACCGGGAGGGCGGGGAGGTGCCGCTGCACCTGAAGCTGCGGGACACCGTCCGCTCGACCGGTCAACCGCTCGCGCCCACCACCCGCCAGAGCGTCCGCAACTGCGCCGCCACCACGGCCGAGGACCCGGTCGCCGGGAAGGTGACGGGTGAACAGGCCTGCGCCGACTACGACATCCTGCCCAACATCGCCACCGTCGAGGCGGGCAAGGAGTTCTTCTCCGACACCGACGGTGACTTCACCGCCGACGGCAGCGCCGTCCTGGGCACCCGGGCCCCCGTCACCGTGCTCGCCACCGGCCGCAACACCGCCTCCTTCCCGGTCGCCTCCATCACCGTCACCGAGCCCTCGGCGCACACCCCGAGCGCGTTCGACAAGGTGGACGTCGGCAGGCTGCGGGTGACCTTCCCCGCCGGCGCGAGCGCCGCCACGGTGCGGGTGACCTGCCGGGACGGCAGCACGCCCGCCGCCGTCAGCCTCGCCCAGCCGCCGACCACCCAGGACCTCCCCGCCACCGGGTGCCCGCCCGGCAGCCCCCCGAGCCGGGTGTCGGCCACCTTCACCGGCACCGAGGCCACCGGCCTGGGCACCATCGCGCCGAACGCGGCCGCCGGCCTGGCCCTGCACGGCTCGCTGAACGACCGGGTCACCGCCGACGACACCAGGGACGGCGTGCGCAACTGCGTGGACGCCACCGCGGGCAACCCCGTGAACGGGGCCGGGGAAGGGACCTCCACCGCCTGCCGGTCCCTGCCGGTCGAGGACCCGAGGACGGACGTCCGCCAGTCCAAGACGGCCAGCCAGAACGACCTGCCGCCCGGCCAGCCGGTGACCTTCACCCTCGACCTGGCGAACGAGGGCAACGGCCCGATGGCCCGGCCGGCGATCACCGACCCGGCCGACCCCACCGCGAGCGGCACCGTCTTCGACGCCGCCGCGCTCACCGACCTGACCGTCTCCTACCGCTACCCCTACGGACTGCCCGTCCAGCTGGAGGTGTACGACCCCACCGCCCGCGGGTGGGTCCCGTACGACGCCGCCGACCGGGCCCTGCTGGACCGCGCCCGGGGCGTCCGCGCCCGTGTGGACGGTGACCTGGCCCCGCACGGCCGACTGATCGTCACCGTGACCGTCGTACGCCGCGACGGCGTGCCGGACGGCCGGAGCTTCCGCAACTGCATGCAGATCACCAGCGGCGGCAACCCGGTCGGCGGCCCCGCCTGCACCCACGAGGACACCACCACCGCCCCCGCCCGCACCGGCGGATCCGTCCAGAAGAGCCTCGCCCCCTCCACCGTCGCCCGCACCCTGCCCAGCGTCCCCCGGCCGGAGGTCGACCTCAGGATCCGCGCCGAGAACACCGGCAACACCAACCTCCGGCAGCTCGTCGTCACCGACACCGACGCGGACTTCTTCGACGCCGTCGACCTCCTGCGGATCGCCGGAGTGAGCTTCCCGCCCGGCGCGGACCGCGTCCGGGTGGACGCCTGCACCGCCGCCTGCGACACACCCGCCGCCGGCTGGACCACCGGCACCCCGACCGGCGACACCACACCCGCCCTGCCCGCCGGCGTCGACGCCGGCGACGTCAGGGGCCTGCGCTTCACCTTCACCGGATCCGGCGGCGGCCACGTGCTCACCCCCGGCGCCGGCTACCACCCCGACGGCCCCTGCCCGCAGGCCACCGTCTGCCTCAAGGTCGCCGCCCGCGCGACCCTGCGCTCCGACCCGGCCGCCCAGGTGCCCGGGACCCTCCGGGACACGGCCCGCGCCGCCGGCGAGAGCAGCCTCCAGCAGCCCGGCACCCTCTTCCCCTTCGGCGACAGCACCGCCACCCTCACCCTCGAGGAGGGCACGGCCAGGATCGCCGTCACCAAGACCCCCGACAGCCGGATCGGCCCCGGTGAGAGCGCGCCCTTCACCATCACCGTCCGCAACACCGGCACCGGCCCGCTGCCCGACCCGGTCGTCGCCGACCCCGTCCCCGCGCTGCTGCGCTTCGACGAGACCTACGCCGGCGCCGGTGGACTGCCCTTCCGGATCACCGCGAGCGGACCGGGCACCAACCCGCCCCCGGCACCCGCCTACCAGCCGCAGCGCGACGCCACCGGCCGCATCACCAAGGCCGTCTGGGACTTCAGCGGATTCACGCTGCTCCCCGGCGCCGAGATCAGGATCACCTTCCAGGTCCGGCTCGCCCCCGGCGTCCCGGGCGACACCGTCGTCCAGAACACCGCCGGGGCCGGCTCCAGGGCCCGGCCCGACCTCGACTGCCGACACGACTCCGACCGCGACGGCAAGGCGGTCGACGACACCGCCGACTTCGGGCCGGGCACCTACTGCACGTCCCGCGCCGAGATCAGCACCCGGGCCGGCACCGCGTTCGAAGCCGCCAAGTGGGTCACCGGCGATCCCGGCCTCGGCTTCTACAACGCGGCCACCCGCAGCTACGCGGCCACCGACTCACCCGGCTGCCCCGTCCTCCGGCAGGGCGGTCGGACCTACACCCAGTACCCCTGCACCGCGCTCGTGCTGCCCGGCCAGAAGTACGAATACCTGATCCACGCGGTCAACACCGGGACCGAGCCGGCCGAACAGATCAGGCTGCTCGACGTCCTCCCGCACCAGGGCGACACCGGGGTCCTCCTCGGCGACCAGCAGCGCGGCACCGAGTGGCAGCCCCGCCCGGCCCTCGCCGGCGCCCCCGTCCTCACCGGCCCCGGCGCCCTCACCACCCGGTACTCCACCGTGACCAGCCCCTGCGGCGCCACCGTCCGGACGCCCGGCCGTGCGTGCGAGCCCGGCAACTGGCAGGACGCGTTCACCCCCGACGCCACCGGGATCGAGCTGGGCATCGGCTTCGACCCGCTGCTCAAGCCCGGCGCGGAGGTGTTCATCAGCCTGCCGATGTCCGCGCCGGTCGACCTCACCCAGCCGCACGACCCGTCGATCGCCTGGAACTCCTTCGCGCACTCCGAGACCGTCGTGCGCGACGGCGCCCCCGAGGACCTCCCCACCACGGAGCCGCCCAAGGTCGGCATCGGCATGCGCTTCGGCAACCTGCGCGTCGACAAGGCCGTCACCGGCCTGCCCGAGGGCCTGCCGCCCGGCCCCTACACCCTCGCCTACCGGTGCACCGTCACCCCCGAGGGCGGCCCGGCCCGGACCGTCCGCGAAGGCACCTGGGACATCACCCCGTACACGCCCATGGCTCTGGTCGGCGTGCCCGCCGGAGCGACCTGCCGGGTCTGGGAGACCGACCCTGCCGGAGCCACCAGCCCCAGCCTCGGCGAGGCCAACGCCCAGCAGGTGGTGATCACCCCGGCCACCCCCGACCAGGAGGGGCAGCACCTGGTCATCAGTAACGAGTACCGCACCGCGAGCCTGCGGATCCGCAAGGCCGTCACCGGTGCGGCCGCCAAGGACGTCGGCAAGGGCCCCTTCACCGTCCGGGTCGACTGCACCCTCGCCGGACAGCCCCTGACGGGCTTCCCCAAGGACCTGGTCTTCGCGGGCGAGGGCCTCCAGTCCCTCGACCACGTCCCCGGCGGAGCGCACTGCACCGCCACCGAACCCGCCGCCGGCGGCGCCACCACCGTCACCGTCAGCGCCACCGACTCCGCGGGCGGCGGCACCGGCACCGCCGTCGTCGGCTCCGTCCCCGGCAAGGCCGCCGGCCTCACCGTCACCAACGACTTCCCGACCGGATCCCTGCGCGTCACCAAGAAGCTGGACGGCCCCGGCACCCGGTACGCCGACCGCACGTTCCGCTTCCGCATCGCCTGCTCCTTCGACGGGAAGCCGGACGCGGTCGTCCGCGGCCTGGCCCTCAAGGCCCCCGGCCTCACCGGGACCGTCGACGACCTGCCCGCCGGCGCCGAGTGCACCGTCACCGAGACCGACACCGCGGGTGCCGACAGCACTCCGCCCCCGGTCGGCCCGGTGACCGTCCGGCCCGGCGGCGGCCCGGTCGACACCGTGGTCGTCGACGTCACCAACACCTTCTCGCTCGGCACCCTGACCGTCACCAAGGAGGTCACCGGCGCCCCTGCCGACGCCCCGTACGTGCGGGACGCCGTCTTCAGCCTCCGCGTCACCTGCGTCCGCGAGGCGGAGGGGACCGACGGCGCACCGGCCGTCGCCTTCGTCGTCCGCAAGCGCTACGACCTCAAGGCGGGCGGGAGCATCCGCATCCCGGACCTGCCCATCGGGGCGCGCTGTTGGGCGGAGGAGCCGGACAAGGCGGGTGCGACCGACGCCGCGGTCGACCACGGCGGCTTCGCCGACGCGGCGGTCGTCACCACCGCGAACCCCGACATCACCGTCACCGCGACCAACACCTTCACCACCGGTGGCCTCAAGCTGGTCAAGCAGGTCACCGGCGACGCGGCCGAGTTCGCCCGGGACCGCAGCTTCACCCTGCTCCTGACCTGCACCGTCGCCTCCGGGAACGGCTCCGTCCGCACCCTCGTGGACCGGCGCCCGTACACGCTCGACGGCGCGGGCGAGCGCGAGATCGACGACCTCGGGTACCCGTTGCCGGCCGGGGCCCGCTGCTGGGCCACCGAGAGCCGCACCGGCGGAGCCACGACGCACGCCGTCGACCACCACTCGCCGGACACGGCGGTCGTCATCGGCACCGGCCGGACCGTCGCCGTCACCGCCGTCAACACCTTCCGCCGGGCCCGGTTGACCGTCGACAAGAAGGTGAAGGGCACCGGCTCCGGCCCGTACGCCTTCGCGGTCACCTGCGTGCTCCTCGACGCCGACGGCCGGGAACTGCCCGTCACCCTGCCGCCGGAGGACGCCCGGTTCACCCTCGACGCGGACGGACACCGCACCATCGGGGTGCCCGCCGGGGCGCGGTGCACGGTGACCGAGGTCGACCCGCCGGCGAACGCCGTCGTCACCGTCGAGGACACCGACCCGGGGACACCCGCGGGAACGGTCCAGGTGGGTGACCAGGGGGCGGTGACCTTCACCAACGAGTTCCCCGTGAACCCGCCCTCGCCGAGCCCGTCGCCGTCGCCGAGCTCTTCGCCGTCGCCGACGCACTCACATTCGCCGAGCCCGTCGCCGACGCACTCGCACTCGCCGAGCCCCTCGCCGAGCCCGTCGCCCAGCCCCTCGCCCCACCCGACTCCGACGCACTCCCACTCCGGTTCACTCCCGGCGCACCCCAGCACGTCCCCGCACCCGGGACCGCTGCCCGGGACGGGGACGACCACCGACGGGACCCGGCTGGCCGTCATCGCGCTGGTCACCGCGGCTCTCGGCCTCGGACTCGTGGTGTTCAGGAGGAGGTCGCGGTAGCGGCGGCACCGCGGCAACAGCCCTCCGGCTCCCGGCGCTCGCGCCGGGAGCCGGAGGGCTGTTCGGCCCCGGAGTGGGAGGGCCCCGCTTCACGCAGAGCGTTCAGTCTTCATCCATTGCAATGAATCGCCAGCTGTCGTTGCGTTAGATTTAGAGCCTCTGCAACGATTTAACGGCCATGACCTGCGTGTATGTCAGTTTTGCGCAACGAGTGGGTTGTTGATATCTGGAAAGCAACGTAGCTTTTCCGTTGTCAGAAACGCGAAGCGCAAAGCACGGGAGAAGCATCATGCAGACGATCGACCCCCGCCCCGAACTGCAGCAGGCGATCCAGGAAGCGGTCGACGCCGGCTTCGCCGGGGTGCAGCTGAGGGTCCACGACGAGCGCGGCGAGTGGGTCGGCAGCGCCGGGGTGCGCGAGCTCGGCGAGAGTGCCGAACCGCCGACGGACGGCCGGTTCTGGACGGGCAGCGTCGTCAAGACCTTCACCGCGACCGCGGTGCTGCAGCTGGTGGCCGAGGGGAGGATCGGCCTGGACGACCCGGTGGCCGACCACCTGTCCGAGTTCGGGCTGGACGGGCGGATCACGGTCCGGATGCTGCTGCAGCACACCAGCGGGCTGTTCAACTACACCGGCGAGTACTACGAGGACGGCACGATCGTGCTGGGCGTCCCCGCCACCGGCAAGGAGTGGGTGGACACCCGGTTGCGCAGCTACCGGCCGCAGGAGCTGATAGCGCTCGCCCTCTCCAAGCCTGCGCGGTTCGAGCCGGGGGCGGGCTTCAGCTACTCCAACACCAACTACACGCTGGCCGCGCTGCTGATCGAGCGGCTCGCCGGCCGCCCCTACGGCGAGGAGATGCAGCGGCGGATCCTCGGGCCGCTCGGACTGCGGGACACCGTGCTGTCGGGCGACGTCACGGACCTCCCGGAGCCGCACGCCCACGGCTACTACCGCTACCAGGACGGCGAGGAGTGGAAGGTCGCCGACGTCTCCCGCCAGAACCTCTCCCTCCTGTTCGGCGCCGGCGGCATGTACTCGACCACCCGGGACCTCCAGACCTTCGTCTCCGCGCTGAACGGCGGCACGCTGCTGCCGGCGCCGCTGCTGGCCGAGATGCGCACGCCGCACGGGCCGCTCGGCTACGGCCTCGGGCTGTTCGTCCAGGACCTGGGCCCGGACACCGGCGGCACCGTCTACCACCACAACGGCGGCGCCCCGGGCGGGTACGGCGCGCTGATGTACAGCAACCCCGACGGCAGCAGGACGCTGACCGCCGGGGTGACGACCGGGGACGCCGAGCTGAACCCGGCGGAGGTGTTCCCGAAGGTGATGGACAAGCTCGTCAAGGCGGTGTTCCAGGACGGGCCGAAGGCGAGCTGACGGGAGCGTCGCGCGCGGTCCGCCCGGGTGCGGCGGACGGGGTCCACCGCACCCGAACGCAAGACGCCTCCCCGTACGGTTCGTCCACACCGTGTTGTCCCGGGCGGCGCACGACGGGCCCGCCCGGGCCCGCCTACCTTCGCCGGAACCCGCACCACCGGACGCCGCAGGGAGCGCCGCACGTGAACTGGCTGATCCACGACTACCGCGAGGACGACCTGGCCGCCGTCGTCCACCTGATCGACAGCACCGCCGCCCTCGGGCAGGAATCCGTCTTCTCGCTCGCCGAGTGCATCACCGCGCTCACCGCGCGCCAGCCCGCCGTCGTCGCCGTCCACGACGGCACGCCGATCGGGGCCGCCCTCGCCCAGCTGGCCGGGACGGGCGAGCGGGCCTGGGTGATGCGCGTGGCGATCGCCCCGCCCTGGCGCGGCCGGGGCCTGGCCAGCGCACTCCTGCGCGAACTGGAACGACGGCTGGTCGAGGCCCGCGTCCGGCGCATCGCCTACGTGCTGCCCGAGGACGAACTGCTCGGCGAAGGACTGCACAACGCCGGCTACCAACGACGGCCCGCCGCGGCCTACTTCGAGAAGACCGAACCCGCCGCCGGCCCCGCTGCCGGCACCCTCGACGAACTCGGCGGCCGGCTCCTGGGCGGAGACCTGTGGGAGCGCGTCGCCGGGATGACCGCCGAGAAGGAGCTCATCGAACGCCGGATCGTGCTCCCCCTCGCCGAACCCGAGCGCGCGGCCCGCCACGGCGTCCGGCCCCCGCGCGCGATCACCCTCTTCGGCCCGCCCGGCACCGGCAAGACCACCTTCGCCCGGGCCATCGCCTCCCGCCTGGGCTGGCCGTTCGTCGAACTGCTGCCCTCCCGCCTCGCCGACGAGGGCAACCTCGCCGCCGCCCTGCGCAGCGCGTTCGCACGCATCGGCGAGCTGGAACGGGTACTGGTCTTCATCGACGAGGTCGAGGAGATCGCCCCCGTCCGCGGGGAGGCCGGGCAGGCCGGCGCGATGCACGGGGTGACCAACGAACTGCTCAAGCTCATCCCGGGCTTCCGCGAACGCGAAGGCCGCCTGCTGGTCTGCGCCACCAACTCCGTCCGCTCGCTCGACCCGGCCTTCCTGCGCACCGGCCGCTTCGACTACGTCATCCCGATCGGACCGCCCGACCCGGGCGCCCGCGCCGCCATCTGGTCGCGCTACGCGCTCGACTCCGACCGCGCCGACGTGGACGTCCCCGCGCTCGTCGCCGCGAGCGACCGCTTCTCACCCGCCGACATCGAGCACGCCGCGCGCATGGCGGCACAGACCGCCTTCGAACGCGACGACGCCGTCCCGGGGGCGACCACCGCCGACCACCTCGCCGCCATCGGCGCCAGCCGCCCGACGGTCACCGCCGCGATGGTCGAGGCCTTCCGCGCCGACATCGGCGCCCACGCGAGGCTGTGACCCGGGGGCCCGTCCGGCCGCGGCGGGCCTGAGCGGGTGTGGGTGGGCTCGGGCGGACTCGGGTGGGCCGGGGTCGGCGCTGATGTCGGCCCACCCCGGCCGAGGGCCTAACGCCGCCGGGTGGGCCAGGGGACGACCGCCTCCGCCTCGACGGAGTAGTCGACGCCGGGCACGTCCCAGCCGTACAGCTGCCGGAACTGGTTGTAGAACCAGGCCGGGGCGTCCGGATCGGCGGCCAGCGCCGCCGCGGGGTCGGCCCACAGCTTCCGCACCCCGTCCTGCACGTCGGCGTCGAGCTCCCAGCCGTCCAGCCGGATCCGGCCCCGCTCGTCCAGCACCGGCGCCTTCGCCCCGCTCAGCTGCTCCCACAGGTCCACGGCCTGGTCGGCGGTCGTCCGCCAGCCGTCCGCACCGAGCACGCTGCGCAGCAGGGAGGTGTAGAGGGCGATGGACGGGATGGCGGTGGACGCCTGGGTGACGGCCGCCCCGGCGACGACGGTGAACGCCCGGCCCCGGTCGCCCAGCACCTCGCGCTGCAGCCGCCCGGCGGTGTCCTCCAGGTGCTCCTTGGCGGCGCCGATGGTGCCCTGCCGGTACACCGGCGCGGTGATCTCCGAGCCGACGTAGGACAGCGCGGCGGTGGTGAAGCCCTCGGCCAGGAGGTCCGCGTCGGCCAGGGCCTGCACCCAGAGCCGCCAGTCCTCCCCTCCCATCACCTTCACCGTCGCGGCGCGCTCCGCCTCGTCGGCCGGGGCGAGGTCGACCGCTCCGACCTCGGGGAGGCCGTCCGGGAAGAGCAGCGAGGGGGAGGTGTAGGCCGCGCCGACGGGCTTGATCACCGAGTGGTGGACCTCACCGGTCGCCGGGTCCGTGCGCCGTGGCGAGGCGAGCGAGTAGACGAGGTAGTCGACCGGGCCGTAGTGCTCGGCCAGCACCCCGAGCACCTCCGCCCGGGTGGCGTCCGCGTAGGCGTCGGCGTTGACGAAGGTGAAGTCGCCGCCGGCCTGCTCGACCAGCCCGGCGGTCGCGGCGGTGCGGTACCAGCCGGCGGTCGCGGTGCGCCGCTCGTTGGCGGCCGCCTCGAAGCCGACACCGACACCGCGGACGCCGAGACGCCGCAGCCCCGCCACCAGGATGGCCAGCCCGTACCCGGCGCTCGAACCGAGCACCAGGACGACCGGTGCCCGCCCGGCGGGAGCGGCCGGGGCGATGGACCCCCAGAGCTCCTCGACACCGGCCGCGCTGCCGGTGGGGTGGGAGTTGACGATCAGGTAGCCCCGCTGCTTCGGGGTGATCTGCTGCATGCTCACGCGGTGGTGCCCTCTCCAATGGGGTACGGCCGTGCCGATCGAACAGGCCCGCCGGGCCGCCGGCGGTGCGCCGGTGGCCGACCTGCTCGCCCGGGACGGCGACGTCCGGGCGCATGACGGGGCGCCGTGAGCCGCACGCGGGGCGCGGCCGGCGACCCCGTGACCGTGCCCGGGGTGTGCGTCGTCGGTGATCGTATTTCGCCCCGCCGACCGCCGCCCGTGCCAGAGCACGACGGAGGATCCCCGCCGCGGTTGTAGGGTCCGCCCTTGCCACCGGAGTCCTTCGTGGGCTATCCGGCTCCCATCGGCAGCCGGCCCGCGGCCGGTCGGCGCCGGACTCGGATGCCGACGCCGCCGCGCGTTCAGGACGCCGGTGTCGGGGCGGGGGTGGGGCGGGTGCGCTCGAAGGCGTGGCCGACGCGCAGGAGGGTCTGCTCCCCGAGGGGGCGGCCGAGGAGTTGCAGGCCGATCGGCAGGCCCGCCGCGTCCTGGCCGGCCGGGACGGTCAGGGCCGGTACCCCGGTGATGTTGGCGGGTGCGGAGAGGCGCACCAGGGCGTCGGAGACGCCTTCGGTGGTGCCGTCCGGCCAGGTGACCGTCTCCTCACCCGCCCGCACCGCGGTCAGCGGGACGGCCGGGGCGGCGATCACGTCCACCGTCTCCCACAGGCGGGCCCACTCCTGCCGCATCAGGGTCCGGGAGCGCTGGGCCCGCAGGTAGTCCCCGGCGGTCAGCAGCTCGCCGGCCTCCAGGAGGACGCGGACGTCGGCCTGGTAGAGCTCGGGCACCGTGCGCAGGGTGCGTTCGTGGTAGGCGGTGGCCTCGGGCACCATCAGGCCCCACTGGGTCGCCTGGAGGTAGCGGGTCATCGGGACGTCGACCTCGACCAGTCGCGCGCCGAGGGCCTCCAGCTGCCCGACGGCGTGCCGGACGGCGCTCTCCACCTCCGGGTCGACGTGGTCGAAGTAGTGGGTCCGGGGCAGGCCGATGCGCAGGCCCGTCAGGTCCGGGTCGTCCGCCGGCCGGTAGTCCGCGGCGGGCACGTCCAGCGAGGCCGGGTCGCGCGGGTCGTGCCCGGCGAGGGCGGTCAGGACGGTGGCGGCGTCCTCGACGGTGCGGGTGATCGGGCCGACGTGGTCCAACGACCAGGACAGCGACGTGACGCCGTGTCGGGGCACCAGCCCGTAGGTCGGCTTGAGACCGACGACCCCGTTGAGCGCGGCGGGCACCCGGATCGACCCGCCGGTGTCGGTGCCCAGGGCGAAGGTCGCGGTTCCCGAGGCGACGGCCACCGCGGACCCGCCGCTCGAACCGCCGGCGATCCGGTCGTGGGCCCGGGCGTTGCGGGTCTGCGGGGTGGTGAGGCCGTACGCGAACTCGTGGGTGTGCGTCTTGCCGACCAGGACCGCGCCGGCGTCCGCCAGCCGGGCGGCGACCGTGCTGTCGGCCCGGGCACGGTGGCCGGCACGGACCCGGGAGCTGGCGGTGGTGGGCGTTCCCGCGATGTCGATCAGGTCCTTGAGCCCCATCGGGACGCCGTGCAGCGGCCCCCGGTACCGGCCGTGCGCCACCTCGTGCTCGGCCGCGCGGGCGGCCCGGCGCGCCCGGTCCGCGGTGACGGCGACGTAGGCGCCGAGCTGCGGCTCGACCTGGTCGACGCGGGCGAGGACCGATTCCACCAGCTCGACGGGGGACAGCCGCCGGGAGCGGATCGCGTCCGAGGCGGCGGTGAGGGAGAGCTCATACGGCTGCACGGCGGCCTCCTCCTTCCGCGCGGTAGGCGGCGGCGGGCGGGGTGTCCCCGAAGTCCAGCTCGCGCAGGACGGCGACGACGGACCGGATGTGGTTCGCGGTGGTCGCGACGGCGGTGTGCCGGTCGGCGGCGAGCGGGAGGCCGGCGAGGGCGGCCCAGCGGGCCGCCTCCGGCGGTGTGAGTCCGGCGGTGGACATGGTGGGTTGTTCCTTTCGGCCGAGGCGGGAGCAGCGGAGCCCTCGCGCCACAAAAGCGAAATGTTTGCGTTAGTGGACTGTAGGGTCCGCTGGGCTCTTAAAGCAAATCTTTTGCGTTTACCGCCCCCGGGCGGCCCGGGGGCGGCCAGGGTGCGGCCCGGGGCCGGGCCGTAGGGTGCCGGGCATGACCGATGACTTTCCGGGGGACGGCGCGGGCCGTGAAGGTGGGGCTACGGGTAAGCGGTTGGCCGATCCGGGGTGGTTGGTGAACGGCGATCCGGAGCAGGTGGTGGCGGCGCTGGACGGGGCCGTCGGGCCGGAGGAGCTGGCGGCCGCCGCCGTGTACCGGGCGTCGGGGCACGTGCACCGGGAGTCCGGGGCACGGGTGCGGCGGCAGCTGCTGGCGCTGGACGCCGCCCGGTACGGACGACGGGAGTTGGCGAGGAGCCTGGCCGCGGTGACGGCCGACGGGGAGCCCGGCGGGCCCGGCGAGGCCTGGGGCGTGCGGTGGGCGACCGGTACCGATCTGGACTCCCGGTTGCGGTACGCGGTGCCCGCGCCGGCCGGGGTGGTCGCGGTGGCGAGCGTGGTCGCGGCGGATCGCGCCCTCGCCGTCGTCGGCTGCGAGGACGGCACGCTGGCCTGGTGGGACGTGGTGACCGGCGGGAAGGCCGGCGCGGTCGCGACCGGCTCCCGGGGCGCGGTCCGCGCGCTGGCCACGGCGGTGGTGGACGGCCGCCCCGTGGCGGTCACCGGCCACTCCCGGGGGACGGTCCTGGTCTGGGACCTCGCCGGGGGCCAACTGGTCGCCACCCACCGGGGCGTGGACGACTCGTGGGTGAACGCGCTCGCCACCGGACTGGTCGACGGCCGGCCGGTCGTGGTGAGCGGCGGCACCGACCGAATGCTGCGGGTGTGGGACCTGGCCGACCGCACCGGCGGCGGTGCGCTCCTGACCGTGCGGACCGGAAGCGTGCACGCGCTGGCCCTGGCGGTGCTGGAGGGCCGCCCCGTCGCCGTGACCGGTCACGACGAGGGGGTCGTCCGGCGGTGGGACCTGCTCTCCGGGCGGCAGTTGAGCGCCGGCGGCGACCACGTCGAGGCGCCCGAGGGTGACCGGGAGGAGCACGCGGACGACGAGGACGACGCGGGCGACGGCGGGGGGTACCGCCGCTGCGTCACCATGGAGCTCAACGCCAGGACGCGCCTGCTGGCCACGGACCCGGAGGCCGCCGTCCCGCTGGCCGTCAGCGCCACCACCTTCGACTCCGCCGTCCGGGACCTGGCCACGGGCGAGCCGGTGGGCGAGCCCGGCCCGGCGTACGTGGCGGCGGCGGCCGTGACGACGCTCGGGAGCCGCCCCGCCGCCGTGGTGGCCTTCGAGGGCAGGGGGCCGGTCCAGGTCTGGGACCTGTCCGCCCGCACGCACCTGCGCCTGCCGCTGATCGGCCACCAGGGCGCGGTGCGGGGAGTGGCGACGGCGGTGGCGAAGGGGCGCCACCTCGCCCTGACCGGCGGTGAGGACCGATCGGTCCGGGTCTGGGACCTCGGCGGCGACCAGCGGGCGGGTGCCTGGTCGACCGGTCACGCGGGCCCCGTGCACGCGGTCACCACGGCCGTCGTGGACGGCCGCCCCGTCGTCCTCAGCGGCGGCGCGGACGCCCGGGTGCGGTGCTGGGACCTGGACGGCGGGGAGCCGGGGGAGCCGCTCGCCGCCGGGGACACCGCGGTGGGGCTGCTGGCGGTGGGCGCGGTGGACGGCCGGCCCGCCCTCCTGGCCCGCGATTCCGTGGAGACGGTGCGGATCTGGGACCTCGCCACCCGGGAACCGCTGCACGGGCGGTCGACGAGCGAGTACACCAGCCCGTCCATCACCTTCTTCGCGGTGGTGGAGGGGCGCTTCGTCGGCGTCACCTGGGAAGGGCGGGTGTGGGACCTGGTGGAGAGCCGGTGGGTCGGGGAGCGGCCGAAGCAGTCCGGGGCCATGGCCCTGGAGTCGCTCGGGGGCCGGTCCGTCCTGCTGACCGGGTGCAGGAAGGAGACGGTCCGGCTGTGGGACGTGGCCACGGGCGAGCCGGCGGGCCCGTCCTTCGCGGTGCCCGGCGGTGACGTGCGGGTGGGGGCGGTGGGCGTGCTGGACGGCCGCCCCGTCGTCGCGGCGGGAGGGGACGACGGGGCCGTGCGGGTGTGGGACGCCGGCACGGGCCGGCAGATCGGCGGGTACGCCTTTCCCGCCGGGATCCGCGGGCTGGCCGTCGCCCCGGACGGGCGGCTCGCCGTCGGCTTCGGCGCGGACCTCGCCGTCCTGGCCCACCACTGACCGCCGGCGTTCGCCGACGGCCCGCCCCCCGAAAGGGCTTTACCTCGACGGGAGGAAGGGTCGTGGGCCCGGTGCCGCTACCGGGCCCGCCCGCCGCGGTGGGGCCGTCGACCGTTCGTGGCCGGAGCGCGTCGCCGCGGCACCGGGTTCGCGCCGAGTCCGCCCGGGCTGCCCGGAGTCGGCGCGGGGGCCCGCCGGTCGCGGCCGCGCGCGGCGGTGTGTGGGGGCGTTGTGCGGGCGCTAGAGGGCCGCTGGAGAGCGGGTGGAACACGGTGGTTCGTGGCGGGTCGGCTGTGTTCTGGTGGGTGGCGGAGGGGCGGTGGCCTCGGACTTCGGGGCCGCGGAAGGGACGTAGACGCTCGCGCATGGACGTGAGTGCGGGGGCTATGGCTCGCCGGCCCGCGGTGGAATTCACTGGTGGACACGAGGACGGACGCACGGGACGCACGGACGGGCCCGGGTCCGCAGGTTGATTCGACGTCTCCGAGGGGAGTGGTCACCGTGGTTGCCAAGGGCGTTGTGGACCTTCCGGTCGATGCCGGTGTGGTGCTGGTGGTGGGTGGTACGGGTAAGACGGGTCGGCGGGTGGCGGAGCGGTTGTCGGCGCTGGGGTACGGGGT